>NZ_JBOFOR010000077.1:0-62757 GCF_051659545.1 Romboutsia sp. | reverse complement strand
AAAATCCTTTTTATTTTTATTTTCTCTAAATTATCTACTTCTAAAATCATATATTCTATCAATATATTGCAATTATTAGTTAATTTTTTGGGATATTTTAATTTATTTACAACACTTTTATTTAACATATTATCTTTATAATATTTATTTTTTTCATGTTCTTCTATATTTTTTAACTTTCTATAAATAACTAAATACTCCAACATTAGTAGTCTTTCCTCTAATGTACAAGCACATTCTCTTAATATTGTCATATTATTTTTATCTACACTGCAACTATTTAAGTAATTATGAATATTTAATTTTTCAAATATTTTTGTTTTATACAAAAGTTCTATGTTTTCTGGGTGATTACTAAGTAAACTTTTTGTAAATTCATCACTTATTCTCTCTAAACTTATATTTTTAATAATATCTACATTTTTATATATACTTTTTAAAGTGTTTTTTTCTATTTTGAAATTTAGTTGACTACTAAATCTAATGGCTCTCATCATTCTTAAGCCATCCTCTATAAATCTTTCATCTGGATTGCCTACAGTTTTAATTATTCTATTTTTTAAATCTTCAATTCCATTAAACTTATCTATAATACCTAGCCTATCATTGTATGCTATTGAATTTATTGTAAAATCTCTTCTTCTTAAATCTTCTTCTATACTAGATGTAAACTCTACTGCTTTAGGTCTTCTATTATCTTCGTATTCTTTTTCTATTCTATATGTAGTAATTTCATAGATTTCTGCATCAATTATAATTCCAACGGTTCCATGTTTTATTCCATTATCTATAACTTTATATTCTTTAAATATATTTATTATTTCATTTGGAGTAGCGTTTGTAGTAATATCGTAATCATTAGGTATTCTATCTAATAGAGAATCTCTAACACAACCTCCTACTATGAAAGCTTCATATCCATTTTCATATATTTTATCAATTATAAGTTTAACATCTTTAGGAATGTTTATTTTCATATTTTTCTCCTTCTATAAACATGTAAGTTTGTATATTTATAGATAATATATTATATTAAACAAAAAATAAAGCCTTCTTGTTTATGAGAAGACTTTGCTAACTTAAATATTATTTAACCATACTATGTTCTAATCTTAATTTGTCAGCTATCATAGCTATAAATTCTGAGTTAGTAGGTTTTCCTTTTGTATTATGAACTGTATATCCAAATAGTTGGTTTATAGTATCAACTTTCCCTCTGCTCCATGCAACTTCTATTGCATGTCTTATAGCTCTTTCAACTCTACTCGGAGTAGTGTTAAACTTCTTAGCTATACTTGGATATAATTCCTTAGTTACTGCACCTAAAAGTTCTACATTTTCTATAACCATTTTTATAGCTTCTCTTAGGTATAAATATCCTTTTATATGAGCTGGCACCCCTATTTCATGTATTATATTTGTAATTTCAGTTTCTATATTTCCAACATTTTTTACAAAACTATTTCTTGTCATTTGTATATCGCTATGCATACTTGACCTTGTTTCCATATGTCCAGTTCTATTTGAAACTAATTCTCTTATTCTGTTTATAAATATGACAAAATCAAACGGCTTAACTATATAATAATCTGCACCTAAATTAATTGCTGTTTGTGTAATTTTATCTTGTCCTACTGCTGATAAAATTATTATTTTAGGCATTTTAGGTATATTCATCGCATTTAATTTTTCTATAACTCCTAAACCGTCAAGATGAGGCATTATTACATCTAGTACTAATAAGTCTGGTTGTGTCTTTTTAACTAAATCTAGCGCTTCAATTCCATCTTTTGCAATACCTAGTATTTCTATGTCATTCTCATTTGATAAGTACTCTTTTAGCACTTGACAAAAATCTCTATTATCATCTGCCAAAACTATTTTTATTTTTTCGTTCACTAAGATTCCCCCCACTAATAAAACATTTTATTTTTTTATATCTATTCTGGTATAAACTTCTTTACTAAAGCTTATTCGACACACTAAAATTATATTCCTTCAAGGTATTAAAAATTTTAATATTTATGATTAAATTTTAATACGTCTTATCTAATTCTATCATCTCATCTATAAAAATACCATAACCTTTTTTGTAGTCATCCTTAAAAACATGGGTTATTGCGCCAATTATTTTATTATTTTGTACTATTGGTGCACCACTCATACCTTGAACAATACCTCCTGTATATTCAATTAATTCCTTATCAGTTACTTCTATTGTAAAATTTTTTGTAGTTTTTTCTTCTGTCGCTATATTTTTTATTTTCGCTTCATAACTTGTTATATTTCTATTTTTATCCTCAAATAAGATGTATGCTTTTCCTAATTTTACATCTTTTCTATTGCCTACTTCTATTAATTGTACATCTATTTTCTTTTCACCTAACATTTTTCCACTTATTCCAAAGTTAGAATTATTTAAAAATTCTCCTATTGCCCTATTATTGTTAAATTCACCTTCTATTTTTCCAGCATTATTTTTATTTCCTTTTATAATTTTAAATTTTTCTGGGTGGTATATATAGCCTTTCTTTATTTTTAGTAACTTATTAGTGTCAACATCTGTAATAGCATGTCCTATTGCATTAAATTGACATGTTTTTGGATCATAAAAAGTTATAGTTCCAATTCCAGATATTTTATTTCTAACCCACAAACCCAATTTCTTACTTTCTCCATCACCTTTTATAGTTATATTTTCAGTTTTATATTTACCTTCTCTCTCAAATGTAACTTTTGCTTTATCAGCAGTTACTTTATTTAAAATTTTGCTTACATCATCAATACTTTTAATCTCTTGGTTATTTATTTTCGTTATATTGTCTCCTACTTTTATTCCACCAATATATTCTACATCATCTTCATATCCAACAACTAATACTCCATCTGTATTTGCTTTGATTCCAATTACGTTACCAAGTGGGTAAACATATTTGGTCTGACTAGTTATATTATTTTTTTCTGAACTAAAATTATTATTTGCTTGTATATTGCAAATTGTTATACCTACAAATCCTATTATAAGACTTAATAATACAATCTTTTTAAGGTTGTTTTTTGTAACTTTATGATTCATTTTATCATCTCCCCATATACATAATTATCTATTTATAATTCCTTTATATTAAGAAATTTATTCATTTTATTCCAATTTTATCAATGCATTTATTCAAAAATTCACTTCGCTTAAGCGACCTGTCGACGAAATACTTCATGTCCCCAACTGCTCTGCCCTTGCGCAAAAAAAAGAAGCCTTAGTGGCTTCTTTTTGCTAATTGAATTATTTCACTTGCATGTTCCATTGTTTTCTCTGTAATATTACTTCCTGATATAAGTCTAGCTATCTCATCTCTTTTTTGTTCATGATTTAACTTATTTATAGTAGTAAATGTTCTCTCATGAGAAGTACTTTTTTCTATACAATAATGTGTATCTGCATTTGCCGCTATTTGCGGTAAGTGGGTTATACAAATTATCTGTTTTTTCTTACCTATATTACTAAGTTTTTCTCCAACTATTTGTGCTGCAATTCCACTTATTCCTGTGTCTATTTCATCAAATACTAATGTGTCTATTCCATCTATATCCGCTAGTATAGTTTTAAACGCAAGCATAAATCTAGACATTTCTCCACCAGATGCTACTTTGTAAATAGGTTTAATATCTTCTCCTAAGTTAAAAGATATCATAAATTCTATATCATCTTTTCCACTAGGTGTAAAATTGCATTCCTCAAAATTAACCTTAAATACGACATTTTTCATATTTAAGCTTTTTAACTCTACAAGTAGCACTTCCTCTAGCCTATTAGCTACTTTTAATCTAACTTCTGTAAGAATACTCGCTTTAGTCGAAAGAGTTTGTTCAAGCTTAGACATTTCTAATTTTAATTCTTCCACTTTTTCGTCTCTATTCAAGATTTCATCTAACCTAGCTTTAATTTTTTTATAATATTTATGTATGTCATCTATAGAGTCACCATATTTTCGTCTTAAGTTATTAATTTCATCTACTCTAGACTCTATTTGCTCAAGCTCATAAGGTTCAAATTCTATATTTTCTTTGTAGTTTCTAATGTCTCTAGATATATCTTGAAGTTCATACATTATTCTTTCTATTTCATTATTGTAGTCACTTAAAACCTTATCATACTGAGATATAGAGCTAAGTTCCTTAACCCCATTCCCAATCAAATCAACTGCATTCATAGAACCATCATATAAATTACTATAGCAAGAATTTAGATTACTATATATTTTTTCACTATTTCTATAAACATCTCTTTGTTTTAATAATTCTTCATACTCTTCAGTATTTAAGTTAGCAGCTTCAATTTCATTCATTTGGAATTTTAACAAATCAATCTCTCTTTGAATCTGCATATCGTCTTTATTTTCAGTTAAAATATTTAACACTCTTTTAATTTCACTATATTTATCATATACAGCTTTGTAATCCATTTTGAACTTTTCTAATTCTACTTCTCCAAATAAATCTAAAAACTCTAGATGAGTTTCTTTATTGAATAAAGCTTGATTTTGATGTTGACCATGCACATCAATTAATGTTGCAGCTATTTCTTTTAAGACACTCATTTTTACTGTTCTTCCATTTACTCTAGCTACACTTTTGCCATCTAAGTATATTACTCTAGTTATTACTAATAGGTTATCTTCATCTAAATCTAAATCATTCTTTTCTAATATTTTTTTTAAATTATCACTAGTTGAATAAAATACAGATTCTACTAAACCTTTTTCTGTTCCTTTTCTTAAAAATGATCTATCATATTTTCCGCCTAAACATAAACCTAAAGCATCTATTATTATAGACTTACCTGAACCAGTTTCACCTGTTAATATGTTTAAATTTTCATCTATGTTTAGTCTTAACTCTTCAACTAAAGCACAGTTTTTCATATATAACTCAAGGATCAATTTGAATCCCCCTCTTTTTTTATATATTTAAATGTAAAATCAAAATTTTATTATAAGTTATGAGAGTTATCTACCACTTGTTGTATTTTTTCATCGTGTAACTCTCTATCAAATTTATATCCTTCATTTCCATTTCTTAAATGAATTAAATACTCTATGTTTCCTTCTGGACCCTTTATCGGAGAGTAATCTAATCCTAATATTTCAAATCCATTTTCTACTGCAAAGTTTGATATAGTTTCAATAACTTCTATATGTGTAGATTTTTCTCTAACTACACCCTTTTTCCCAACCTTTTCTCTACCTGCTTCAAATTGAGGTTTTATTAATGCTACCACTTCTCCATTAGGTATTATAAGTTCTTTACATTTTGGTAAAACTAATCTTAAAGATATAAATGAAACATCTATTGATGCAAAATCTGCAAATTCTTTTGTTTGCTCTATAGTTACGTGTCTTATATTGGTTCTTTCCATACAAACAACTCTTTCATCTTGTCTTAATTTCCAAGCAAGTTGTCCATATCCAACATCTATAGAAAATACTTTTTTTGCTCCATTTTGAAGCATACAGTCTGTAAATCCACCTGTAGATGATCCTATATCCATACAAATCTTACCTTCTAAAGTTAAATCAAAGTTCTTCATAGCTTTTTCAAGTTTAAGTCCTCCTCTACTAACATATGGTATGGGATTTCCTTTTACTTCTATTTTAGCTTCTTCATTTACATCTACACCAGCTTTATCACATCTTTGATTGTTAACAAATATAAGACCTGCCATTATAGCTTTTTTAGCTCTTTCTCTACTGTCAAAATGACCTTGCTCTACTAATAATACATCTATTCTTTTTTTCATATGTTTACCTTTCCCGTTTATAAACTTTTTATTTTGTCCGCTATTTTATTTGGTGATAATCCAACTTCTTCATATATTTTATCTACCTGTCCATGTTTTATAAACTCATCTGGAAGAGCAATATTTTTAATTTCTACATTATAATTATTGTCTATTATAAATTGATTTATTCTACTTCCAAAGCCTCCACTACTAACATTGTCTTCTATAGTTATTACCTTTTTGTGTGTCTTGAATAATTCATCCAATAAATTTTCATCTATTGGTTTTAAAAATCTCGCATTAACTATAGTAGGATTTATATTTACTTTCAAAGTTATTTCTTTAGCTTCTATTGCATGTTTAACCATATTACCTATGGCTAATACAACTATATCTTCACCTTGAGATAATATTTCATAACTGCCTACTTTTATAGGACTATAATCTCCCATTTCTAAGTAGTAGCAGTTTCCTCTTGGATATCTTATTGCTACAGGAGCATTTATACTTAATGATAAGTCCATCATTAGCTCTAACTCTTTAGTATCTTTAGGTGCCATTACTGTCATATTTGGTATGCAGTTTAAGTAACTTAAATCAAGCATACCATGATGAGTTTCGCCATCATTCCCAACAATCCCAGCCCTATCTATAAGAAAGGTTACAGGTTTTTGAGTTATACATACATCATGCACAACTTGGTCATATCCTCTTTGTAAAAACGATGAATACACTGCAAAATATGGCTTCATTCCATTTTTTGCAAGACCCGCGGCAAATGTTGTTGCATGCTGTTCTGCTATGCCTACATCATAATGTCTGTTTGGATGCATTTTTTCAAATATATTTAGACCGGTTCCAGATGGCATAGCTGCAGTTATTGCTACAATTCTATCGTCATTATCTGCCATTAAAGTAAGTTTCTCACCTACTTTTTGAGATATAGATGCAGTTCCTGAAGATTGTGTTCCTACTTTTACATCAAATTTAGATACACTATGATATTTTTCAGGCTGCTCTTCTGCATATCTATACCCTTTACCTTTTTTAGTTATTACATGTAGTAATTTGGGTCCTTTTACTTCTTTTGCTTTTTTTAATGTTCCTATTAGTTCATTTATATTGTGACCATCTATTGGTCCATAATACTTAATACCTATTGAGTCAAAAAACTCACCTTCTTGAGGTACAAATGAACTAATAATACTATCTTTTACTTTATTCGCAGTTTTAGATATTAAATTTCCTGCTGGTGTAATATTTAGTATTTTTTCTACTTCATCTTTTACTTTATTCACAGTTGAATTCCTTATTATACTAGATAGATATCTAGACATTCCTCCAACATTTTTATCTATAGACATTTCATTGTCATTAAGTATAACTATCATATCTGTACCAGTATAACCTAGATGATTTAATGCCTCTAAGGCCATACCACCAGTAATAGAACCATCACCTATTACCGCTATTACACTATCCTCTTCTCCTTTTATATCTCTAGCACATGCAAGTCCTTGTGCTATTGAAATAGAAGTACTGCTGTGCCCTGTGTCAAATATGTCATGAGGACTTTCGCTCTCCTTTGGAAATCCACTTAGTCCATTATATTGTCTTAAGGATACAAAGTCTTCTTTTCTTCCTGTAATCATTTTATGTACATAAGATTGATGACCTACATCCCATACGATTTTATCTTTTGGACTATCAAACACTTTGTGTAGAGCTAAAGTTAATTCTACCACACCTAAATTTGAAGCTAAATGTCCACCTGTTTGAGAAACAGATCTTACTAAAAATTTTCTTATATCTTTAGCTAGCAAATCCATTTCTTCTGTAGTCATTTTTTTTACGTCCGTAGGAGAATCCACTTTATCTAAATATTTATACATATTATCCTCACCTTTTACTGACTATATTTTGTTCACTTTTATCATCTGTAAATTCACAATCACTAATCTAGGTATGCACTACTTTAAACCACGTGTAATCGCTACTTTTGATATCATACCTCAATCGGTTTAAAAAAAGTCTTCTATGAGAAGACTTTTTTCTTTGCATAGTCTTAATTAATTAGAAAAAATGAATATATCTTAGTATTGACTAAGTTATATCCATTTTATAACTGAAATAAAACATAAAAATTATATCATATGTGATATTAATTTTCAATTTATGCCAATACTATAGCAGTTATAATGCCTAATATGGCTCCAAGAAATACTTCTATAGGTGTATGACCTATTAGTTCTTTTAATTTTTTTTGTTCTATATGCTTTTTATTGTGTAAATCTTCTAATATCTGGTTTAGTATAATAGCTTGCTTTCCTACAGCTCTCCTTACTCCAGATGCATCATACATTATTATTAATGCAAATACACAAACTATAGCAAACTCCGTAGAGTTAAATCCTTTTTCAATACCTACTAACGTTCCTAAACTTGTAACGAAAGAACTGTGCGAACTAGGCATACCTCCAGAAGTAAATATTCTTCCTAATTTAATTTTTCTTCCTTCTCCAGTAAATATTTTTATAAACTGAGCTAGAAAGCATGCAAACATACTTATTACTAAAACCTTATTGCTAAATATTTCCGAAAAAAAATTCATTTTTCCTCCTTAATATTCTCTGTCTATTATATATTCTGCTAATCCATTTAAAAATCTTATATCTTTATTTATTAATTTTATACTTTTCTTCGCCTCGTCTATTAGTTCATATGCAATTTCTTTAGATTTTTCTAGTCCTAATAAAGAAGGATAAGTTGATTTATGATTTTCTATATCACTACCTACCTTTTTACCTAATTTAGCTTCATCTCCAATTATATCTAGTATGTCATCTACTATTTGGAATGATAATCCTATATTTTTTGCATATTTAGTTATGCTTTCCAACTCTATTTCTGTAGCATCTCCTATTATTGCTCCGGCTCTCATACATCCTATAATTATCGCTGCTGTTTTATTATTATGAATGTAATCTAATTTTTCTTTAGATATTTCTTTATTTTCACTTTGTACATCAACTACTTGTCCACCTATCATCCCATATATACCAGAAGCTTTTGCAATTTCATTTATTGCTTTTAAATATTTTTGTGGATTTTCTTTATTTATAGATGTTGAAAGCATCAATTCAAAAGCATAGTTTAAAAGAGCATCACCTGCAAGAATTGCCATATCTTCTCCAAATACTATATGGTTAGTTTTTCTTCCTCTTCTTAAATCATCATTATCAATAGCAGGTAAATCATCATGTATTAATGAATAAGTATGTATCATTTCTATAGCTACTGCAAAAGGAATTGCATCAGCTTCATTACCACCTACTATTTTACACGCTTCTAATGTTAATATAGGTCTTAATCTTTTTCCGCCTGCACTTAAACTATAGTTCATAGCCTCTATTATAGTTTTTTGGTGCCCTTCTTCTTTAGGCATATATTCTTTTAATATATTTTCAATAAAATTAGCTCTCTCTTTTAAACACTGTTTAAATTCCATTTACTACTCCTCCATAATGTTGAAATCTTCTTCTATACCTACTTGATTAAATTTACTTATTTTAAGTTGAGCATCTCCTAAAAGTCTATTGCAATGTTTATAAAGGCTTATTCCTTCTTCGTATAAGCTTAAAGATTGATCTAAACTAGTATTTTTTGACTCTAGCTTTTCTAATATGACTTCTAATTTTTTGTATGCTTCTTCATATGTTAAATTCATATTTATCCCTCTTTATTTTTAATTTTATCTACAGTACATTCTAGATTTCCATCTTTTAGTACTATATCTATACTATCTTTAGATTTTATGCTTTTTATACTATTTACCATTTCTCCATCTTTTTGTACTATACTATATCCTCTATCTATAGTTGCTAGTGGACTTAAGTTATGTAATATAGCTCCACTTTTATTTAATATCTCGCGTTCTATGCTTAGCTTATTTTCTGTTTCAAAAACTATTTTATCATATATTTTATCTATTTGCGTCAATTTATCTTTTATTATGTAGGCTTTAATGTAATTATTTATCTTATCAAATGCAGAATTCAACCTATATCCATCTACATCAATTTGGCTAATTAAAGTTTTATTCATTCTGTTTTTTATATTTTCTAATTTATAATTTACTTCATTTAAGGATGGGGTAGCTATTTCTGCACCTGCTGAAGGAGTAGGTGCTCTCATATCTGATACAAAATCACAAATTGTAAAATCTGTTTCATGTCCTACGGCAGATATTATAGGTATCCTAGAATTAAATACCTCTCTAGCAACCATTTCCTCATTAAAAGACCAAAGTTCTTCTATAGAACCGCCCCCTCTGCCTAAGATAATAGTATCTACGTTTTCTCTTTCGTTAAAGAATTTTATTCCTTCACAAATATCATCTTTTGATTGAGACCCTTGAACATTTACAGGGTATAGTTTTATATCAACCTTTGGATATCTTCTTTTTATTACATTAATAATATCTCTTATAACTGCTCCTGTTGGAGATGTTATAACACCTATTGACTTTGGCATCTTAGGTATAGCTTTTTTGTATCTAGGATCAAATAGGCCTTCTTTATTTAATTTATCCTTTAATTTGTTAAATTCAATGTATAAATTACCTATCCCCTCTATTTCTATACTATTTATATATAGTTGATAAGAACCATCTCTTTCATATACAGATATATATCCATTAGCAATTATCTTTACTCCATTATCTATTTTTAAGCTTTTGTCGTAATTACTTTTAAATATTACACAATTTATTTTTGAATTTTCATCTTTTAATGATAAATATACATTACCACCACTATGAACTTTAAAGTTAGAAATTTCTCCTCTTACCTTTAAATTGTATAATATAGGATCATTAGTTAGAATCCTCTTTATATATGAATTTGCTTCACTTATTTCTAAAGCTCTTAGTTTCATACTTATTCTCCTAAAAATTTATTCACTCCTATTATAGCACAACCAACTGCATTATCTGTTGAATATTCAGGTCTTGTAAAGTATCCTTTTATTTTATTTTTGCTTAGTTTTAAGGTTAGTTCTCTAGATATATACTTACTTGCAGATACTCCACCTGCAAATACTACCTCATCTACTTCATAATTCCTACTAATATGTACTATTGATTTGTACATACACCTAACTATAGAATCTAAAATCAACTTAGCTATATATTCTTTGCTTTCTTCTTCTATTAATTTATTTACTTGATTTTCTAATCCAGATAAGTTCATATATCCATCTGTTACAGAAGTTTTTAAACCCTGCCTTATAGCTTTTTTACATGTTATAGCCTCTGCATCTATGTATTTACCCGCTGGAAATTTATATCCTAATTTAACACCAGCTCTATCTATTACTTGTCCAAAACTTATATCTTTGCTCCCACCTACAATTTGAATTTTATAATTGGAATTTAATTCTTCTTTATTTTTTTCAACTAATAGTATTTCTGTGGTGCCTCCAGACATGTGTACAGATAAAAATTTATTTTTATTTTTTATATCATTAGTAAATAAACTTGCTTCAATATGATTTTCTTGATGAGTAGTTTCATAAATTGGGCATTGTATCATACTTGCACATAGTTTACCAAAATTATAACCTACATTGAATACAGGCATGTATGAACCGTCTACTGGTCTAGGCTTTGTTGAGACACAAATCCCCCTTACTCTATATTCTTTAGTTAGTTCATTAATTTGATTACTTATTTGACCTAAGTTATTAACATGTTGAAAAACTCCTTCACTTTGCCTTAGGCCTTTTGAGTTTTCTTTTACTTCCAACATTACTTTTTTGTTGAGAATTACTTTTTTACCTAAAGATATAGCTGCTATAGAAGTTGTATAGCAGCTAGTATCTATTCCGATTATTATATTATTTTCCATCAACTTCGTTGACAATACTTCCTAATATTCCATTTATAAATTTAGGAGCCTTATCGTCACAGTATATTTTTGCAATTTCTACAGCTTCATTTATAGAAACTTTATTCGGTATTCCCTCAACAAAAAGTAATTCACATATAGATAATCTTAATATAGACACATCTACTTTTGGCATTCTTCCTATAGACCAGTTTTTGGCATATTTATTTATTAATTCATTTATCTCAGTATGATTTTCTTTTAATGCATTACATATCTCGACCATGTAGTTCCTATCTATAACATCTTCTAATTCTAAGTTTCCTAATTTTATTTCAGGGTTATTAGAATATTGTAGTCTAAGTTCTTCATATCTATTAACTATGTATTCAAAGTTATTTTTTAAGAATTCATCTAATATACCTTCTAAATCTTGTACATCATTTTTGTTTACATCCGCTTGATACATTAATTTCATCATGTATTCTCTACTTGTTACTTTTTTTGCTTTATCGTTCATCATTGGTTGTAATCCTCCTTCAATTCTATTATGCACACATTAAGCAAGAAAAAACCCTCTGATTTTTCAGAGGGTACTTATTAACTTTTTTTGTTTTGCTTAGCTTCTTCTTTTTCAGCTTTTTCTTTTTTAAAGCTGATTCCTTGAGCATGTATATTTACTTGAGAAACTTTTAATCCTGTCATTGTTTCAACAGTATTTTTTACATTTTCCTGAATTTTAAAAGCTACATCTGGTATTGATACACCGTACTCTATCATAACCATTACATCTAAGTTAACTTCTTCTTCCTCTATTTGTATTTTAACGCCGTTATTCTTAAGTATTTTATCTGTAAATGTTGTATTTGTCTCTACACCTTCGATTTCTAAGGCTGCAAGACCTGCTATAGTAGCAATTACATCATTAGATATTTTAACTTGTCCAAAATTGTTATTTTCCATGATAAAGACTACCCCCTTATTTTAAGGAACTATTTTTATACATCTAATAATATCAAATACACAACCACTTTGCAAGAAAATAACCTCAGTTATTTCTGAGGTATCTATATTCAAGCAATTATTATATTAAAATTATGTTCATTTTCTATATTTTTAATCCATAATATACAATTATGTTTTTATTTTTGATTATTATTCATTAACTTTATATTTTCATATTTAATATTAGCTTGTTCTGCAACTAAGTCAAATATTTTCGCTGCATCTGCTTTTTCTAGTTTAGATTCATTTACTACTACATTAACATTATTATTACTTATGTACACAAGTGCATCTTCAAATCCTTTAGCACTTAATAAGTTTTCTATTTTAAGTTCTGTTTCCTGATCTTTTACTAGTTGTAATTTCATAGATGAAGCTTCTTTTCTAGCTTCATCTGCTGTAGATGGATTATTTATCATCTCATTTAAATCTTGAGTTAATTCATTTCTTTCTTTTTCTCTATTCATTTTCATGTCTAGTACATAAGTAGATTTATTCATATTTTTTTGTGATATTAGCTGAGTTTTAATTTCTTTACTAGTTTCAGTTACCTTTTCATTTACTTTTGTAGTTTTGCTATCTACTATTTGCAAATTTGGTTTTTCTTTGTCTTTATTTGCTTGTTTTTCATCTGTATTCTTTTCTATTTGTGCTTGTTCATATGCTTTAAATTCTTTAGATGTTTCTAATAAAGATTTTTTACTTAATTGATAATTTACTGTTCCTACTACAACTAACATTGTAGCTAATGTTAATACTACAAATCCTCTTCCCTTATAATTAAATTTCATTTTTATCCCCCCAAGTTATTCATTTTATTTTATGTATATCTCTACTTGATGTCCTGATATTTGTAATGCTACTTGTACCGCATTATAAAGATTTTCTTTAACTGTTGGGTCACTTGCTCCACTTGCTACTACTAATACGCCTTTTATTTTAGGCTCATTTGTTTTTATTACAATTGGGCCATTTGAGCTAGATGTAATCATTGTCTTATTTTCACTAGATGTTGTAACGGTTCTTTCCCCGCCTTGTTTGTCTTTTTCCTGTGTTTTTTCTGTAGTTGAATTTGAATTATAGGCTGGTTGTATTTCTTCACTTGATTCAAATGTAATCATTACATCTAAATCTCCTACTCCTTTAATTTGAGCTAAAATTTTCTTTAATTTATTTTCTAAATCCTGCTTTCCAACTTCTTGTGATGCTTCGGTATCACTATTAGTTTGTTTGGCATTATCTTCTTTTTTGCTTATTTCTTTTCCACCTGGAAGTCCTGATATTACTATAAGTGCAATCGCACATACTACTGCTAAAGATAGTAATGAGTATATTTTTTTCTTATCTTTTTCATTTAAGTTTTTAAACATCTTCTCATCCCCTATTAATCAATTTGTATAGTCTCAATTGATACGTCTAGTATTTTTACTAATTCTTCTTTAATCTTATCTTCTTTTAAATCTAATTCTTGGTTAGCATTTTTTTCTTTATCTTTATCCCTAAAAACTTGTTGTGACTTTTCATTTTTATTATATTGTATGTCCTCATTTAAATCTTTATTACTATTATTTTCTTTTAATTTTATATTTTCAATTTTTGAACCATCAAATTGTATATCTTCTAATTCATATCCATAGTCTTGTAGCTTTAATTTTAAAACTTCTTTTAAACCATCTTCATAGCCTTTAGATAAGTTGCTATTGCCAGTTTTACTTGCTAGATTATTTACACTATTTACGTACTCTTTATTATATTCTCCCATATATTTCAAAAGTCTATCTTCTAAGCTCATATCTTTAGAAAAAAATCCTATTATAGGAGTTAATACTATAAATACAAAGATAAAATTTAAGACTACATTTATATAAGGTTTTATCTTTGATTCAGGTAATAACATATCTACTATGTTTACTATAAATGCACCTATTAATATTGTTACAATCCACATTTTTATATCATTTAACATATAGCACCCCTCCCTATCATTGACCTACCACACTTATTGATGTGAGTATAGCTATTGTTACGAAAAACATTATCATTACTGCAATTATGCATGCCAGCATTACTATCATTAGATTTGCAACTTCATTTAAAAAGCTTGATATATTTTCTTCTCCTATTGGTTCTACAACTATAGCTGAAACTTTATATACAAGTATTATTGATAAAATTTTTATAATAGGAACCAAGCAAATTGCTACTAATAAAATTAAACCTATACCTCCAAATACACCTTTTATAAGTTGAGATGATGATAATAATATGTTAATCGAATCTGATACAAAACCTCCCACAACAGGTATAAAGTTACCTAAGGCAAACTTAGCAGTTTTTATAGTGAAGTTATCAATATTAGTAACATACAACCCCTGTATTGACACTAATCCTAAATAAATTGTAAACATTGCAGCTATGCAAACTAGATTTAATTGTTTTATAAATGATGATAACTTTTTTAATTTTATATTTTTTGATAAATTATTCACCACTAATATAGCAAAAGCAACTGCAATGGATACAAATAAAAATTGCTTAAATATTAAGTTGATAAAAGTTACTCCACCTATAAATATAGGATTTAATACGGTTGAAGTAATTGGAAATCCTACTAGTACTAATAAGGTTATCATTATAGGCATTATAACTTGCATAAGCCCAACTATAGAATCTATAGTTGTATTACAAATCGATAATGCATCCTTAAACCCTATTAAAGTTACAGATACCATGGTTATAAATATAATGTAGGTTGTGATTTGACTAATTACTCCTGATGAAAAAGAATTGTCTAAACTTTTTAATATTGATGATAATAACGCTAATACTAATATTATTGCTGCAACTTTAAAGCTTGATTTTAATTCATTAAATACCAGTAATTTAATACTTTCTTTATCAAAAATATCTAACAAATTTTTTTTACCACTAATAACATCTTTTATAAATGTTTTTAAGTCTACATTTTCTAGTGCTCCCGATTGTGTTATGTAATTCTCTACTTCTCCTAAATTTATTTTTTCTAACTGTCCATCAATATAATTATTTATATTATTTTTTGTTTCGCTATAGTCTTTTGTATTGTTTTCATCCCCAAAACATACTACAAAAGATCCTGCTACTAAAATAAAAGTTAGTAACATTCCTACAAATATTTTTTTCATCCGTAATCATTCTCCTATGGGATAATATTTAATATCATTTCCACAATAGATAAAAGTATAGGGAAAGACATTGTCATAACTATTATTTTCCCCCCAAATTCTAGCTTTGTAGCTATATTACCTTCACCACAATCTTTGCAAAGCTGTATTGCAAATTCCATAAGATAAGCTATTCCAATTAATTTTATTATTAATGATATGTACATAGTAGGTATATTGGCTTTATCTGCTAGGTTTTGTATACTTTCTATTATAAAATTCAGCTTAAATATTACCGACAAAAATATTGATATTCCTGTAAGTATTGCTATAAACATAGCTATTTCTGGTCTATCTTTTTTTATTACTAAACAAAGTACTGTTGATATAATTGCAATACCTACTAATTGCATTACTTCCAAGACATCTCCCCCTCTTTAGTAAAGTTGAAACATTGTTCTTACCGTATTAAATAAATCTCCCATTTCAGTCAACACCATTCCTAGAACTATTATTACACCTGCTAATGTAGTCAAACTTGCCCAATCTTTTCTATCTGTTTTTTCTAAAAGCATGTTTAATATTGATATTAATATTCCTACTCCTGCAACTTTTATTATTAATGATATATCCATACTCATCCTCCTAAATTAAAATTATTCCTACTATCAAACCTACAATAGTAGATAATCTTTTATAAACCATACCCTTTTTATTTATGTCCTCTTGAGTTTCATTAGTTAGTTTTTTAAGATTTTCAATAGATAAATCTATCATTCTTTCTTGAGATTCTATATCACTTTTACCTAAGGTAAGTATAAGTTTTCTTAGCTCATCAACCTCCTTATTTTGTAAATAAGTTTCTTTAGTTAATATACTCATACTGTCATTTAATATTTCATCTAGTACTTTATTTTGATTATTATGTAACTCATACTCTAATTTTTTAAAAAATACAGAAGTACAATATTCAGTTCTATCTCCTATCCTTTTAAAAATTTCTTCTAAAGTATATAGTCCAAAGGACAAATCCATTCTTATTATCTCTAATATTCTTATGAGTTCATGGACTTGTTTATGCCTTTTTGTGTATGCTTTATAAATATATTCACCAATCATATAACTACAAGCTACTAAAACACCTATAATAAATATTTTAATTTGCAAAATACCATCTCTTTTCTTCTAAATCATAGATTTTTTCTATTGTTCCTGGACCTTTCTTAGCTGATAGTATTATTACTTTTTTAAATAATTCTTTATCTAACAGCATGTTTAATTCTTTTCTATTTTTTATATCCTCTATGGAATCTCCATGTACTGTTGTAATTAAATTTACACCTCCATTTAAAGCGGTATATAAAGCTTTTATTTCATCTATGTTTCCAATCTCATCTGTTACTATAATATTGGGAGACATAGACCTTAAAAGCATAATTATTCCTAAATCTTTTGGACATGTTTCTATTATATCTGTTCTAATACCTACATCCATTTGAGGCGTTCCTAAATAAGAACCTGAAATTTCATTACGTTCATCTATTAATGCTACCTTTATGCCTTCAAAGCCATATTTTTCATTTCCATTACTAAGATTTCTAACTATATCTCTTACTAAGGTAGTTTTTCCACATTGAGGCGGAGAAATTATAAGCGTGTTATTTACCTTATTATTTAAGCCTACTATATGAGATATTATTTTATCTGAACAGCCTATTATTTCTCTAGATACTCTTATATTTAAAGAGGATATATGCTTTATATTTTTGACTTGCCCATCTTCTATTATCACCTTACCTACTAGTCCCACTCTATGCCCTCCTTGAAGGGTTATAAACCCTTTTTTGATATCATCCATAAATGAGTGAATTGAGTATTTACATATAATCTGAAAAGTTTGTTCTATATCTTCCTTGGTAACAATATAAGAATTATTAATTTTTGTGTCTAACTTATTTGAATTGATATTATAAAAGTAGTCTTTATTGTTAGCATTTAAAATTAATGGTTTTTGATTTCTAAGTCTTATTTCTTCTATATTTATATTTCTATTATCTTGTGCAATATTTTTAATTTTTTCTTTTATATTGGCGGAAAGTGCGTTTACTACTTCACTACAAAGTTTACTCATACCTTGTCCTCCTCTCTTGTTTATATAAGTCTATTTATATAACTAAAAAAATATTACAAATAATTGATATAATTTCATTATTTATAAAGTTAGTATAATTTTATAAAGCGTAAAAAATAAAGATCCCTTTATATAAAGAGATCTTTATTTGCAAGATTATTTATTCGAAATTCTAGCTTAAGATTTTAAAATTATTTTTTATTCATTTACTCTATTCCATAATCTGGTGTATAGTCGTATTCTAATTCGTTTTCATAATCGAAATATACTATTTCTAACGTTTCTTGCATATCTGTATCCCTCCATAAACTTTTTTATAATAATTATTATTTTATAATATTAATTTTTGCAAGTTTTTTTTAAATCGATTCATATATAATATATATATGCAAGTTTTTTTTTAAAGTTTACATTTTGTTTGAATTTTAAACTTTATTTTTTTCATTTTTCACTTGATTGATAAAAATAAAAAAAGCCCAATAAACGAATTTCATTTATCGAGCTTTTTTTTATTTACTTATGCTTATTCTATTTACTTCTTTTGCATTAACTTTTCCAGTTACTACTTCTACACGTTCATCATCTTTTAAGTTAGTGAATATAACAGGGCTGATATCTGTCTTTGCATTCTTTTGTATAAAGTCAACGTCCATTTTTATTAATTTATCTCCTGCTTTAACTTTATCTCCAGCCTTTACAAATACTTCAAATCCTTCACCTTTTAAATTAACCGTATCTACACCTAAGTGGATTAATATTTCTACTCCATCATTGCTCTTTAATCCTACTGCATGCTTAGTTTCAAATACCATTTCTATAGTACCATCTATAGGAGAAACTATCATTCCATCTGTAGATTTCATAGCAAATCCATCTCCCATCATTTTTTGAGAAAATACTTCATCTGGAACAGATGATAGTTCTAATAATTCTCCATTTGTTGGTGATACTATTGCATCAGCTTCTACAGCTACTTCTTTTTTATTTGTTTTTAAGAAATCGAACATACCCATGGTTTAAATTCTCCTTTTGTATTTTAAATTTTTTTTATAAATTAGATTTTATAATATTTATACTTTTATGTCTATAGTATTAGCAAATAATAACACAAAAAAACATAAAAAGTCATACTAAATTATTTTTAGTATGACTCTTATTCTAATATTTTTTTAATACTATACTAGCATTATGCCCACCAAACCCTAAAGAGTTTGACATTGCATATCTAACGTTCTTAGATTTCCCCTTATCAAGAACATAATCTAAATCCAATTCTTCATCTAGGGTTTCAACATTTATTGTTGGAGGTATAAAACCTTCTTCTATACTCATAGTACAAATAATCGCTTCAATAGCTCCTGCTGCACCTAATAAATGCCCTGTCATAGATTTTGTAGATGAAACACATAGCTTATATGCTTTGTCTTCAAATAAATTCTTTATAGCTAATGTTTCTAATCTATCATTGTATGGTGTAGATGTTCCATGAGCATTTATATAATCAACTTCATCTAACGGAACTTCTCCATCTTGAAGTGCCATTTCCATAGCTCTACGTGCTCCTTCACCATCTTCTGCAGGAGTAGTCATATGATAGGCATCTGCAGTCAATCCATATCCTACTATCTCTGCATATATTTTTGCACTTCTACTTAATGCATGTTCTAAATCTTCTAATATAAGTATTCCTGCTCCTTCTCCCATTACAAAACCATCTCTGTCCTTGTCAAATGGTCTTGATGCTGTTTTAGGATTATCATTTCTAGTAGTCATTGCTTTCATATTACAAAATCCAGAAAAAGCAAGTGCTGTTATAGGAGCTTCACTCCCTCCAGCTACCATTATACTTGCATCTCCTCTTTGTATAATCTTAAAAGCATCTCCTATCGAATGTGTTCCTGATGCACAGGCTGTACATACATTAGTATTTGGTCCTTTAGCACCTAAAGATATCGAAACTTGACCTGCAGCCATATTTCCTATCATCATAGGAACAAAGAACGGACTTACTCTTTTATTTCCTTTATCTAAAAGTATCTTATGTTGTTCCTCTATTGTTTCTACTCCACCTATACCAGTACCTATAATAACTCCCATACTTTCTTTATTAATAGTATCTAAGTCTAGTTTTGCATCTTCTACTGCCATTTTTGCAGAAGCTATTGCATACTGAGTAAATCTATCTAATCTTTTTAATTCTTTTTTATTTATATATTCTTCACCATTAAAGTTTTTAACTTCAGCTGCTACCTGTGTTTGAAAAGTACTAGTATCAAATCTAGTTACTTTATCTATTCCACAAAATCCAGATTTTATATTACTCCAAAATTCTTCTTTCCCATTTCCTACTGGCGTAACACACCCAAGACCAGTTATTACAACTCTTCTTTTCATAGAGAATCCTCCACTATTTATTTGCTTCTACATATTTAACTATGTCTCCGATTGACTTAAATTTTTCTGCTTCAGCATCTGGTATTTCTACATTAAACTCATCTTCTAAAGCCATTATTATTTCTACTGCATCTAGTGAATCTGCTTCTAAATCTTTCATTAAAGACGTTTCCATTGTTATAACTTTATCATCAACACTTAATTGCTCTCTTATTATTTCTACTACTCTTTCAAACATTTGTATTTCCTCCTAAAATTTAATTATTATTTATTTTATATTCAAAATATTCAGATTCTAATAGGTACACATTCCCCTTTTATTTTCTGAATTATTGCATTACCATACCACCATCAACATTTATAACCTGACCTGTAACATAACTAGACATATCACTAGCTAAAAATGCTACTACATTAGCTACATCTTCCGGTTTACCAAAAGTGTTTTGAGGAATATTAATTAACATACTTTGTTTTATTTCATCACTTAATATTTTAGTCATATCTGTCTCTATAAATCCAGGAGCTACTGCATTTATATTTATATTTCTTGATGCTAACTCTCTCGCAGTTGATTTAGTAAACCCTATAACACCTGCTTTAGATGCACAGTAATTAGCTTGACCTGCATTTCCTATCACACCTACTACTGAAGCTATATTTATTATCTTTCCATACTTTTGTTTCATCATAGGCTTAGTAACAGCTTTAGTACAGTTAAATGTGCCTTTTAAGTTTATTTCTATTACCTTATCAAAGTCTTCTTCTTTCATTCTCATTAATAATCCATCTCTAGTTATACCTGCATTATTTACTAATATATCTATTTTTTTGAACTCTGTTAATGCAAAATTTATCATATTCTTAACTTCTTCAGCATTAGAAACATCACACTTTACACTTATACACTTTACACCTAAAGCTTCTATTTCAGATTTAGTTTGTAAAGCTTCTTCTTCTTTTGAAGTATAGTTTATAACTAAATTAACTCCTAGTTTAGCTAATTTTTTAGCAACTTCCTTTCCTATACCTCTAGATCCACCTGTAACTATAGCTACTTTATCCTTTAAATTTAACATCCTAGACCTCCATTCTTATAAGTTTGAATAAATTCTTCCAATGAAGTTAAGTCATCTATATTGTAAATATTTATGTCAATCCCTTTATTTGAGGCAATCTTTTTTATGAATGCTTTTAAAGTTTTTCCTGGTCCTATTTCTATAAAACTTTTGTAGCCTTCATCTAATAAGTTTTCTATAGAGTCTTCCCAAAGAACTGATGAACTAACTTGACTTACAAGCAAGTCTTTGTATTCATCTTCATAGTACTTTGCACTGACATTTGATACTAATGGCACTTTCGGTTTACTAAGTTTAATTTTATCTAATTCTTTAGATAATTTAATACCAGCTTCATTTAACATTGATGAGTGAAATGGACCACTTACATTTAGCTTTATAGCTTTTTTCGCACCACTATCTTTTAACTTTAGCATAGCTTCATCAATCTTTTTACTTTCTCCTGATATAACTATCTGTCCTGGAGAATTATAATTTGCAACTTCTATAATACCATCATTGATATTTTCTATAACTTCTTTTAACTTATCTCTGTCTAGACCTAAAATAGCAGCCATAGAACCTTTCCCCACAGGCACAGCTTCTTGCATGAATCGCCCTCTTCTTTTAACTAAAGATACCGCATCTTCAAAATTTATTCCCTCTGCAGCCACTAATGCACTATATTCTCCTAATGATAAACCTAGGCATGCATCATACTTTAAATCTATTTCTTCATTTATAGCTTGCAATAAAGCTATGCTATGTGTAAGTATTGCAGGTTGAGTGTTTTCAGTTTTTGATAATTCTTCAGAGTCACCTTCAAACATTATACTTTTTAAGTCCATATTTAAAACATGGCAAGCACAGTCTATTACTTTTTTAGCGGTATCATTATTTTCATATAAATCCTTAGCCATACCCACATATTGAGCACCTTGACCCGGAAATACTAACGCCACTTTCTCCATAAATCCCTCCTAATTTATAGTTCTATTGTAGGCATAATATGTTTTGCCTCACAGACCATAGTTTCTATAATTTCTTTACAAGGTTTTATATCTTTTATAATTGATGCTATTTGACCTGCCATAAATGACCCTTCATTAACATCTCCATCTACTGTAGCTATTCTTAATGACCCTATTGCTCTTTTGTTAATTTCTTCAGTTGGATAGCCTTCTTTCTCCATATTTAAAACATCTTTAGCTAATTTATTTTTTAAGGTTCTTACAGGATGACCTGTGCTTCTTCCTGTTACTATGGCATCTCTATCTTTAGACTTCAATACCATATTCTTATAATTTTCATGTATATTACACTCTTTACTACATATAAATCTAGTTCCAACTTGAACTCCTTTAGCTCCTAATGCAAAAGCCGCTGCAACTCCTCTTCCATCAGCAATTCCACCTGCACAAATCACAGGTATGCTTACCGAATCTACCACTTGTGGTGTTAAAACCATTGTAGTTAGTTCTCCAATATGCCCTCCTGCTTCTGTTCCTTCTACTATCACTGCATCTGCGCCTAGTTTTTCCATTCTTTGTGCTAAAGCTATACTAGGAACCACAGGAATTATTTTTGTTCCCACTTTTTTCAGTCTATCTATGTATTTTGCTGGGTTTCCAGCTCCTGTAGTTATTACTTCAATTTTTTCTTCTATTATTAACTCCATTATTTCATCTACATAAGGAGATAATAGCATTACATTTACACCAAAAGGTTTATCTGTCAGTTCTCTACATTTGTCTATTTCTTTTTTTATAATCTCCTTAGGTGCATTTCCTCCTGCTATAAGACCTAGTCCTCCCGCATTAGAAACTGCACTTGCTAAATATGCATCAGCTACCCAAGCCATTCCACCTTGAATTATTGGATATTGTATACTTAAAATTTGACAAATTTTATTCATTTTTACCTCCTTGTATGCTCCAGTTTACTACTGAAGATCCCCAAGTCAATCCTCCACCAAAGCCAACTAACACTACATTATCACCTTTTTTTATTTTACCTAATCTATAAGCTTCATCTAAAGCCACTGGTATTGATGCCGCAGACATATTTCCACACTTATCTAAGTTTACATAAACTTTATCCATGTTTAATTTTAGCCTTTTCGCTGATGCTTCTATAATTCTAATATTAGCTTGATGCGGTATTAAGTAGTCTATGTTACAAGTTTTTAAATTTGCCATTTCTAAAGCTTTTAAAGATGCATCTCCCATTATTCTTACAGCAAACTTATATACATCATTTCCTGCCATTTTTATGGTATGTAGCTTATTATCTATTGTGTTTTGACTAGCCGGAAGTTTAGAACCTCCAGCTGGTATATTTAAGAATTCTTTTCCACTGCCATCTGATCCCAAATAAGTAGATAAAATACCTCCAAATTCAACATTCCCAATTACTACTGCTCCAGCACCATCACCAAACAATATAGATGTTGTTCTGTCCGTATAATCTAGTACTCTAGACAAAACTTCAGCTCCTATTACTAATACATTTTGGTATACCTTATTTTCTACAAATTGTTTAGCTACTGTCATAGCGTATATAAATCCAGAGCAGGCTGCTGACATATCAAATGCAGCAGCTTTTGTTGCTCCTATATTATTTTGAACTATACATGCTGTAGATGGAAATACCATATCGCTAGTTGCCGTAGCTACAATTACTAAATCTATATTTTCAGGTTTTAACTTTGCACATTTTATAGCCTTTAAGGCTGCTTTTGTTGCTAAATCAGAAGTAGCCTCATTGTCATTAGCTATTCTTCTTTCACTTATTCCTGTTCTAGTTTTTATCCATTCATCTGAAGTATCCATTGTTTTTTCAAAATATAAATTATCTATTATTTTTTCAGGCAAATAGCTTCCTATTCCTAATATACCAGCTTTATTGTTCATTTTATATAAACCTCCAAAACGAGTTTATTCTTCATCCTTACCTTGTTGTTCTTCTATAGTCTTTATAAACTCTTTTATATCTTCAACAACATTACCTTTTGCAAATTTTATTCCTTGATTTATAGCATTTTTTATAGCTCTTGAATCAGAACTTCCATGGGCTTTTATAACACCTCCGTTAACTCCTAACAGCGGTGCACCTCCATACTCAGCATAATCCATAAAACTCTTTAATTTTTTTAAATCATCCTTTATTAGCATAGCTCCTAATTTACCTTTTGTACTACTTAATAAAGTTTCTTTTATTAGTTTCATAACAGACATAGCTACGCCTTCACAAGATTTAAGTAATATATTTCCCGTAAAACCATCACAAACTATTATGTCTGTATATGCATTTATAACATCTCTTGCTTCAACATTTCCTATAAAGTTTAAGTCAAGCTTTTTTAATTCTTCATATGACTTTTTAACTAAGTCATTTCCTTTACCCTCTTCTATTCCTACATTAGCTAATGCCAATCTAGGGTTTTCCATATCTAAAACTTTTTTAGCATAAATATTGCTCATAGCTGCAAACTCTACAAGGTTTCTAGTTTTACAATCTACATTAGCCCCACCATCAGCAATTAAAGTCATACCTCTTTTTGCATTTGGGATAGTAGGACACAAACAAGGTCTATCTATACCTTTTATTCTTCCTACTACGAATAATCCTCCTGCAAGTAGTGCACCTGTACTCCCTGCACTGATTATTGCATCTGCCTTTCCTTCTTTTACAAGCCTTAGGGCAACAACCATAGATGAATCTTTTTTGCTTCTAATTGCTTTTACTGGTTTATCTTCATTTTTTACAACTTCGGTAGTATGAACTATTTCTAATTTACTTCTATCAAATTCATAGTTAGCAAATTCTTTTTCTAATATTTCTTTATCTCCAGTGATTATTAAATCAACATTATATTCTTTTATGGCGTTTACAACACCTTCTACGTTAGATTTGGGTGCATTATCTCCACCCATACCATCAATTACTATTCTCATAACTTTTTCTCCTATTCTATTTCCTCTAATATAAATTTTCCTCTAAAGATTTGCTCTTGTGCTTTATTATTGACAACAACTTTTACATAATGCTTCTTGTCTACTCTTTTATAGATTTCAGCCTTAGCTATAAGCCTATCTTTTTGTTCAATCAATTTCAAGCACTTTACATTTGCAACTCTCATAATTACCTTTGGTGCATCTATTATAGCCATCGCTAATGAGTCTGCCAAGGAAAATATATATGTATCCTTTAAAGTGTTAGTTTTAGAGTAAAGCATATCCTCTGTAATTTCCAACATAGATATTCCTAATTGCCCTACTGATAAGTCAATTATCTCTCCTGTAATCTCCTTAATCCCTAAAGTTTTAACTTTAGAACTTTCTAATTCTGCTATAGATTTAACCCTCTCCCTTAATTCAGGTATATTCAAACTCATCCTATCTAATCTTATAGTTTGAATACTTACATCAAATAAAGTTGCTAATTCTTCATCTGTATAAAAAGGATCTTCTTGTAGTCTTTCAATAAGTTCTGTTTGTCTTTGGGCTTTACTTTGTTTTTTCATATTACCTCCAAGTTTTTATAGCTAGGATTAGTACCAGCTACTAATAGTAGTATATAATAAGTCTATAACTTTAGCAATACTTTTTTCTTCTTATTCTTCTTATAAACAAAAAAAACATGTAGAGTATACTCTACATGTTTTTAGAAGTTATTATTCAGATACAACTTCTTTACCTTTATAATATCCACAGTCTGGACATAATCTATGTGGTAATTTCGGCTCATGACATTGTGGGCAACTTACAAATCCAGTTGCTACTATTTTTGAGTTAGCTGCTCTTCTCATTTTTGTTTTTGATTTAGATGTTTTACACTTTGGTACTGCCATTTACGCCACCTCCTTAGTCGTTTTTAAATATATCTTTTAATTTAGCAAAACGGGGATCTATAATCTCCTCGTCGTTCGCGGTTTCATTGCAAGAACACTCTTCTTTATTTAAGTTTGCTCCGCATCCTTGACAAAGACCTTCACAATCTTCTTTACAAAGAACTCTTGCTGGAATTTTAAAATCTAATGTTTGCTCTATTATGTCTAACAGATTTAACTCTTGTCCATCATAAATGAAAGCATCATCATCTTCAAAACTGTCTTCATCATAGTTTTCTTTAACTAGAAATCCTTTTATAGAATACTCTATTGGTACTTCTACCTCTACTAAGCATCTTGCACAGTTGTCAAGAATCGTAAAGTTTATATCCACATCAAGGTATAACCCTTTATTCGTGATTGAAACTTTACCATTTGCATTTATAGGTGAAGCTAATTTGTAACTATTCTCACAATAATTAATAGTATCAATTTTTCGAGAAAAATTCAAGTCTAATTTGTCAGTTTCTCCTCTAGTTAATTTATCTAGACTGATTTGCATCAAATTCACCTCAATACATTACCAATTTATTATACAAATTTGGCCGTTGTTTGTCAAGTATTTTTACTTGATAGATATTTTTGCCATTAAAATATTTAATTTTTAAGATTTCTTCATTTATTAGGCAAAATTTAAGGTAGGTTTTACCCTACCTTAAATATATTATATCCACTTATACTTATTTTACTAAAGCTAATGTGTCTCTAGCTATAACTAATTCTTCATTAGTTGGTATTAATAAAGCTTTAACTGTAGAATCTTCTGTAGATATTACTCTTTCTTTTCCTCTTACGTTGTTAGCTTCTTTATCTAATTTAACTCCTAAGAATTCCATATTAGATAATATTTTTTCTCTAGTAGCTATACCATTCTCACCAACACCAGCAGTGAATACTATAGCGTCTACTCCACCCATTTCAGCAGCGTAAGCACCTATGTATTTCTTAACTCTGTTGTCATAAGCTACTAATGCTACTTGAGCTAATTCATTTCCTTCTTTAGCTGCACCTTCTATATCTCTGAAGTCACTTGATATACCAGTCATTCCGTATATCCCTGACTTTTTATTCATCATATCGCTTAATCCTTTAGCATCTAATCCTTCTTTTTCCATTAGGAATGGTAATATAGCAGCATCTATATCTCCACATCTAGTTCCCATTATTAAACCTTCTAATGGTGTGAATCCCATAGATGTATCAACACACTTACCACCATCTATAGCAGCTACAGAAGCCCCATTTCCTAGGTGACAAGTTATTATTTTAAGGTCTTTTATATCTTTTCCTAACATAGCAGCAGCTCTTTGAGATACATACTTGTGAGAAGTACCGTGGAATCCATATCTTCTTACACCATACTTAGTGTATAATTCATGAGGTAATCCATATAAATAAGAAGATTTAGGCATTGTTTGATGGAAAGCAGTATCAAACACTCCTACCATTGGAACTCCTGGAAGTATTTCTTCACAAGCTTCTATTCCCATTATGTTAGCTGGGTTATGAAGTGGTGCTAATTCAATGCAATCTACTAGTGCAGCTTTAACTTCATCAGTTATTTTTACTGATCCTGCAAACTTTTCTCCACCGTGAACAACTCTGTGTCCTACAGCTTCTATTTCAGACATTTCTTTAACTCCACCATAAGTAGCATCAATTAATCCCTCTAATACTAACTTTATAGCATCTTGATGGTTTTTCATTGGTTGTTCAACAACTAATTTACCTTCTACTCCATCTTTTTCTTGCTTTAGGATAGAACCTTCTATACCTATTCTTTCAACTAATCCTATACATAAAACTTCTTCATTTAACATATCTATTAATTGATATTTTAATGAAGAACTACCACAGTTTAATACTAATATTTTCATTAGTATACCTCCTTAAAATTTAACATTAATTATGTAAGAAGCCGATTTCGGCTTAATATTTATTGCATTAGATTGTATACATTGAACAATTTAATATTAATTAATATATCACTTTTTTTAATAAAAGTATATACTTTAATACATAACTTAGTTAATTATTTTTATTTTTTTATTTTTTTCTGTGAACATAGATTATTTTTCTCTATTTGTTATAATATTATAATATAATTATGAAAAAATTTGCTTGACTAAATATATAGCATAATTTTAACATTTTAATAATATACTTCTATATTATCTATAGAAAACCTTTATTTAAAACTTTCAAAGGAGAATTTTTTATGAATATATTAGGATTAATAGTCGAATATAATCCCTTTCATAATGGTCACTTGTATCATTTAAAAGAATCATTAAAAGTAACTAATGCTACTCATAGTGTAGCTATTATGAGTGGAAATTTCCTCCAAAGAGGAGAACCTGCTTTATTTGATAAATATACACGTGCTCAAATAGCTGTAAAAAATGGTGTCGATTTAGTTATAGAACTCCCCACTATTTTTGCATGTCAAAGCGCAGAATTTTTTGCTCATGGCGCTATAACTGCCCTTAATTCGCTAAATTGTGTAAACTCTGTTTGTTTTGGCAGCGAAGAAGGTAGCGTTGATATACTTTATATAATTTCAAAAATATTGGTGAATGAGCCTGATGACTTTAAAAAGCTTTTAAGAAAATACTTAGATGACGGAATGCTTTATCCTACTGCTCGTAGTTTAGCATTGTTTGATTATATTTGTGATAATAGTTTATTAGACATTTCGAAAGATAATCTTTTATTAGTATTAAATTCCTCTAATAATATTTTAGGCCTAGAATACATAAAATGTCTACTAAAATTACAAAGTAATATAAAACCTTTTACAATTTGTAGAATATCTGCCTCTTATAACTCCGAAGATATAAGTAGCAATATATGTTCTGCCACTGCTATAAGAAAATCTTTAAAAGATTATAATAATTTATCAAATATTTATGATGTAATTCCAAATGCTACATATAGTACTTTAGAAACCAAAATCAAAGACAATTTTTCACCCATGTTTGATGATAAATATTTTGATTTAATTAATGCTACCATACTTCGAGATACAAACAATTTAAATAATTTTTTTGAAGTTAATGAAGGAATAGAAAACAAAATATATCAAAATGTATTTACTTCTAATTCCCTTTACGATTTACAGTTGTCTATAAAGTCTAAAAGGTATACTTTGACTAAAATTAAACGAACTTTAAACAATATTTTATTAGGTATCACTAAAGAAGATGTAAATAAAGTTAAAAATGTTACATCTATGCCTTATATAAGAGTTTTAGCTTTTAATGATAAAGGTCGCGAAATTTTAAAAACTATAAAATCAAACTCTGACATAAATATTATAAATAAATTTTCAAATGTATCTTTCTCAATGGACGACGATATTTTTAAAACGTTAATAGATTATGATATTAAAGCTAGTAATATATATAATTTAGTATACTATAAAGATAACAAACATTTATTGAAAGGTCCTATGGACTATTATACCGCTCCAATATATGTCAGAGATTAGCATCTTATACAACTAATTAGAGTGGAGATTCCTCCACTCTTTTTAACTTCCAAACTACAATTAGTATATTTTACCTGGATTCAGTATATTCTTAGGGTCAAAAGCTACTTTTATATTTTTTATTAAATCCATATATGGTTCACTTTGCGACTCATGTAAATATCCTTTTTTAGCATATCCTATACCATGCTCTCCTGAAACTTGACCTCTTAACTCTCTTGATTTTTTGTACATACAGTCAAAACTTTCTTTTAATTTTACTCCCCACGCTTCATCATCCATATCATCTCTCAATGTGTAAACATGTAAGTTTCCATCTCCTGCATGCCCAAAGCTTTTTATTCTAACATTTAACTCAGTCTGAAGATCATGAGTATATCTAATAAACTCTGCTACCTTATCTCTTGGTACAACAACATCACATTCATCCATTTCACTTGTAGATGCTTTTATAGCTTCTAAGAATGCTCCTCTTGCTGACCATATAGAATCATTTCTTTCTTGAGTATCTGATATAAGTACATCGTATGCTCCACATTCTAAGCAAAGATGTGCAACTTTTGCATATTCTTTTTCTATTTCTTCTTTGCTATTTCCATCAAATTTTAATAATAAATATGCATCTGAAGTGTTGTCTGGGAATTTTTTACCTAAAAACTCTTCTGCTGCAAGTATTACATCTCTTTCCATAAACTCTATCGCTGTTGGTATAGATTTTGACTTTATTATCTTTGGCACTGTTTCTATTGCTGTAGTTAAATCGGGGAATGGTATTAATAAACTTACATCTTTTTTAGGTAAAGGAAGTAGTCTAAGTATAGCCTTAGTTACAATCCCTAATGTACCTTCTGATCCTACTATTAAATCTTTTATACTATATCCAGAACTATTTTTAACTACTTTTCCACCTATATTTATTATTTCTCCATTAGGAAGAACTACTTCTAATCCTCTAACATAATCTCTAGTAACGCCATACTTAACAGCTCTCATTCCACCTGCATTAGTATTTATATTACCTGCTATTGTAGCACTTTTTTCACCTGGGTCTGGTGGATAAAATAAATCTTGTTCTTGAACATATTGACCTATAGTCATAAGTAGTACACCTGGTTCTACTGTTAAAGTTAAGTTTTCATAGTCAAGTTCAAGTATTTTATTCATCTTGCATAGATTTAACATTATACCACCATGAATCGCTACCGATGCACCAACTAATCCTGTTCCTTGCCCTCTAGGAGTTACACATATATTATTTTCGTATGCATATTTCATTATTTTAGACACCTGTTCTGTTTCTAGTACATAAACAAGTACTTCTGGATAATTTTCTGTTCCGCCCAACTCATCATGAGAAAAATCTTCACTTATATTATTTCCAGCAATTACATTTTCTTCTCCACATACATTTATTAAAAAATCTATATCATTTTGATCTATGATCTTATAATTATTTTTAGTTATTGTCATTTCCATAACTAATCCCCCCTATTCTTCAACAGTTAATGCTACTTCTAATGCATTTTGCTCTATTTTTTCTATTAATTTAGGAATTATTTCATATACATCTCCTACTAATGCCAAATGTGCCACATCAAATATAGGAGCTTTTTCATCTAGGTTTATTGCTACTATATAGTCAGAGCCCTTCATTCCGGCAACAAATTGAACTGATCCAGATACACCACAAGTTATTATTAACTTTGGTTTTACAGTTCTTCCACTTAGACCAATTTGTTTTCTAGGGTCTATCCATCCTGCTTCTATTAGTGGTCTTGTTCCAGCTACTTGTGCACCTAAAGTATTGGCTAATTTATATATCATTTCCATATCATCTTGTTTTTTGATAGCTCTACTAGCAACTACTATCACTTCTGCATCTTCTAATCCTATTTCCTTGGTCTTTGGTTTAATATCCAGTACTTTTATTTTAGAGTTTAATTCCTCTTTATCAATTTCACATATCGTAACTTTTCCAGTTGGATTTTCTACTTGCTCAGGTGCTGAGAATATTTTATATCTAACAGTTGCAAATTGTGGTCTATGACTTGGTGTGTGTATATGTGCCATTATGTTACCACCAAATGCTGGTCGTATTTGATCTAAATCAGTATTTTCTTGTATATCAAGTACTGTACAGTCAGCCGTAAGACCTGTTCTAAATCTAGCCGAAAGTCTTGGTGCTAACGATCTACCTAAAGTTGTTCCACCAACTAACATTATCGTAGGTTTTATATTTTCAATAAAATTTTCTACTGCCTTAGCATAAGGCTCTATTCTAAAGTTTTCAAATGCTTCATTATCATACACAAAAACTTCATCTACTCCGTAAGACAATAATTTATCACACTTATCCTTTATGTTGCTACCTACGAATACACAGTACACTGGATGATTTATTTTTGCAGCCATTTCTCTAGCCTTACCTATTAATTCGTATGTTACAGGATGTATATCGCCTTCATGATGGTCTACATATACACAAATACCTCTCCATTCATCTTTATTAACTTCTTTCTTCTTATCTTCTACAAATTCAAAAGCTCCTTCAGGTCCTTTATTAACACAAATTTTACACATTTTACATGCAGCATTGATTTCTAATTTATCATTTTCTAATTCTATTGCATTAAATGGACATAATTCCATAACTTCTTCAAAGTTATTTATTTTAGATTGATTTATAATTATTTTTGACATTTATAATCCCCCCTTACACTAACTTCTTGCTTATTAATTTTTCTACTAATATATCACTTATCTCTTCTGAACTTCCTCTTAGAACCTCTTTTTCATTATTCGGAGTAGGAGGGAAGATTCTTAAAACCTGCGTTGGTGAACCATTTAATCCATAATTTTTTTCATCTTGGTCTTCAAAATCACCTAAAGAATATACTGATATTTCTTTGTTTTTTGTTGTTAATCCTAATTTAAATGATGGTAGTCTAGGTTGGAATATACATTTTTCTACAGTTATTAAACAAGGGTACTCAACTTCACACACTTCCTGTGTATTAGGCATATCTACTTCTACAATAATACTCTTTTCCTTAACTTCTATTATTTTAGTTACATTTGTAACATGAGGTATATTTAAAAACTCTGCTATTTCTGGTCCAACTTGGGCTGTATCTCCATCTGTTGTTTGCTTTCCACATATTATTAAGTCTGGATTTCCTACTTTTCTTATTCCTTGAGACAATGTATATGATGTAGCAAGAACATCTGCACCTGCAAATTTTCTATCACTTAATATAGCACCCTCATCTGCACCCATCATAAAACTTTCTTCTATTATTTGTTTAGCTTGAGGAGGTCCCATTGTTATTACCTTTAGAGTAGCACCTTTTTCTTTTTTTATTCTAAGTGCAGTTTCTAATGCATATAAATCATAGGGATTCATCTTTGAATCTACACCATCTCTTTTTAACACCCCTGTTTTTTCATCTACTTCTACTTCACTAGTTCCTGGAACTTGTTTGATACATGTTAAAATCTCCATAAATTAAATTACCTCCTTATCTATTTGACTATTACTGATACTCCATCTGGTATTACTACTACTTTTGAATCTTTTTCTTTCCTCCCTTTTAGTTAAATACCTATAAATGGTGCAAATCTACCAAAGTAAACTACTATTCCTAATATAAGTACATATACTAAACAAAACTTAAGTGTCGAACTAAGTATTTTGCCTTCACTTCCAATAAGCCCTGTTGCAGATGTGGCTATAGCTATACTTTGTGGCGAAATCATTTTCCCAGCAGTCGCACCTGCTGTATTAGCTGCTGCTATCCAGTAAGGGTCTATACCTAAAGACTTAGCTGCCTCTGCTTGTAATCCACCAAACAATACATTTGCTGATGTATCACTACCTGTAACAAATGTACCTATTGCTCCTAGTAATGGTGCTATTACAGGGTAGTAGCTTCCAGTTAATGCACATAATCCAAATGAAATTGAACTAGTCATTCCACTGTGAGCCATAACTTTAGATATTGCAACTATAGACATTATAGTAACAAAAGATTTTTTTAATTGTATTACAGTTCTAGTAAATACATTAAGCATTACTGATAGTTTTACTTTTTGTACTAATCCTGATATTACAGTAGCTAAAATAATCATCACACCTGGTGTGTTTATCCATATAAATGATGAAGGCTTTGACCCTTCTCCTATATAAATATTAATCTTACTACTAACTTTAGCTAATGTTTCATTTATTGGTGGACATAGTGGACTTGCTACTAATATAAATACGCATAAAAGTATGTATGGAAGCCATGCTAATATACCTTCTTTAGTAGATATCTTAGTCTTAGCAGCTGTTGAATTTCCTTCAAGTCCTTCAGTTGTTTCAAGCTCTACCACTTCTTTTTTATTCATACTCTTAGCCATTATTATTGTACATAGCATACTACACAAACTTCCTATTAAAGATGGTAATTCTGCTCCTAAATATTTAGAAATAAATATTTGTGGTATTGCAAAAGCTAATCCTGAAACTAAAGTTATTAAAAATACTCCTTTAACTGCTTTGAAACTTTTTCTTGTTAATATTACTAATACGAAAGGTATTATGACTATAAATATTGATAACTGAATTGAGATTAGATAACTTAGGTGCATTACGTCAAGACCCGTTACTGCTGCTAATGTTGTTACAGGTAATCCTATTGCTCCAAAAGCTGTAGGTACAGTATTTGCTATAAGACATATTATTGCTGCAAATACTGGATTGAATCCAAAAGATATAAGTATACTAGCTGGTATCGCCACTGCTGTTCCAAAACCTGCTACTGCCTCTAGAAAACCTCCAAATCCCCATGCTAATATAAGAACTTGGATTCTATTATCAGTAGTAATACTAGATAACATATTTTTCATAGTGTCCATGCTTTTTGTTTCAACTGCTAAGTTGTAAGTAAATAATGCTGCTACTATAACTAGAAGTATCGGCCAAAATGCTATTGCCATTCCTTCTAATGATGCTGTTGCTGCTGAAATAAATGGCATCTTCCAAAATATAATAGCTATTACAACGGTTAATACTGCAGTAAAAAGACATGTTTTGTGTGCTGGCAATTTCATAACTCCCAAAGATACAATTAGCCACATTATAGGAATTATGGCTATTGCGAATAGTACATATTCGTTCATCAAGTTTCATCCCCTTATTAATTAATATTATGATGGTCACTCGAATGATGGTATGTGGTATTACCACTTTAAATGCAATATTATCACCTAGAAATCGTTTTACCACTTCTGAGTTAATAATATTATTTAGTTTAAACTTTCGCAACATTTGTTTTTTTATTAACAGTTTTATTTTTATTTTAATTTTTCATAACTTTTTTTAATCAACTCCATATGCTGTTTCATCTTTTCATAAGCTAGTTCAGGATTTCTTTGCTTTATTGCCTTATAAATCTCATTATGCTCTTTATATAGTATATTTTCACCAGCATGTGCTTCTATAATTTTCACTCTAGCATCTTCTATAAACTGCTCAAATAATTTAGACGCTGTTATAAAAAAACTCTCAATTAAATAATTTTTACTTATAGAAGCAATTTTTTTGTGAAATTTTTGGTCAATAATTACTAGAATTTTTTCTCTATTTTCACCATTTGTTTCTTTTTCCATTTCAATCATTATTTCATCTAATTCTTTTTCTTCTTCTTTAGTTATTTTTTGAGCTGCTATTGATGCTGTTTGTAATTCTAATAGTTCTCTTAATTCTAATATATTATCCCAATTTCCATCATTTAACTTAAACATTATAGATAATGGTTGTATAAAAGATTTTTCTACTTTTGCACATATAAAATTTCCTTCTCCTTGTCTACTTTCTATAAGTCCCATTGTTTCTAATACTCTAATAGCTTCTCTAATAGAAGTTCTACTTACCCCCATTTGTTCTGATAATTCTCTTTCTGACGGTAGCTGATCTCCTTTTTTTATTTTCCCATTTAGTATATTATCTTGTATTTGTTCAATCACTAATTCATAAACTTTTTTCCCACTAACACTATTAAACATTGTATTTCTCCTTTATATAATGACTTTATATTTATCTGTATATCTATATTATATATAGATATTTGTTTTATTCATATATATTTTACTTAGCTAATATAATTATTGTATATTAATTTTATAATTTAGGTGATTTCATGAAAGAAAATAAATTTATTTCTTTTTTTACACCTGGCTGTATTGTCTTATTTATAGTTTTAGGTGTTATTTTATTTCCAAATGAGTCTATACTCTCTGCAAAAGAGGGTCTTCGTATATGGACTCAAATATTAATACCATCCCTTTTACCATTTATAATTGGAGCTAATTTGATTGTAGATTTAAAAATAGTCGATATAATAGGTCTTATTATAAATCCTATTACTAAGCTTATTTTTAATGTTTCTGGTAAAAGTGCTTTAGTTTTTGTAATTTCAACTGTGTCTGGTTATCCTGTAGGTGCTAAATTAGCCTCTGAACTTAGAGCTACCAATCAAATTTCTAACTATGAAGCTCAAAGATTAGTTTCTTTTTGTTCTACCTCCGGTCCACTTTTTATTATTGGTGCTGTCGCTACAGGTATGTTTCAAAATTCTAATTTAGGCTATTTAATGTTACTTTGCCATTATTTAGGTTCAATTTCTGTTGGTTTATTATATAGGAATTATGGCAAAGAAATTCTCTCTAATCCTAATCAAAATTTAAAATCTAATATTTTAAACACCATTGACTCTCACCTACTAAGCAATAAAGGATTTTTTGTATTATTTGGAAACGCTGTATATAGTGGAGTAAATACACTTCTTATGGTTGGAGGGTTTGTAATAATTTTTTCAGTTGTTTTTAAGATTTTATCTTTATTTAACATAATAAGTTTAATCACTACTTTAATCTATATACCTTTATCCTTCTTAGGAGTTAGCAAAGATTTATGTTTCGCTTTTATTAGTGGATTATTTGAGATTACTATCGGTTGCAATAAAATCGCATCTGTAACTTCTGCTCCTGAAATACTTAAAGCCACTTTGGCTAGCTTTTTGATTGGTTTTAGTGGGTTGTCTATACTAGCCCAATGTTGCAATTTTATAGCTAAGACAGATATAAATACTGGATTGTACATATTTAGTAAGTTTTTACACGGAATGTTTGCAGGCTTATTTACATTTTTATTTTATCCTCTTTTAAAATCTACATCTTTAGTATCCAACTTCTCTAATTTATATAATGTATTTTATGATAATTTCTTGTGGAATTATTACATCACTCATTTTAAACTAATTCTTCCTATATTTATAATAATATACATTTTCACAGTGCTGTTAGTATTAGAAAGAACAAGCTCCAACTCAAAAAAATAAATCCCCCTATACATTTTATTGTATTTGGGGATCTTTTTTATTTACCTGAATTCAATTCTTTTCTATCTCTTTCTACTTCTTGTAATAGATTTTTTAAAGTATATTCTACACTAGAAAGCACATCTTCTGCATATTCTATTGAACCTAGCTTAATTTCTCTTGCTACATTCTCTGCCCTTGATACTATTCCTTTAGCTTTTTCATCTGCTTTTGCTACTGGCTCACTCGCTTCTACATAAGCTTGAAGAATCTCTTCAGAATTTTTCTTTATTTCTTCCATCTGGTTTTTATTTTCGCTTTTTATTATTTCAGCTTCTCTTTTAGCTTGTTCTCTTATCTCTTCAGCTTCTTTTTTTGAATCATTTATTATTTTATTTCTTTCTTTATTTATCCATGAAGCTTGTTTAACTTCTTCTGGAATTATTGCTTTTATTTCATTTATTATTCCTAAAACTTCATTTTTATCTATTCCACTTTTATGTGTAAAAGGTATTGAAGAAGCATTTTTTACTATACTTTCTAATTCTTCAAATAACTCCATTATTTCTAAGTCTACGTACATATTTTTACTTCCCCCTATTTGCTTTTCTTTTTAGCTCTTCTAGAACTACCCCTGGAACTAGATTTTTTATATCTGCATCAAATGCTAATACTTCTTTTATTAAAGATGAACTTATATATGAGTATTTTGTACTCGTAGGTAGTATAATAGTTTCTATGTCTGGATTTAGTTCTTTATTCATATGAGCCATTTGTAATTCATACTCTATGTCTGCTCCACTTCTAATCCCTCTAACCAAAGTGTCTATACCTTGTTCTTTGCAATAGTTCACTAAAAGTCCATCGAAACTTACAACTTTAATATTGTTTAAATGATTCGTACATGCTTCTATTAATTCTACTCTTTCATCAAAGTTAAATAATCCTTTTTTATTTGGATTATAAAGTACACCTATTTGTAACTCATCAAATATTTTTGCTGACCTGCAAATTATATCTAAGTGACCATTAGTAATTGGATCAAAACTTCCAGCAAAAATAGCTTTTTTTATTTTTTTTTCCATTTGGTTTACCCCTCCATTTGATAAAAGGTTAAAGTCGTGCTTCCATATTTCTTGTCTCTTGTTTTTTCTAATCTTCCTACACGATCTGGAAAAACATGTTTTGTATCATGTTCTACAACTATTATTCCTTCTTCTTTTAATAAATTTGTATTATCAATTTTTTCTAGTGCATCTATAAACATATCTTTATAATACGGAGGGTCCATAAATATTACATCAAATTGTTCTTTTTGAATTTGTAGTTTATCTATTGCATTTTTAAAGTCTAGGCTTAAAACTGTACTTTCATTTTCTACTCTAGCCTTTTTTATATTAGAATTTATTACAGCTATACTCTCTTTGCTTATATCTACAAAAATACATTTATTTGCTCCTCTTGATAGGCACTCTATTCCTAGTGAGCCTGTCCCTGCAAATAAATCTAATATATCACTTTCTATTATATATGAATTTATTATATTAAATAATGATTCTTTTACTCTGTCTGTTGTTGGCCTTACATCATCATTTTTAGGAGTATTTAACTTTAGTCCTCTTACTTTTCCTGATATTACTCTCAAGTTATTCACCTCTTGTATATTTTAACATAAATTTGGATTAATTTAACGAAATTTCTTTCATTGAGTGTTCAAATTTACTAATTATTTCATCTTTTAACATTTTATTTTCAAAATTTTGTAGTTTCTTGTCTTGAGCTATTATATACCTTGCTTCTTGTTGAGCTAATTTAAGTATTTTCATATGTTTAAATATATTAGCTACTTTAAGTTCTGGTAAACCATGTTGTCTAGTTCCAAAGAATTCTCCTGGTCCTCTTATTTCTAAATCTTTTTCTGATATTTTAAATCCATCATTGGTTTCTTCCATTATGGACATTCTTTGTCTACAAACTTCACTTTTCGATGCATAAATTAATATACAATAAGATTTATGACTTCCTCTTCCAACCCTTCCTCTAAGCTGATGTAACTGGGCTAGTCCAAATCTTTCTGCATTTTCTATTATCATAAGTGTTGCATTTGGTACATTTACTCCAACTTCTATAACTGTAGTTGAAACTAATATATCTATTTCTTTATTTTTGAAACTTTTCATGATAGTGTCTTTTTCACTAGCTTTCATTTTACCATGTAGTAATCCTACTCTAAGGTCGCTAAAGTACTCTAGCTTTAATTCTTCTACAAGTTCTGTAGCTGCCTTCGCTTCTATTGCTTCACTTTCTTCTACTAGAGGACATACTATGTAAACTTGTCTACCTTTTTCAACTTCACTTCTAACTAAAGAGTTATATGCTCTGTCTCTTTTGTCTTTGTCTAGAGAAATAGTTTCTATCGGTTGCCTTCCTGGAGGCAACTCATCAATTATAGATATATCTAAGTCTCCATAAAGTATAAGTGCCAGTGTTCTAGGTATTGGTGTTGCTGTCATTACTAGTATGTCTGGATTAATACCTTTTTCTGATAGTTTATTTCTTTGTCTAACTCCAAATCTATGTTGTTCGTCTGTAATTACTAAACCTAAATTATTAAACTCTACTTTATCTTCAATTAAAGCATGAGTCCCTATTAGTATATCTATTTCTTTGTTTTTAATTTTTTCTAGTACGTTTTCTTTTTGTTTTTTAGTTAAACTTCCTACAAGCAACTCCACTTTTACTCCAAATGGTTTTAGTATTTCTGTAAGAGAAATATAATGTTGCTCTGCTAATATTTCAGTTGGCGCCATTAAAGCACCTTGATATCCATTTGAGACACAATTTGCTAAGGCTAAAAGAGCTACTACAGTCTTCCCTGAACCAACATCACCTTGTACTAATCTATTCATTACTTTAGAATCATTCATATCCGCTATAATCTCATTCAAAGCTCTATCTTGAGCTTTAGTAAGCTTAAATGGCAAACTGTTAACTACAGGCTTTAATTCATTATTTTCTAAAAACTTTATTCCATCCGATTGCTCTAAACCATTTTTGAACATAAATAGTCCCAATTGTAAAATTAGAAATTCTTCAAATACAATTCTGTATAAAGCAACTTTTAATGCTTCTTTGCTAGATGGTGAGTGAATATTTTTTATTGCATATTCTATACTGCACAACTTGTATTTTTCTATTATTATTTTGGGTAAATATTCTTTTATTTTAAAATCGTCTTTATCTGTAATACTTTTTATTATACTTATAATTTCCTTATTTGTTACTCCGTATGTAAGAGGATATATTGGCATTACTTTACAAGTTTTTTTAGGTGAATTAGTAAGTTGTTCTACTTCACAAGAACTTAGCTCAATTTGCTTAAATTCTTTTTTTACTTTACCAAAAACAAGTACGCTATCTCCACTTTTCAATATTTTGCTTATATGAGGTTGATTAAAAAATGCTAACTTAGCATATCCAGTTTCATCTCTTACATCTACTTTAGTTAAACTTAATCCTTTTCTAGGACTACTAGTACTAATTCCTACTACTACAACTTTTATGGTTGCCTTTTCTTCATTTTCTAATTGTGCTATTTTTTTTAAATTATTTCTATCCTCAAATTGTCTTGGAAAATAATACACCAAGTCTTTCAATGTAAATATTCCTAATTTATTTAGCTTATATGCTTTTTTAGGGCCTATACCTTTTACATATTGTATATCTTTGTTTAAATCTATCATAGTTATCACCCATTAAATAATTTATTTGAACGTAAAAAAGCCTGTATAATCATAAGATAGTAAGATTATACAGGACTTTAAAATCATTATTCAACTGAAATTAAGTAGTAATAAAGAGGCTGTCCTCCATAGTATAACTCTACATCTATGTCTTCAAACTTTTCTTCTAATGAGTCACGAAGTTCATTTGCAGATTCTTCACTTATTTCTTCCCCATAGAATAAAGTTATTATTGCAGTATCTTCGTCTACTAATTTTTCAACAAGAGTTGTTGTTATTTCATCTACGCCTTCTCCTGCTGATAGTAATTTACCTTCTGCTATACCAATTATGTTTCCTTCTTTAACATCTACATCATTCATAACAGTATCTCTAACTGCAAAAGTTACTTGACCTGATTTAACCATTCCTAAAGATTCCATCATAGCACCTTCATTTTCTTCTACAGTTGCATCTCCATTGAAGTTCACTAGTGATGTAAACCCTTGTGGTGTATTCTTTGTAGGTATAACTATTATGTTCTTTTCACTTAATTCTTTAGCTTGGTTTGCAGCCATTATTATGTTGCTGTTATTAGGGAATATAAATATGTTTTTAGCATTTACATATTCTATTGCCTTCATAAAATCTTCTGTACTTGGATTCATTGTTTGACCACCTTCAATTATATGGTCAACTCCAAAGTCCTTAAATATTTTAGCAAGGCCATCACCCATTGATGTAGCTATAAATCCATATTCTTTTTCTTCTGCCGCTTGTGCTATTTCATCATTAGATTCTACTAATGTATTTTCATGTTGCACTTTCATGTTCTCTATCTTGATAGTTACTAATTGTCCATACTTTAATGCATCTTGTAAGACAAGTCCTGGATCATTAGTATGAACGTGAACTTTTATTATACCTTCGTCTCCTACTACAGCTAAACTATCTCCATATTCAAGCATCATATCTCTTATTTGAGTGTCACTTATTTTATTACTTTCTAATATAAATTCTGTACAATAGCAGAACTTAATATCTTCAGTGTTTATTGGATTTGTTATAACTTCAACATTTTGTACTTCGTTAGAGTTAGTATCTTGTATTTCTATAGATTTTCCTTTTAGCGTAGCAAGCATTCCTTCATATAGAAGAACTAACCCTTTACCTCCAGAGTCTACAACACCAGCGTCTTTTAAGTTCTTTAATAAGTCTGGAGTTCTTTCTAAAGATGCATTAGCTTCTTTAATTACCATTTCTAAAAATGCTATTAAGTCCTTTTCTTTTTTATAAGTCTTTACAGCATATTCTCCACTCTCTCTTACCACGGTAAGTATAGTTCCTTCTATTGGCTTAATAACCGCTTTATATGCCGTATCAGATCCATTTTTTAATGCTTTTGCTAAATCTTCTGTTGATATTTTATCTTTACCTTCTATTGATTTAGAAAATCCTCTTATTATTTGTGATAATATAACTCCTGAATTTCCTCTAGCACCCATTAAAGAACCTTTTGATAGTGCCTTTCCTATTGTAGTTATATCGTCTTGTTCTGCTTTAGATAATTCTTTCATAGCATATGAGATAGTAAGTGACATATTAGTTCCTGTATCCCCATCTGGAACAGGGAATACATTTAATCTGTCTACTAAGTCTCTATGATTTTGAAGATTGTTTGCACCTGATACAAACATCTCCCTTAACATTTTTCCGTCTATATATTGAATCATATTTTTCCTCCTAAATTACTTCACTCTGATACCTTGAACATTAATATCTATTTTACTTACTTTTGTTGAAGTTAGTTTCTCAACTGTATATTTTACTTTATCAATTATGTTATTTGCAACTGTTGATATATTTGTTCCATATTGTAGTATAACATAAAGTTCTATTGCTATAGTATTATCTTCTAATTCTTCTACTGAAACACCTTTAAAAGCATTTTCACCTTTTAATAATTCAACTATACCTTTAGATTTGTATGCCAGTCCTACTAATCCATAACTTTCCATAGCTGCTCTATACGCTATTTGAGATATAATTTGCTTATCTATTTCTATACTTCCATACTGGTTCATTACCTTTACACTCATGGTTGACCCCCTTAAGTTTATTTTTATTTTTCTTAATTTTTTTTTATTTTTCTCAAATAATGAGAAAAACTTTGTCTTATTATAATATTATAGAAAAATATATAACATATAATACTATAAATATGGTATAATTTAAACCGGTCCAATTTTTCTAATAAATCTTGGATCAATTGTAAAAAGAAAATATTTACTATTTCTTGTTTAATATTTACTTTATACAAAATTATATATATAATTTTATATGATAACAAGAAATTCTTCAATATGTGTAAAGCAAATATATATTTCTATTGCACGTTTTTAGTATTTATGTTAAGATAAATATGTTTTTAGTCTTTAAATCAGTTATCATTTTAAGGAGGTGTACACGAATGGCAAAAATATGTAGCGTATGTGGTAAAGGAAAGGTTTCTGGAAACCAAGTATCACACTCAAATAGACATAACAAAAGAACATGGTCAGCTAACTTAAGAAACGTTAGAGCTATAATAGATGGTACTCCTAAGAGAGTAAAAGTTTGTACTAGATGTTTACGTTCTGGTAAAGTTGAGAGAGCTTAATTGCTTACATAAAAGCCTACTTTTTCAAAGTAGGCTTTTATACTTTTTAATTCTTTTTACCATTTCTCATAAACTTTAAAATTATATTTGACATCCATTTTGGTAATGTTATTGTTACCATTTTCATAATATTTTCCCCCTCATTATATTTTATATGATTTCTATTTTTTTCTTATGTAAAAAACAACTCTTATTCTGATATTTTTAATATAGAAAAAATAATATTCCACATCCAATAAGGACAAATGCCGTAAGCACTGTCCAAATCCAGTTAGGAAGTATCATAGATAATATTACAGCAATTCCTGTGGCTAAGCATATTATACCTAATAAACTTTTTGAATTGTTTTTCATAAAAAATCTCTCCTATGTGTTTTATCAATCTTTAAGTTTGCTTCTATAATTTAAATTTATGCAAAATATTTTATAATTAGACCTGTCCTATTTTTTAAATACAAAAATTTTATAACAACAAAAAAGGACAGCTAAAAGCTATCCTTTATTTGTTGTTTACTATAATCAAACTACCCTCATCAACTCTTATACTACATATATCCTTAGTCATTACATTGGATATCCCTAAAGGTACTGAAAACTTCATACAATGCCTTTCTAATGGATATTCTAAATGTTTTAAGGTTACACCCTTTGCATCTCCATTTGTAGGTATTACAGAAATTATATTTCCTTTTTCTCCACTTATGGTTATTTCTTCATTCATAGCTATATACATTTCCTCTTTTTCAGAAATAATTTTGGGTATAATCCCCTTATTTTTTATATAATATAAAAGGTTTATATTTGCAATAGTGTGGTCTATTCTACCTCCTAATGCACCTATTAAGTGTATTTCTTTCGCTTTTAATGTTTCTGCTAAGTATATACATATTTCTGAATCAGTTTCATTTTTTTTAGTTGGAAATTTTTCAAATTTCACATTACATTCTTTGTAATGTTTAATTATATTACTATCTATAGAATCTAAATCGCCGATTATATAATGTGGTACAATATTCATCTTGTATGTATGATTTGCCCCTCCATCTGCACATATTATATAATCGTAACTTTCTTTAAGCATAATACCTTTTGTAGCTTTATAATCCTTTATTTCTCCATTTAGAACAATACAAATTTTCATAATATTATCCTATTTTATTTGTATTTTTTCTAAATAAGTCTACTGACTTTTGTATATCTTCACTATTAAATATAGCTGACCCTGCAACTATTATATTAGCTCCAGCCTCTACTACTTCAGCTACATTATCTGGCTTTATACCACCATCAACTTGTATATCTACACTTAGATTTTGGCTATCTATCAACGTTTTTAACTCTTTTATTTTAGGTATCATACTTTCTATAAATGATTGACCTCCAAACCCTGGGTTAACCGTCATTATAAGAACCATGTCCAAGTCCTGTACTACATGTTTTATAGTTTCTATAGGTGTAGCTGGATTTAACGCAACTCCTGCTTTTATTCCATAAGATTTAATATTTTGTATAGTTCTATGTAAATGTCTGCAAGCTTCTTGATGAACTACTATTAAGTCACAACCTGCATCCACAAATTCTTTTATATATTGATCTGGATTTTCTATCATTAAATGAGCATCAAATACCATATTAACGTCTTTTCTCAAAGATTTTACTATTCCTGGACCTAAAGTAATATTAGGCACAAAATGCCCATCCATTACGTCTATGTGTAAATATTCACATCCTGCATTTTCTACTTTTTTTACATCTTCTAATAATCTAGCAAAATCTGCTGATAATATTGATGGTGCTAATTTTATCATTTTAATATCTCCTTCTCCCTTGTCTAATTTCGTTTAGTAGTTGTATATAGCTTTCATATCTTTTCTTAGGTATGTCTCCATTTTGTACTGCTTCTTTAACTGCACAATTTGGCTCCTTTTCATGTATACATCTTGAACCAAATCTACAATCATTAAAATCACTAAACTCGATAAAGTAATCTTTTAGTTCAACTTCGCCTATATCATCAAGAGTTAATGAACTGAATCCTGGAGTATCTGCAACCATACCTCCACATTCTAACTTTAAAAGTTCTGCGTGTCTAGTTGTATGTTTTCCTCTTTTTATTTTTTCACTAACTTCTCCAGTTTGAAGTTTAAAATTTTTATCTATTTCATTTAATAAACTCGACTTACCTACTCCAGATGGCCCTGCAAATACTACTACATTACCCCTTAGTTCATCTTTTATTTTATCTATATTTAATTTAGTTTTATTGCTTACAGGAATTACTTTATATCCACTAAGCTCATAAATGCCTTGTATTTCTTGTAAAATACTTCCATCATCTAAATCTGCCTTAGTCAATACTATTACGATTTCTAAATTTTCTTTTTCTGCTAATACTATAAATCTATCTAATAGAGATAAATTTGGCGCAGGATTTTTTATAGCAAAAACTATCAAAGCCTTATCTACATTAGCTATAGGTGGTCTTACAAGCTCTGTATCCCTTTTATTTATCTCTTCTACAACACCTTTTTTATTTTCTTCATCCACTACGCTTATAGCTACTCTATCTCCAACTAAAGGTGTTATTTTATCTTTTCTAAATATTCCTCTAGCTCTGCATTCATAAAGACCATTTTCAGTATCTACGTAATAAAATCCCCCTATTCCTTTAATAATTTTTCCATTTATCATTTATTGCCTCCTTAAATTTTTAACTCATATAAATATTGTATCCTATTTTTATATAATATCATAATAACTTTATGTTTTGATTTTATTTATATTGTAAAAGCCCAACTATAATAAGTTGGACTTTTACAAATTACATATTATAATTACCTTTTATCTATGGTGTTTGTGTTGTAGGAGGATTTGGAGTTGTTCCAGTATCTGTATCATTTCCTGTATCCCCTTCTCCACTACCTGAGTCCCCATCTCCATCAGGTTTAGTACTTCCTGACCCATTATTTGAGTCACCTGATCCGTTATCTCCTCCTCCAGTATCTGTACCACCAGTATCTGTACCACCAGAGTTGCCAGATCCAGTATTTCCTCCTCCAGTTCCACTTCCTCCAGTGCCAGGATTAGGTGGAAGCGTAGGTTTTTCTGGTTCAGGAGTTGCTTCTGGTTCAACTTCCTTAGGACCTTTACTTACTACTAGATTTATTTTTTCTCCTTCTTCTACACTAGAAGTTCCAGAGTTAGGATCTTGTCTTAGTACAACACCATTTTTATAAGTGTCATTATATTCATACTTTATATTTCCTAAGCTTAATTTATTATCTTTTAATATAGTTTCAGCTTCTCCAAGTGTAAATCCTACTACATTAGGAACCTCTGCACTTTTAGAACCTTTACTTAATACTAAGTTTACAATATCTCCTTTTTTAATATCTGATCCTGGTAAAGGAGTTTGAGATATTACATCACCTTTTTCTACATCTGCATTGTACTCATCTCTCCAAGATACTTTTAAATCTAATTTATCAAGTTCTCTTTGAGCATCTTCTAAGGACATATTTTGTACATCTGGAGTAGTCAGCGTACCTTCCTCTGTTACAGCATTTCCTAAACTTCCAGATAATGCAAATTTAGCTATAAAGAATCCTTGAATCAGCAATATTAAACCTAATATTATAGCCGCTATTTTTAGCCTTTTTCTACTTTTTTTGGAATCCTTATTTGATTTTTTATTCGCCTTTTGATTTTTAGGCTTTACTACTTCTTCAAATTCCTCTTCGTCTTCAAATTCCTCTTCGTCTTCATCTTCTATGTGAATTGGAGTAATTTGATGTTTTGTAGCCCTACTAAATTCTTTTTCATCAATTTTTTGAGTAGCAAAATTGTCGTACTCTTTGATAAAGTCTAAATCTATATTTTTTTCTATATACTCTATATCTTCTATTAATTCTTCTGCACTTTGATATCTATCATCACTAGATTTTTCAGTTAATTTTTTAATTATAGTTCTTACACTTTGAGGTATACTCACTTTCTCTTCAGGTGTAAATTCTATATCATCATTTATATGTTGAAGCGCTATTGAAATTGGACTATCTCCTCTAAAAGGAACTTTACCTATTAACATTTCATATAAAACTATTCCTAGAGAATAAAGGTCCGCATTATTAGTTACAAACTTACCCTTAGCTTGCTCTGGAGAAAAATAGTGAACAGACCCTATTATACTACCAATGTTAGTTACTGTTGAATTAGATACAGCTTTAGCAATACCAAAATCAGCCACCTTAACTAGTCTTCCTTCATTAGATATAAGTATATTGTGAGGCTTTATATCTCTATGTATAATGCCTTTTTTATGTGCTGCACTAAGTGCCATCGCTATTTGTTTTGCTATGTCTAATGCAGTATATTCATCTAATGTTCCTTCATCTTTTATTATTTCTTTTAGATTTTGTCCATCTATAAATTCCATTACTATATAGTGAACTTTTCCGTCTTCTCCTACATCATATACATTCACTATATTTTGATGTGATAAGCTTGCTACCGCTTCTGCTTCTCTTTTAAACTTACCTAAAAACTCTTCATCATCTACAAATTCAGGTCTAAGCACTTTTACAGCTACAGTCCTGTTTAACAATCTATCCTTAGCTTCGTAGACGAAAGCCATTCCTCCATCACCAATTTTTCTGATGATTTCATATCTGTTTCCTAAAACAGTCTCTCCCACTATATCACCGTCCTAAATATCTTCTATCAATATAACCGAAATATTATCCCTACCTGAAATGTCATTGGCTATATTTATTAATTGTTCACTTAAAATTTCTATTTCATCTTCTTTTTCAATTATTTCTTTTATAAGAAAATCATCTACAAACCCTGTCAAACCGTCACTTGCTAGAAGAATTCTATCTCCTCTATTTAGCTTACGCTTAAAGATATCTACAATAACCATTTCATCAGTGCCCATAGCTCTTGTTATATGATTTCTTCTTGGATGAGTTTTAGCTTCTTCTTCCGTAATAACATGAGCTCTTATAAGTTCTTCTACTATAGAGTGGTCTACTGTTATTTTTTCTAATTTATCATCTTGAAATAAATAACATCTACTATCACCTACATTTGCCACATACAAATTATCTTTGTATAAAATAGCAGTTGTAAGTGTTGTACCCATTCCTTCAAACTCTAAATCTTCCATTGATTTTTTGTGAATAATAGAATTAACATTATTATAAGCTTGCTTGATTATATCATCTACATAATCAATTTTTATGTTGTTACTTTGCAATAAATTCTCTTTTAAGAAACAGATTATATTTTCTACAGCTAATTTACTTGCTACTTCACCTTTGTTATGACCGCCCATTCCATCAGCCAAAGCAAAGATTCCTATAGATCCACGCTCTGTATCTATAATTTCGCCCTTACAGTAGTCTTCGTTATTTTTCCTTACTTTTCCTATATGGGAGATACAACTATAAATCATAAGACTTCCCCCTTAAAGCTACTTATGTTTTCTTCTTAACTGACCACAAGCTCCACTAATATCAGAGCCCATAGATATCCTAACAGTAGCTGGTATATTGTTTTTTTCTAGTATATCTCTAAACTTGTAAACAAATGCTTTATCTGGCTTCTCATATTCTCTTTCTTCTACTTTATTTATAGGTATTATATTTACATGACATAGTATACCTTTTAAAAGCTTCACTAAGGCTAATGCTTCTTTTTCAGAATCATTTACACCTTTTATTAGTGAATACTCAAATGTAACTCTTCTATTAGTTTTTTCAATATAATATTTGCAAGCATTTATTATTTCATTAACTGAATATGCATTTGCTATAGGCATAATTTCTTTTCTTGCTTCATCGTAAGGAGAATGTAGCGAAAGAGCAAGATTTATAGGTAAACCTAAATCTGCTAATTCTCTCATTTTTGGTTCTATCCCACAAGTAGATAAAGTTATATGTCTATATCCTATATTTAGTCCATTTTTTTCATTTACAAGTTGTAAGAACTTTTTAGTGTTTTCAAAGTTATCTAAAGGTTCTCCACTTCCCATTAAAACAATGTTTGATACTCTCTTCCCATTGTCTTCTTGTATATGCATGATTTGGTCTAGTATTTCCCATGGCTCTAGATTTCTAACTAATCCATCTATTGTAGATGCACAGAATCTACAACCCATTCTACAACCAACTTGATTAGATACACATACAGTTACTCTACTTTCATAGTCCATCATTACAGTTTCTATTATATTGCCATCATTCAATTCAAAAAGATATTTTTTAGTTCCATCTTTTTTGGACTCTAGTTTAAGTTCTTGTTTTATAGTTCCTATATAAGAAACCTCTTCTAATTTAGTCCTTAGATTTTTAGGAATGTTATTCATATCTTCAAAAGTTTTGGCTCCTTTATAAATCCACGAAAATATCTGAGTTCCTCTAAAAGGCTTTTCTCCTATTGTCTTCATAAATTCTTTCATTTCTTCTTCTGTAAAGTTTTTTAATGCCACTTTATTCTGATTCATATTATCACTACCTTACTCTTTTTAATTTTGATATAAAGAAGCCATCCATACCATGAATATTAGGATATATTTTCAGATATCCTTTGTTTTGATTATCTAAATCTACATTTAATTCATCTATTGCTACTAACTCAAAATTATCATTATTCTTTAAAAATTCATCGATTACATTAATATTTTCATTATCTTGAATAGTACAAGTACTATAAACTAATATACCATCTACCTTTACATATTTTGATGCATTTTCTAGTATCGAACTTTGTATTGTCGGTAAATCTTTAAGATCTGCCTTAGTCTTATATTTTATCTCAGGCTTTCTTCTTATTATCCCAAGACCTGAGCAAGGAACATCTGCTAATACATAATCAAACTTTCCAGCGTTATTCTCATCTATTTGAGAAGCATCAAAGTTTTCTACTTCTACATTTGTAAGGCCTAATCTATCAACAGCATTTTGTATAAGTTTTAATTTGTGCTCAAAAACGTCTCTTGCGATTACCTTACCTGTATTATTCATTAGTGTTGCTAGGTGAGTAGTTTTACCTCCTGGGGCACTACATACATCTAAAATTAATGAATTTTCTTTAGGATTAATTACTTTCCCTATAAGCATAGAGCTTATATCTTGTATTGTAAATAATCCATTTTTAAATAGCTCATTATTTTCAATATCTTTAAGGTTTTCAACTCTTATTGCTTCTTCTATAGTCGGTACCTTATATGCTTTTATATCTTGACTTTGTAATTTATCAATAAGCTCGTCTCTACTTATTTTTAAAGTATTAACTCTTAAGTAAAGATTTGGTTTTTCATTATTTGCTTCTAATAAATCTTCTGTAAATTCCTCACCAAAAGTTTTTGTCCAATTTTTTATTATCCAAGGACTATAAGAGTATTTTGTAGCTAAGTCCATTATTTGATTTCCTGTATCAACCTTTAAAACTTCCTCTTTACTTCTTAGTATATTCCTAAGAATTGCATTTACAAATCCTGCTGATCGATTATCATATTTTTTTACTAAATTCACAGTTTCATTAACTGATGCATAGTCTGAAATACTGTCTAGAAAAGCAATTTGATAAATTCCCATCCTTAGCAATATTTTAACATAAGTTGATAGCTTTTGCGTCTTTATCTTTGAAAGTTTATCTATAATATAATCTAAATAATATTTATTTTCTACCACTCCATATATTAGTTCTGTAGCAAGACCTCTGTCTTGATTTGTTATTTGTAAATTTCTAAAATGTTTATTAATAGCAATATTAGAATAATTATTATTATCTTCTATATCGCATAGTACTTTAAATGCTATTTCTCTAGCTTTCATAATTTTTTCTCCTTTTATTTAAACAGAAAAAGTCCTAGAATTACTAGGACAATCTCCTCTAATCATTATCTCTGTTTGCTATAGCTACTAATCTTAGTAATTGAAGTACTGCTGTAAGTGCTGCTGCTACATAAGTTAAAGCTGCCGCTGTAAGTACACTTCTACCTTGATTTAATTCTTTGCCTTCTAGTATTCCTATATTTGAAAGTTGAACCATTGCTCTGTTAGATGCATTAAATTCAACAGGTAATGTTATTATTTGGAATAATACAGAAGCTGCGAATAATAGTATACCAATCTTTAATAATGGACCTTGCATAATAAATCCTAGCATTATTAAAATCCAAGACATATTTGATGCAAAGTTTACTACTGGAACTAATGCACTTCTTAAGTTAAGAGGAGCATATCCTTTAGCATGTTGTATAGCATGACCACATTCATGTGCAGCTACTGCAACTGATGTTATAGAAGTTTCATAGTATATATCTTGAGATAATCTTAATACCTTACTTCTTGGATCATAATGATCCGATAAGCGCCCCCTTACCATCTCGATTCTAACATCATATAATCCATTTGTATCTAATATTTTTCTAGCTGTTTGCTCTCCTGTATAACCTCTTTGACTTCTTACTTTTAGGTATCTACTAGTGGTAGAGCTTACTTTAAATTGAGCATAAATTGTGAATAGTATAGCTGGAATTAGTATTATAAACGTTGGATCCCAGCCAAAACCGTATGGATACATATTAAACACTCTCCCATAAATTTATTTTGTGAAGAAACTTATTGCATCTTCTACTTCTTTTATATCTATACTTGTGTCTACACATGGACCGTTAGGCCTTTTATTAAACACACCTAAAACTGGTATTTTTTTTACATCTTGTACCCCTGAAGTTAAATCTCTTTCACAGGCTACCGCTATAACAACTTTAGGTTTGTTTTCCATAATAATCTTTCTAGCCAAGGTCCCTCCTGTAGCTACAAATATATTTACATTTAGCTTTTCCTTTAGTTGTACCAAGTTTCCTATATTACACTTACCACAATTAGCACAGTTCTTTATGTCTGTGGTAACTTTAAGCTTACAACTGTTTTTTTGTATACAATGAGGTATAAGTATTAGTATGTCTTCATGTTTAACACTATATTTTTGACTATAAATATAGCTATTGTTTAATTTTACATAAATTTTTCTTATTTCATTTTTTGGTATTCCTATAGTTGATGCTATTGAAGTTATTATAGGAAATAAAATATTCACTATTTTAAAGTTTATACTCATTAGTTTAGAATTTATTTTTCTGTCTTTAATTACACTATAAGTTATTATAGTAGAAAAAATTATCATAGTAACTAATATAGCAACCATAATATTTATTATTATTCCAAACATTTGAGCCAAACTGGATATGAAAATATTTATTATTATAGTAACTGCTAAAAGTATTGCAACTAATATAGTAACTGTAGTTAAATATTTTTTGGCTTCCATATATTTATCACCTAACCCAATACTGTATTAGGTTCTATACTATTTCCTTTTATATATTCAGATACTTGCACTCTTTTCTTGCCTGGCATCTGAATTTCTTCAATTAGTATAACTTTATTATTTGTACTTACTCTAATACCGTCTTTGTCTACTTTAAGTATAGTTCCAGGTGTTTTCTCGCTAGATTCATCTAATACCTTAGTCTTCCAAACCTTCATTGTAGCATCATTGTAGGTTGTGTATGCACTTGGCCACGGATTAACTCCTCTAACAAGATTGTGAATATCTTTAGCATCTTTATTCCAATCTATATTTCCTAATGATTTATTCATCATAGGAGCATAAGTGTGTTCTTCGTGGTTTTGTATTGTTCTAGGCGCACATCCTTTTTCTATCAAGTCTAAAGTTTCCTTTAGAGTTTGTGCTCCACTCACCATCATTTTATCATGAAGTTCTCCTGCAGTTATACTATCATCTAAGCCAAATTCCTCAGTTAATATAATATCTCCTGTATCTAGACCTTCATCCATATACATAGTAGTTACACCAGTTTTTTCTTCTCCGTTTATTATCACCCAATTTATAGGAGCTGCCCCTCTATATTTTGGTAATAAAGATACGTGTACATTTATGCATCCATACTTAGGTATATCTAGTATAGATTTTGGTAGTATTTGACCAAAAGCTACAACTACTATAACATCAGGATTAAGCTCTCTTAAAGTTTGTACAAAGCCTTCTTCCCTTGCTTTTTGTGGTTGATATACTGCTAAATCATACTTTATGGCAAGTTCTTTTACAGGCGGCATCCCTAACTTTTTACCTCTATTTTGAGGTTTGTCAGGTTGAGTTACAACACCTATTATCTCATGTTTTTCATCTATTAGTTTTTGTAGACACCCTGTTGCAATTTCAGGTGTTCCCATAAAAACAATTCTCATGTAATCACTCCTATTATTTCTCTATTTTGTCAACAAATAACACACCTTCTAAGTGGTCTATTTCGTGGCAGAAAGCTCTAGCTAAAAGTTCTTCACCTTCTATTTCAAATAATTGTCCATTTCTATCAAATGCTCTAACTTTTACATAGTAAGGTCTTTTTACAGCTCCAGATTCTCCTACAACACTTAAACAGCCTTCATCATCTATATATTCTCCTGAAGTTTCTACTATTTCTGGATTTATAAACTCTATTAAACCTTCACCTATATCTATTACTACCACTCTCTTTAATATTCCAACTTGTGGTGCTGCAAGGCCTACACCATCAGCTTCATACATTGTATCTGTCATATCTTCTAATAATTGAATTATTTTTTCATCAATTTTTTCAACCTTTTTTGCTTTTTTTCTAAGCACAGGTTCACCTATTTGAACTATCTGTCTTATTGCCATTTTATCTTTCCTCCTAAATTTATAATACACTATTTGGATTAATGTCTATCGATACATTAACATCTTTGCTAAATACAATATCTCTTTTTGTTATACATATATATTTTATTATACCCTTTAATAAATTAATTTCAATATTATCATCTTTAAATAATATTTGCCATCTATAATTTTGATTTATTTTACCTATTGAACAAGGATTTGGACCTAATATAAAGTCAAAATCATCTATCCCCCTTTGTTTTAATAGGTAAACAATTGATTCATACATGTTTTTAGCATTTTGAGTTACATTTTTTTCATTTTCTCCACTTATAACTACACTTATCATATTGTTAAATGGAGCATACCCAAATGCTTTTCTTATTTTTATTTCATCTTCAAAAAATCCTTCAAAGTCATAATTTATAGCTCTTCTTATAGCATAATGGTCTGTATCGTAGGTTTGAAGTATAACTATACCTTCTTTATCTGACCTTCCTGCTCTACCTGAAACTTGAGTTACTAATTGAAAAGTTGTTTCAAAACTTTTAAAATCAGGAAAATTAAGTATCATATCAGCTGATAATATTCCTACTAAGGTTACATTATCAAAATCTAAACCTTTACTTAACATTTGAGTTCCTATTAAAATTTGTGCTTCTTTATTTTTAAACTTATTTAAAATTTCTTCTAATGAACCTTTTTTAGAGGTTGTATCTTTATCCATTCTTAGAACTTTGTATTGAGGAAATATATTCTTTAATTCTTCTTCAATTTTTTGAGTTCCTACTCCAAAAGGTTTAACATATGTACTACTACATTCCGGGCATTCCTTTGGAATTTGTTTTTCAAATCCACAATAATGACATCTACCTATATTCTTGCTTTTGTGATAAGTCAATGATATATCGCAGTTTTCACATTGAAACACATAACCACATTTTCTACACGAAACAAAGCTCGCATATCCTCTTCTATTTAAAAATAGTATTACCTGAGTTTTATTTCTAATGGCTTCTTCTATTTGTTCCTGAAGTTTAGCACTAAATATGCTAGTGTTACCATTATTAAGTTCATTTTTCATATCTACAACTTCAATTTTAGGTAAGGGCTTTTTATTAGCTCTATTTTTTATTTCTATAAGTTCATATTCTCCATTTTTAGCTTTGTAATATTCATCTATCGATGGAGTTGCTGAACCTAATACTAAAGATACATTGTTTTTAATAGCCATAAATTTAGCTACTTCTATTGCACTAAACTTTGGATTTTTTTCTGATTTATATGATCCCTCATGAAACTCATCTATTACAATTATTCCTAAACTATTAAATGGTGCAAATAAAGCAGATCTAGCACCTATTAATATCCTTATTTTTCCGCTCTTTATAGCCTTATAAACATCGTGTTTTTGTCCTTCTGAAAGTTGACTATGAAAAACTCCTACTATGTCTCCAAATCTATTTTTAAATCTAGATATAGTTTGTGGAGTAAGTGCTATTTCAGGAACTAAAACAATACTATCCATACCTTGACTTAAAGCATACTCTATTGTTTCCATATACACTTCTGTTTTTCCACTACCTGTTACTCCGTGTAACAAATAAGGCTTTTTATTTTCTTCAAACATATTTGAAGTTATTTTATTTATAGCATATATTTGTTCTTCGTTTAGATGTATATCTTTGTGGTTAGATTTATATATACTTTCAGGTTTTCTGTAGTAATCCTTAAGTTCTAAAGTTATAATATTCTTTTCATGTAAAGATTTTATACTTGGCTTAGATACCTTTAATAATTCCATTAAGTCATTTATTTCTACGTTATCATTATTTTTCAAGAAATTTACGATTTCTTTTTGTTTAGTTCCTAGATTTATTTTATGGTTAACAATGTAATCATCAACTTCGTGTTCTTCCACAGTTAAAGCTACATAGCATAATTTCTTTTCATTTTTGTGACTTTTGTATTCCCATTTTATATCAACAATATTTTTCTTTTTTAAATTTTCTAATATATTGTTAATAGTAGAAATTTTGCCTAATTTTTCTATTTTTACTTTTCCTTTGTTTTCAATTATAGAATCAACTATGCTTTTTTGATTTTCATTTAAATTTAATATTATATTATCAAATTCACCTTTATTTAACCTTAATAATTCTTCACTTAGCTCTGCAACTTTGTAATTATTTAATTTGTATCCTTTGGGATATATTAAATTAATACAGTCCACATAAGTACATAGATACCTATTTTTCATCCAGTTTACTAGTTCTAAATCTTCAATTCTAAATATAGGTTTTTCATCAAGTACATCAACTATATCTTTAGTTCTTATGTTTTCTTCTAAATTGTTAGTAATTTCAAATACAAAAGCTTCTGTAGGTTTATTTCCCTTACCAAATGGAACTAATACTCTATGACCAATATTTATATCATCTATTAAAAATTCTGGAATCCTATATGTAAATAAGTTATCTGTATGTATAGTATTACTTCTTACAACTACTTTTGCATATCTTTCCATATCATAACCTCTATTTTTAATTTAAGTGCTTATTTTTATTTTATCTGCTCTTTAAAATTTCATAGCCAACGATACGCCTTCACATTCGTTTGAGCAACGTGTTGGCGAAACACTTCAGTTGTATGCGCTCTTTAAAAATATAAGCATCTATTAACATAGATGCTTACTTTTAAAGTAGTGATTTAACTTTATCTAAAATAACGTTAGCTACTTCTTCTTTTTTCATTTTAGGGTATTCTGTAATATTTCCGTCTTTATCTATTATTTTAACTATGTTAGTATCCACGCCAAAGCCTGCACCTTCCATTGTTAAATCATTTGCTACTATAAAGTCTAAATTTTTCTTTTTAACCTTACCTTTAGCATTTTCTAAAAGGTCATTAGTTTCAGCTGCAAAGCCTACTAATATTTTGTCCTTTTTTATTTTACCTATTTCATAGGCAATATCTTTATTTCTATCTAAACTAATAACTAAATCCTCATCAGATTTTTTTATTTTTTTATTTGAATAATTTTTAGGTTTATAATCTGCAACAGCTGCACTTTTTATAACTACTTGATTTTCTTCTAAGTTTTCTACAACTGCATTGTACATGTCCTCTGCTGATTCTATTCTTATAAGCTTTTTAAGGTTTTGAGGTGGAGTTAAATTTGTTGGCCCTGATATAAGAGTCACATTTGCTCCTCTTTCAATAGCTTCTTTCGCTATTGAATAACCCATTTTACCACTTGATCTATTGCTTATAAACCTCATAGGATCTATACTTTCTACAGTTGGTCCCGCTGTTACTATTATACTTTTTCCCTTTAAATCTTGTTCTTTAGATAGTAATTTAACTATTTCATCAACTATTACCTCTGGAGATGCCAATTTACCTTTGCCTGTATCTCCACAAGCAAGCCTTCCACTTTCCGGTTCAACAAAATCATAACCTAATTCTTTTAAGATATCTATGTTTCTTTGAACTATTGGATTTTCATACATATTTGTATTCATGGCTGGGGCTATTAGTACTTTACCTTTTGTTGCCATGACTGTTGTTGTAAGCATATCATCAGCTATTCCATTTGCCATTTTACCAATGACATTTGCTGTAGCTGGAGCTACTAAAAATACATCCGCTCTCTTAGCTAAAGATATATGTTCAACATCCCAAGTTTTAGGGTCTTCAAACATATCACAAACCACATAATTTTGACTTAATGATTGAAATGATAGCGGTGTTACAAACTCAGTTGCACTCTTAGTCATTATAACGTATACATTTACGCCTAATTTTCTAAGTCTGCTTATAACATCTAATACTTTGTATACAGCTATCCCACCACTTACACCTATTACAACAGTTTTATCTTTTAGCATGGATATTACTCCTCTTCTACAACTTGCGCTGTATGTTGTTTAGCGTGCTCTATGTCTATTTCTTCTTGAGTTAATAATCTATAAGATATTTTTCCTTCAGCAACTTCTTGAGTAGCTATACTAACTGGCTTAGTTTCCTTTTGCTTGTTTAGAACATAAATATCAGCACCATCGATTATCTCTCTCGCTCTTCTTGAAACAGTCCCTACTAAATAATATCTGTTTTCTATTTTGTTTAATACTTCATTGATTGATGGTTTTAACATGATTATAATTCCTCCTTAAATTTATCAATTATATTATTTTTATATCTAGTAACTTTATTTTTTTCAGATGATATTATACTTTCTATTTCTTTAACAGACTTTTCTAAATCATCATTTACTACAAAATAATCATAATCTACAATTCTGTTTATTTCTTCAAAGGCACAGCTAAATCTCTTGTCTATTTCTTCAACTGTTTCTGTTCCTCTTCCAACTATTCTGTTTTTTAATTCTTCAAGAGATGGCGGAAGTACAAATATAAATACTCCTTCAGGGCAAACTTCTTTTATTTGCTTTGCTCCTTGCATTTCTATTTCTAGTATTACATCTTGACCTTTTTCTAAACACTCCATTATAGCAGCTTTTGGAGTTCCATAGAAATTATCGTATATTTGAGCATATTCTAAAAATTCACTATTACCTATCATTTGTGTAAACTTATCTTTCTCTATAAAGAAATAATTTACACCATCAACTTCTCCAGTTCTTGGCTTTCTAGTTGTCGCTGATACTGAAAGTTTTATTTGGTCATTCTTTTTTAATAACTCTTTACATATTGTACCTTTTCCAGCACCTGATGGCCCTGATACAACTAATAATAGCCCGTTTTTTTTAACCATTACTCTCTTCCTTTCTCTCTTTTCGAATCTTATCTAGATATCTATATTTTAAAATCTTATGTAAAAGATTTTTTTTATTATTCTATGTTTTGAATTTGTTCTCTTATTTTTTCTAATTCACTTTTAACTTCAACTACTAAATTAGTTATGTTTATATCTGATGATTTCGAACCTATTGTATTAGTTTCTCTATTCATTTCTTGAATTAAGAAGTCTATTTTTCTTCCTATTGAGTCATTTTTTACAACAGTCTTTTTAAGTTGTTCTATATGACTTTCAAATCTTACTATTTCTTCTGTTATACTACTTTTATCTGCGTATATAGCCACTTCTTGTGCTAATCTATTTGGGTCTATTATGCTAGGGTCTTCTAACATTTCACTTATTCTATTATTTAACTTTTCCTTATAGTCAATAACAACATTATATGAATACTTTTCAATTTCTTCAATATATTTTTTTAGAAGGTCACATCTCATTATAACATCCTCTGCTAATTTTTTACCTTCTTCACTTCTCATTTCTTTTAACTTTGTTAAAGACTCTTCTAGTGCTTTTTTAAACATTGACCATAATAGTTCTTCATCTTCTTCTTTTTCTTCACTTTTAACTACATCTGGAAACTTAGCTACATTCATAACACTTATGTCGTCTACTAAATCAAATTTATCTTTTATTTGCTTTAGTATATTTACGTATTCTCCAGCTAATGCCTCATCAAATTTTAAGTTTACATCTTCACTACCTATTAAGTCAAGCTTTATGTATAGATCAACTCTTCCTCTTTTTACGTAGTCTTTAATTAATATTCTAGCTTTGTCTTCTAAGAATGATATTTTTCTAGGAAGACGTATATTAATATCTGCATATTTATGATTTATAGTCTTACATTCAACTAAAAAATAATAGTTATCATCCTTATATTCTCCTCTTCCGAAGCCCGTCATACTTATTGCCATATTATACCTCCAAAATTCCTTCGCATATTTTTTTACTAGGTCCTGTCATATAAATGAATTCATCTATATCTATTTTTACACATCCGCCTTCTGATGTAACACTTACACTTTTTTCAGTTTTTCCTAAAAAGTTTGATATTATAGCACTTGCAGTCATTCCTGTTCCACATCCTAGCGTATATCCGCATCCTCTTTCCCAGGTATAAACTGATATGTTCTTATTATCTTCTATTTTTACAAAATTTACATTAGTCCCTTTAGGAAAAATATTATTTTTTTCTATTTCTTTTCCATATTTATGTACTTCTTCTTTATTAAGCTCGTCTACAAATATTACAGTATGAGGAACTCCCATTAATATAGAACTTACTTTAAATTCTTTATCTAATATACTAATCTTTTCCTCTATGAAATTTTCTTTTTCTGTAAGTACAGGAACATCCTTAGCTAAAAAACTTCCTTTTCCCATATTTACTTTTATACTTTCTATTTCCCCGTCCTTAAGATTAACATTTATATTTTTTATTCCATCTAATGTAGCAACTTGAAATTCTTCTTTTTTAACAATATTATTGTCATAAACAAACTTTACAAAACACCTTAATCCATTTCCACACATTGCAGCTCTTGAACCATCCGCATTGTAATATACCATTTCAACATCTGTAGTCTCTGATTTTTTTACTACTAATAGGCCATCTGCTCCAACAGAAAATCTTCTATGGCATACTTTTTTAGCTAAGTTGGAGTACTCAAAACTTTGTTTATTATCAAATCTACCATCTATTGCTATGAAATCATTACCTATTCCATGTAATTTCCAAAAATTCACAGTTAATCCCCCTCTATAAATTTAAGTTACTAACTTACTATTATACAATATTTTAACTAGAAAAGGAAATTATAAAGTATAGTTATATTATAAAATATAGATAATAGCTTTTATACTGATTACAATATATAGTCTACACTATTCACAATATATAAATATTGTGTAATAATAAATTTAATACAGCTTTATAACCGAAAGGAGAGATATTATGGCTTTAGATGGTTTAGTAATACATTCTATAGTAAATGAATTATCATCAAAGCTTCTAGGAGGTAAAATTGATAAAGTTTATCAACCTGAAGATGATGAAATAATTTTACATATAAGAAATAATAAAGAAAACTTTAAGTTAGTCTTAAGCTCTAGCGCTTCTATTCCTAGAGTTTACTTAGCAAGTAATTATAAAAAAGAAAATCCTATGAGTGCACCTATGTTTTGTATGTTATTTAGAAAATATATACAGAGCGGAAATATTGTAGACATTTCTCAAGTTGGATTTGAAAGAATAATAAAAATAAGTGTTGAATCTTACAATGAATTAAAAGAAAAAACTACTAAAGATATTTATGTAGAAATAATGGGAAGACATAGTAATATTATTCTTACTCATTCTTTAGATAATAAAATTATTGACTCTGCAAAAAGAATTCCTCCGAGTATAAGTAGAGTTCGTCAATTATTACCTGGTCACACTTATTTTCTTCCACCTGAACAAAATAAGTTAAGTCCTATTGATAATATTTCTAAGGATGATTTTACAAATACTTTAAATAACTTTGACGGACCCTTATTTAAAGCTATTTACTCTAAGTTCTTGGGAATTAGCCCTACTATAGCTAAAGAAATAGTTTTTAGAGCTAATCTACAAGATAATTTATCTACAAATGAATTAAGTTCAGAGGACTATTGTTCTGTTTTTAATGTATTTTCTAGCTTATTTGATAATATAAAAAACAACATTTATAATCCTTGCATAGTGTTGGACAAAAGTATTGATAAAGTTATTGATTTTAGTTGTATTGAATTAACTTTATTTAAAGATTTATCATATATACACGATGAGAGTATGTCTAAAATATTAGAAGACTACTACAGGACTAAAGATGCAAAGGATAGAATACATCAACGTTCTTCTGATTTAAGAAAAAGTATATCTATTAAACTAGATAGACTTTATAACAAGCTACATAAGCAAGAAGATGAATTAAAAGAGTCTGAAACTGCAGATATATATAAAGTGAGAGGTGAATTAATTACTTCTTATATATATATGATTGAAAAAGGTATGGAAAGTGTTGAGGTTGCTAATTTTTACGACCCAGACTACAAACCTGTAAAAGTTTCATTAAATAAGAATCTTACACCTTCTGAAAATGCTCAAAAATACTTTAAAAAGTACAGTAAAATGAAAACTGCTAAAATAGAAGTAACTCATCAGATAGAAATAAGTAAGGAAGAAGTAGATTACTTAGAAAATATATTACTAAGTATAGAAAACTGTGAGAATTTAGCTGAACTTTTAGACATAAGAGAAGAGTTAATAAAAGTCGGTTACTTAAAATCTTCAAATAAAAATAAAAAAGAAACTAAGCTTACTACTAATCCTAATGAGTTTATGAGTTCTGATGGATTTAAAATACTTGTCGGAAAAAATAATAAGCAAAATGACCATCTTACTTTGAAAGTAGCTGATAATGATGATATTTGGATGCATACTAAGAATATCCCTGGTTCTCACGTTATAATAAAAACTGACGGAAAAGATGTCCCAGATGAAACAATACTTGAAGGTGCTATGCTTGCTGCCTTCTTTAGTAAAGCTAAATTATCTTCTCAAGTACCTGTTGATTATACTAAAAAGAAGAATATCAAAAAGCCTAATGGAGCTAAGCCTGGTATGGTGATTTATGAAACTAATAGTACGGTTTATGTTACTCCTAGTGAAGAGTTAGTTACAAA
>NZ_JBOFOR010000076.1:0-3423 GCF_051659545.1 Romboutsia sp. | reverse complement strand
ACATACTACTCCCCCTAGTTTTAAATTTGTCATTATTCATTATACATGTTTTCATTGTCATATTTTGTTGTATTTAGTTATAATTCAATATTTTATTGTTATTTTTAGCATTAATACTTAAGTAAGAATAATAACTTATACTACCCATTAATTTAGCTATTCTAATACTTTAGTGTAATATCTTATATATGACTTAATTGATAGAATATATTTAATATATTTACTATTGAGTTGGAGGTTTTCATTCTATGAAAAGTACTATAAATAAATTCAAATGGATTTTCTCTCAAGGCAAATCTTACATGCCTTTGTTAATACTATCAATTATAATTGGTTCTATATTATCTAGTGTCAGTGTATACAATGCTGTTATCTCTAAATATCTTATTGATGCTGCGACAAGTGGCCAAAGTGACAAAGTAATAAAATGGCTAATAATAATTGGTTTAATAATATTATTTGATATTCTATTTAGTTCAATAGAATCATTATTAGCTACCTATTGTTACAAAAAAATTGCTAATAATCTCGAGTATAAATTTTTTAAAAATATCACCTATAGTGAGTGGATTGAATCCTCTAAATATCATAGCGTAGAATTAATGACAAAAATCACAAGTGATACATCCACAGTAAATTTTTTTTTGTGTAATACAGTTCCTACTCTAATTACTTCTTCTGTAATGCTTGTTTTTGCTTTTTTTACTTTGTTACAAATTGAACCAATACTAGCTACTACTACATTTTTAATCTTTCCACTATTAGCTATTATAAATAAATTACTCGGAAGGAAGATGAAGAAATTATATAATGATCTGCAAGATAAAAATATTGAATACTTTTCATTTCTTCAAGAAAACCTTCAAAATCTTATGCTTATAAAAACTTTTTCCCATGAAAAGAAAACTATTAATACTTTAACACAAATTCAAAATGAAAAATTTAAATTATCTCTCAATCAATTATTTTTAACCTTACTTACTGGTGCATTATTTTCACTAGGATCTTCAGCTGCTTATTTATTAGTGTTCGGCTGGGGTGCCTTAAATTTAGTTAACGGAATAATAACATTTGGTACAATGACTGCTATGTTGCAACTATTTTATAAGATTCAAGAACCTTTAAATGCATTAATAGGATGCTATTCACCCATAATTTCAGCTTTGACAGCTACAGAAAGACTTATTGAACTTGAACATTTAGATCCAGAAATACACAGTGATAGGTCTAATCTATCTTTATTTAATAAACCAACTATAGCTTTTAACAATATTTCTTTTAGTTACGATAATAATGTAGATATATTAAGGAAGGTATCTTTTAAAATAAAACCCGGCGAAATAGTTGCTTTGGTTGGGCCATCTGGAGAAGGTAAAACCACATTGATTAGATTATTACTCTCACTAATAAACCCTACTAATGGGAAAATTACTATTGAAAATGAGAATCTTATTGAAGAAGTTTGTAATAATCATAGAGAATTAATTTCATATATTCCTCAAGGAAATACTCTATTTACCGGTACCATTGAAGAAAATATATGTTTTGGAAATACTGAGGCTTCATTTGAAGATATTATAGAGGCATGTGAGCAATCTTGTTCCCTTGACTTTATTAAAGCTTTAGAAGGTGGTCTAAATACTAAACTTGGTGAAAAAGGCACTAGTATTTCAGATGGTCAAGCTCAAAGACTTGCTATTGCTAGAGCATTTGTTAGAAAAAAACCAATTTTAATATTAGATGAGGCTACTTCAGCCTTAGATAGTAATACTGAGTTAAAAGTACTAAAGTCAGTTAAAGAATTAGGACATAATCCTACTTGTATTATTATAACCCATAGACCTAACTCTCTTTCTATATGCGATAGAATACTAAAATTAGAAAATGGAAATTTAATAGAGGAAGATTTGAGATATATTTATGAAGTTTCTGCAGATTTAGCATAGTAAATAATAAAGCATATAGAAAAATTCTATATGCTTTATTATTTATTATATTTCTAACCATTTTAATAACTTTTCCTTTTTTTTAGCTACACTAAATCCAAACAAAATAAATCTAAATTTTTGACTAAATTTACGCTCTTTAGTAAAAGCTCTATGTATCCATGCTACTGGTAGCAATATTTTATTTTTTTTAGCATACCCATACTTAGATTCATCTAGGTATTTTGATGAAGGAAACATAAATTTAATAAATTTTATTAATGTACTATTCTCTTTTTTTTCTAGTGTATAAGCCGCATTCTTACCTAAGATTTTATTTTCATCTCTTTTTCCATGAACACCACAATCAAGTATTTCATCAATTAATATATCTAAATACACCTCGTCTATACTAGTATAGTCTTCTACTTCTTTAGGTATATTTAGACCAAAAAGCTTTTTACACATTTTAAATATAATCACACTAAATTTATCAATTCCAAATTTTTTAGTCTCCTCAATAAATTTATTCCAGTCTATTAGATTTCCCTTTTGCTCTACTAGTAAAACAAAATCACAAAGCTGTCTAATACCAAATCCACAACTTCTTAAATGCTTTGCCATATGCATACATAAATAGGTAGCTAAATCTTCATAATTCATAGACAAAGCTTTACTTTGCCCAATTTTAACTTCTATAGCATTTTCCCATATATGTTCTACATACTTTGTAACTCCTTTAAAATGTTCTTCACTACTAATATTCCAGTGTACTTCTATTTCAGAGTTTTCTTTTTCAAAGTTTAAATGGTATAAAGTTTTTCCACTCTCTTCATACCCTAATTCTAGTAGTAGTGTTCTTAATTTTTCAAGATTTTCTTCTTTGACTAAGATATCAGCATCTGACATAGTTCGTAGTTCACTTTGAGGATATAAATCACGAAGTACTAAGCCCTTTAGTACTATTACAGGTATATTTTTTTTATCTAACTCATTTAATACATATGAAATTTGATTTATATGACTTAGTTGGTATACCCCAGATAGAAAAGTTTCTTTTTTCCATTTTTCTAATATTTGTTTATTTATACTTAATAATGTTTTATTATCTATTCCTGTATACACAAGTGACTGTATATTATGAGCCCTTGCTTCTTCAAGTAATTGTTCCCAATCCATATCGCTTAAGCTATACTCTTTTTTTTCTGCGTGTATTGAACTATTTAAAAAATTAATTAGTTGAGTCTGTGTTTTATTCATACTTTATTACCCCTTATAGTAAGTTATACTTTCATTGTAACTATCAACTAAGTAAACTTATATTAGCCTTTAGTGTAATATTTATATTGTTATATTAAAGTCTTTCTTAAATCATTACAAATCTCTTATTTTAGTAACAGTAAAGATTATTCCTTAGTATAATACAACCAAATACAACTATTAATTATAATAATACAATAAGCTAAAATTATAAAAATGTAGTATTGGCTAATAAATT
>NZ_JBOFOR010000075.1:0-32866 GCF_051659545.1 Romboutsia sp. | reverse complement strand
CAAAGGGCAAAGTGTTGGAAGAATATTTTTTTGTATTGTTTAAGCTAAATGAGTTGTTATATAGTTAAAGGAATTTATAAATTATAATTTAAATAGTATATTAGTGTAATAAAATTATTAAGGAGTATTTTATGTTAAAGGCAGGCAAAAAAAATATTATAAGTATAATACAAAAATCTAACTACACTGAAATAAACTCAAAAGCTGCAGAAATGTCCTTTTATTTACTACTTTCATTTTTTCCTTTTCTAATTTTTACAATAAGTAGTATTGTATATATACCAATAATTCATTTAAATAAATATGTAAAATTATTAGAAAATATAATGCCAGCGAGTGCTTTTAATTTAGTAAGTTCTATAATACAATCGGCTATTGAAAATAGAAGCTTCAGTTTTTTAGTAATGAGCTTCGTCTTGACTTTATGGACTTTATCTAGGGGAGTAAAAGCCCTTATAAAGTGCATGAACAAGTCTTATAGAGTTAGAGAAACAAGAACACTTATAAAGGTATCTTTTATAGCATTTTTATTTACTATAATATTATTACTTCTTATTTTTTCATCAATGATATTTTTAGTTTACGGAGAAAGAATAGGATACTTTATTTTTAAATTAATTGGACTTAATAAAATATTTATTAAAGTGTGGAATATTTGTAGATATAGTATAGGAATTACTACTATAATAATTATACTGATAAGTTTATATACCTATACTCCAAATAAAAGAATACAAATAAAAGAAGCTACTCCAGGTGCTTTTGTTGCAACTTTTGCATGGTTATTAGTATCATTTGTTTATTCTTATTATGCTAATCATTATGCTAATTATGAAATAATATATGGAAGTATAGGAGGAATTATAGCACTATTAACATGGTTATACTTAAGTAGTTGGGCTCTTCTTATTGGATCTGAAGTAAATGCTAAGTTATACTTTAGATCCAATAAGAGGGAAAAAACATTTTAGGGGAGGTTTATTATGAGATCACATGAAATAGAATATAGGCTTTATGGTGATGATATGCAATTTGTAGAAATTGAATTAGACAATGGTGAAAGTGTAATAGCAGAAGCTGGAGCAATGATAATGATGGATGAAGATGTTAGAATGGAAACATTATTTGGAGGTTCTAGTAAAGGAGGACTATTTTCAGCATTAGGGGGCGCTGCAAAAAGAGTTATAACAGGAGAAAGTATTTTTATAACATCTTTTACCAACATAGGAGATTATAAACAAAGAGTATCATTTGCATCTCCTTATCCAGGAAAAATAATTTCGATTGACTTATCTAAATATCAAGAAAAAATAATATGTCAAAGGGATTCATTTTTATGTGCAGCAAAAGGCGTTGAAATTGGCATTGCATTTACTAAAAAAATTGGTGCGGGATTTTTTGGTGGTGAAGGGTTTATACTTCAAAAGATAGAAGGTGATGGTTTAGTATTTATACATGCAGGAGGTACTATAGTAAAGAAAACATTAGATAGAGGACAAAAGCTAAAAGTAGATACAGGTTGTTTAGTAGCAATGACTAAAGACATAAATTATAATATTGAATTTGTGGGTGGCATAAAAAATACTTTATTTGGAGGAGAAGGATTATTCTTTGCTACTCTTACAGGGCCAGGAGAAGTTTGGATTCAAAGCTTACCATTTATTTGCTCTTGCTCCACCTAACTTTAATAACAACTAATTATACTAATTGCAAAAAAATAAATATAAAATTAAATAAATATAAAAAAAAATAAGTAAATTATTGCACAGTAGCTGCATATTATATAAAATAATACTAATAATACTTAGTATTATAAAAATTAAATAGTCTAAAAGCAAAGAATAGGAAGAGTAAACTTAAATCGATTACCAGAGAGAGAAACCCTTGGCTGTAAGGTTTTTTTAGTTAGATAAGTTGAAAACTACCTATGAGCTTCTATCTGAAGTTACTTATTATAGTTCTAGTAAGATTAGACGTTAACTGCGTTAAAGTGAAAAGTGAATTTTCAATTACAGTTGAAAATTAAATTAGGTGGAACCGCGGGAACTATACTCCCGTCCTTTTATTAAGGACGGGAGTTTTTTGCATTCCTGAATTAATAAAAGAATTTAATTTTTTAGTGTACATTGAACGTTAAATTGGGTGGAACCGCGAGTATAAGACTCGTCCCTTTATTGGGATGGGTCTTTTTTTGTTATAAAAAATAATATAAATAAAATCTGGAGGTATAAAAATGAGAATAGGAATTTTAGGATATGGAACAGTAGGTAGTGGCTTAGTAGATGTAATCGACAATAATAAAAGTAAGAGAGATATAGAAATAGTAAAGATATTAGTTAAAGACAAATCAAAACATAAAGATAAAAAATATTTCGATAAATTAACTACTAATATAGATGATGTTTTTAATAATAACATTGATGTACTAGTAGAGCTTATAGGAGGATTAAATCCATCTCTAGAATATATAAAAAGAGCTTTAAGTAGCAAAATACATGTAGTTACAGCAAACAAAGATTTATTAGCAGAACATGGAAATGAATTAGTAGAATTATCTAATAAAAATAATGTAAACATAAAATTTGAAGCATCTGTAGGAGGAGGAATACCAGTACTAAAACCTTTAATAGAATCATTAGAAGGGAATAGTATCGATAGTATATATGCAATTTTAAATGGAACTACTAACTTTATCCTATCAAAAATGTACAATGAAAGCTTATCTTATGATGATGCTTTAAAACAAGCTCAGATACTTGGCTTTGCAGAGGCTAATCCAGACTCAGATGTTTTAGGATATGATGCAGCAAGAAAACTATCAATACTATCTACACTAGCTTATAATAATAGAGTCTACTGGAAGGATTTATATCTAGAAGGAATCACTGATATAGATGCTAAGGATATGGAATATGCTAAGCAATTAAATTGTAAAATTAAGTTAGTCGGCCAAAGTAGATATGAGGATGATGTAGTAAGTGCATCTGTTAGACCAGTTTTAGTTGGAAATGAAAGTATTCTAGCTATGGTAGATAATGAATTTAATATAGTTGTTGTAAATGGAGATTCTGTAGGAGAATTATCTTTTGTAGGTAAAGGAGCCGGTAAATTAGCTACAGGGAGTGCGGTTTACTCAGATTTATTAGATATTTTAGATAATAGATCAGCTTCAATAAACTCGTTTACAAAATCAAGAGTAAAGGTAAATAAAATAGTAAAAAATAAATGTAGTGCACTTTTAAGATTTAAGGACTGCCAAAAAGATGAAATAATACATGTTATAAAAGAATGTATGCAAAACTATGATATCTTAAATGATGATGATGATGAATTAGCTATTATGGTTCATGCTAATTCAGAATATGAGATAAACAATAGCTTATGTGTTATAAAAGATAAAGGATATTGTGTAGGCGTGAACAAGCTTCTAAAAATAAGTTAATTTATGATTACAATAAAACTAAAAATATTAGTGTAACTATTTAATCAAAAGTAACGTAGGTTTATCTACGTTACTTATTACCTTTATAGCTGTGGTTAACTGATATAGAGGTAATATAATTAAAATGTTAAATTATTGAAAGATATTGAATTATTAAAATATATAGTATACAATAATCATGAAACTTGACTTTATTATCAAAAGGGGGATTATATTGTGAAAGTAAAAGTAGGAATGAATGGTTTTGGAAGGATAGGAAGAGCTGTATTAAGAATTGCTCAAGAAAGATTAGATGATAATATCGAAATAGTAGCTATAAACGCAAGAGCATCTGCAGAAACGTTAGCTCATTTATTTACTTATGATTCTTGCTATGGAACTTATAAAGGCGAAGTAGAAGTTAAAGATGAGGATACTTTAGTAATAAATTCTAAAGAAGTAAAAATAGTAAGACATAACGATCCTGCACAAATACCTTGGGGAGAATTAGGGGTAGATGTAGTTATAGAGTCAACAGGATTATTTACTCAAAAAGAAAAGGCTCAGAAACACATTGAAGCTGGTGCAAAAAAGGTAGTAATAACTGCACCTGGAATCAATGAAGATATAACTATCGTTATGGGGGTTAACGAAGACAAATATGATAATGAATTACATAGTATAATATCAAATGCTTCTTGCACTACAAACTGCTTAGCACCATTTGTTAAGGTATTAGATGAAGTTTTCGGAGTAGAAAAAGGGTTAATGACAACAATACATTCATATACTAATGACCAACAAATATTAGATAAAAATCACAAAGATTTAAGAAGAGCAAGAGCTGCTGCTGAATCAATGATACCAACAACTACAGGTGCTGCTAAAGCTGTAGCAAAAGTATTACCTCAATTAGAAGGAAAATTAAATGGTTTCTCTGTAAGGGTTCCTACTCCAACAGTTTCTCTGGTTGATTTAGTATGCGAACTTAAGAAAAATGCTACAGTTGAAGAAGTAAATATAGCATTAAAAGAAGCCTCTGAAACTAGTTTAAATGGAATTTTAGGATATAGTAATAAGCCTTTAGTATCTATTGATTACAGACAAGATTCAAGATCATCAATAATAGATGGACTATCAACTATGGTGTTAGACAACAACATGGTTAAAGTAATTTCTTGGTATGACAATGAATGGGGATATTCAACTAGAACTGTTGATTTAGTAAATTACATAGTAAAAAATATGAATTTAGTTAAAAATATATAATTAAGTAAATTAAAAAGAAGAGAAATATTAAATTTCTCTTCTTTTTATATACTATAAAATTACAGCTTAAATAATTTTATAGTATATAAGTATATATTTATGATATCATTTTACATAGTTAGGAGATGATAATTATGAAATTAATAGATTTACATTGTGATACCATAGATAAATTAATGGATTATAAAGGAAGTAATCTTTTTGACAATATTTTTTCAGTGGATATACAAAAACTTAAAAGTGCTAACTCATTAGTCCAAGTATTTGCACTTTATTTTGACTTAGAACTTTATAAAAATGATCCTTTCAATAGATTTGAAGCTATGTCAAATAAGTTTTTTGAAGAAGTCTACAAATATAAAGATAGTATCTCATTAATTAAAAATTATGATGATATATTAAAAAATGAAAATGAAAATAAAATATCGGCTATGCTTTCAATTGAAGAAGGAGCTGCATTACATGGAAAAATAGAAAATTTACACTCTGTATATGAAATAGGAGTAAGGTTAATTACTTTAACTTGGAATTATGAAAATGAAATAGGCTATTCTCATAGTATAAAAGGATTTGAGAATGAAGGATTAAAGCCCTTTGGAATAGATACTGTTGAAGCTATGAATGAATTAGGTATTATAGTAGATGTATCTCATTTAAATGATGGCGGCTTTTATGATGTAGCTAAAATAGCTAAAAAGCCATTTATAGCATCTCATTCAAATTCAAGGACTATAACAAATGTAACTCGAAATCTTACCGATGATATGATAAAAACGCTAGCAGATAAAGGTGGCGTAACAGGAATAAACTTTTACAAAGCATTTCTAGGCGATATGTACATATCTAAAGTAGAAGATATGGTAAAGCATATAAAGCATATTGTAAATATAGGTGGAATAGATGTAGTATCTATGGGTTCTGATTTTGATGGAATACCAAATGGATTAGAAATAGAAAATATAAGTCAAATAGAAAAGCTTCAAAATTCTCTTTTAAAATCTGGATTTTCTCAAAAAGATATTGAAAAAATCATGTATAAAAATGCTTTAAGGGTTATAAAGGACGTTCTTTAAAAACTTTAAATGTTAAAACAATTAATGTTAGTTTTTTAACATTTAAAGCATTGACAAATAGTGTTAAAGTACATAATATTATATTATAAAAATAAAAAAAGGTACGATGAAGTACCTTTAGATAGACTAAGAGGTCTATAGAATTCATATATTAGAATTCTATAGACCTCTTCTTTTTGAAATACATTAAAGCTACAAATCCAACGAGGGATAAAGTAGTTAAAAAATATAACTTATTAAGGGCGTAAAAAATGAACAGTATTAATTACGTGGATACAACATTTGTTATTTTTTCAGCTTGCCTAGTTATGCTAATGACACCAGCAGTAGCTTTATTTTATGGAGGTATGGTTAGAAAGAAAAATATTTTAAGCACAGCAATGCATAGTTATTGTTCTTTAGGAATAGTATCGATTCAATGGGTGCTAATCGGTTACACACTAGCTTTTGGAGATAATATAGGAGGATTTATAGGAGGCTTCAAATACTTATTTTTAAATGAAGTTGGATTCTTACCTAATGAATCGTATAGTACAACAATTCCTCATCAATTGTTTATGATATTCCAGTTGATGTTTGCAATATTGACACCAGCACCTATATCAGGTGCATTTGCAGAAAGAATGAAATTTAAGGCATTTATTGTATTTCTAATATTATGGTGTACTTTTATCTATGATCCAATTGCTCACTGGGTATGGGGTGATGGTGGCTGGTTAAAAACATTAGGTGCATTAGATTTTGCTGGAGGAACTGTAGTTCATATTAGCTCAGGAATATCAGCTCTAGTAGTTGCTATAATGCTAGGAAAAAGAAAAGATATAGATAGCGCAGCTCCTCATCATATCCCAATGACTGTACTAGGTGGAGCGTTATTATGGTTTGGTTGGTTTGGATTTAATGCAGGGAGTGCACTTGCTGTAAATGATATAGCAGTAAATGCATTTCTAGTTACAAATACAGCAGGCTCAGCATCTGCATTAGCTTGGATGGTTTGTGAGTGGAAATTAAATGGAAAACCAACTTTACTTGGATTTATAACTGGTGGAATAGCAGGGCTTGTTGCAATAACACCTGCAGCTGGATTTGTTAATGTTCAAGCTTCTATGATAATCGGTGTAGTCGGTGGTATAATATGTTTTTATACTATTAATATAGTTAAGAAAAAAATTGGATATGATGATGCTCTAGATGCTTTTGGATGTCATGGTATTGGTGGTATTTGGGGATGTATAGCTACAGGCATATTTGCTAGTACTAAAATAAATCCAGCAGGAGCAGATGGAATTTTGTATGGAAATTCTCATCTTTTAGCAGTTCAATTAATAAGTGTAATTTCCGTTACTATATTCTCTCTTATAATAACATGTGTAATACTTAAATTAATAGATTTAGTTATTGGAATAAGAGTAGATGAGGTAGAGGAAGTTGTAGGATTAGATTTGGCTTTGCATGGTGAACTTGCTTATAGTGAGTTTGAGGTATCTGATAAATCTATACTCAATTCTAGACTGAACTCTGAATCAAATTAAATATTAAATTTATCAAATTAAATGTTAATCTCTTTAAATGTAACTTATAAAAAAATATGAGTACAAGTAAAGTGGTTAACATTTTTATATTTCTTTATATTTAATTGAAAGTATAAAACACTATAAGTAAAACGGAGGATTAACATGAGCAATAAAAAGTTAATTGCTATATTGACAAGTATAGCGGTAATGTCTATGAGCATTATTGGATGTTCTAAACCACAAGAAAGTGGCAGTAATGTAACCATATCAGGTTCAACTTCTGTAGGTCCATTAATTGAAAAAGAAGGCGAAGCATTTAAGTCATCAAATCCAACTATAAATGTACAAGTAAACCAATTAGGTTCATCAGCGGGTATAAATGATTGTATAAATGGAACGGTTCAAATAGGAATGTCTTCTCGTGATTTAAAAGAAGATGAAAAAAATACAGGGCTTAAGGAAGTTGAAATTGCATACGATGGAATAGCCCTAATAATAAATAAATCTAATACTGTAACAAATCTTACATTAGATCAAATAAAAGATATATATAAAGGCAAGATAGTCAATTGGAAGGAAGTTAGCGGTAAAGATATTCCTATAGTAGTAGTAAGTAGAGAAGATGGATCTGGAACTAGGGATGCATTCCAAGAAAAAGTTGGATATAAGTCAGAGGAACTTACTAAAGAGGCACAAACAGTAGTAGAAGATAATGGTCTAATAAAAATAAAATAAAATAATTCTAATTAATTTAAATCTCTCTTATCGCAGGGAGATTTTATTTGGAATAGATATTGGAGGTACTTATGGAATTAAAAAAGAGTTTAAATATTACTAAGTCAAATAAAAATAAATATTTTATAGAAGCTTTAACAGAAAAAATATTTTTAATTAGCGCATTAGTTGCAGTTATAAGTTTATTACTAATAATAGGATTTGTATTCTATAAAGGATTAACACCTTTTGTATCTAAGGGATATTCCATAATAGATTTTATATTTGGTAGAGAATTGGTTAAAAGTCACAAGTAAGTAGATAACAATATGAACCTAAGTAATTTAGATTTAAATATAAATAATTTAACAGATTTAACAGTTGATATGATCGAACTATGTGAAAATATTGTATCAAAAGTAATAGATGCAATGGTGGCCAAAAATCTAGAAGGATGCAAGGACATTTTAATTCTCGATGATGATATAGATAATTTAAGAGAGATTATAAGAGAAAAAAGTATAGAGTTAATGGCTCTTAAGCAACCTCTTGCAAAGGACTTAAGAATAATTTATGCACTAGGAGCTATTTGTATGGAGTTAGAAAGAATTGGTGATTATGCTGTAAATATAGCTATGGAAACAATAAAAATAGGTATGGATGAATACGTTGAGGAACTTGTAGAAATTCCTAAAATGAAAGATATTAGCCTATATATGTTGCAAAGCGTAAAAAATCATTAAAAAACCAAGGATGACAAGCTCGCTCATAAAGCAGGTATTCAAGATGATATAATTGATGATCTATATAATGATTTATATATCGATGCCATGAGTGCAATGAGAAAAGATGTTGCCAATATAAATCAAGGTGTAAAACTTTTATTCGTAGGTTAACTAAAAAAGACTTGGATTATAATCCAAGTCTCTATTATTTATGAGAGAGTTTGTTAACATGCTAGTAAAAAATAATAATTTAAAGTTACTTTGATGATTTTTTAGGTTTTATAGGTTTTGCAGTATTTTGACTTACTGATCCAGTTTTAGATGGTCTTAGTGAAGGATCAATATTAAGTTCTTCAGCTATTTCTAAACTAGATTTAGCTACATTTTTAGATTGTTTAGGTTTTTTCATACTTTTGTTCTTTGCCATAAATTCCTCCTAATTTAAAATGTGTTTCACTACTAATTTAACCCAAAAAAGCTCTTTATATTCTAAATTAACATTAATATAAATTTTAGTTTATAAATGCATTATAAATAAAAAAATAGATAATCCTATAAGTAGCATATTTAATATACAAAGGAGGTAATAATTTGGATATAGCAATTAGTCTTGTTGGAGGACTAGGACTTTTTTTATATGGAATGAGCCTTATGGGAGAGGGTCTTCAAAAATCTGCAGGAGATAAACTAAAAAGAATAATTGAACTTTTAACTAGTAATATTATAATGGGAGTCTTAGTTGGTACAGTTGTTACAGCTATAATACAAAGTTCTAGTGCTACTACTGTAATGGTAGTTGGTTTTGTAAACGCTGGCATTATGGGATTGTCACAAGCAATAGGCGTTATAATGGGTGCTAATATAGGTACAACTGTAACTGCTCAGTTAGTAAGCTTTAAATTAGAAGGCTTAGCTCCTATTAGTTTAGGTATAGGAATTATTTTATATTTATTTTCATCTAAAAGTAAAACTAAAAATATATCAGAAATACTATTAGGATTTGGTATATTATTTACAGGAATGGATTTTATGAAAGAAGCTGTAGAACCTTTAGCAGAATTTAAAGGATTTACAGATGCTCTTATAATATTTGGGCAAAAACCTTTACTTGGATTACTTGCGGGTTTTGTTATAACTGCGGTAGTTCAAAGTTCTAGTGCTTCTATGGGAATGCTTATAGCTTTAGCTGCTCAAGGTATTATACCTTTGCCTGCAGCTCTACCTATACTTTACGGACAAAATATAGGAACATGTGTTACATCTTTAATTTCAAGTATTGGCGCAAATAGAAATGCTAAAAGAGCTGCGGTTATGCACTTGTTATTCAATGTTATGGGAACAATGATTTTCTTATTATTTTTAAACAAACCTGTAGTTAGTATAGTGACTAAAATAGATCCTAATGACGTAGCTAGACAATTAGCAAATACTCACACATTATTTAATATAGCTTCTGTTCTATTAATTTTACCTTTTTCTAAATTAATAGTAAAAATGGCAATGAAAATTATCCCTGAAGACGATTCAGAAAGTGATAATAATACATATCTTGATGAAAGAATTTTAGAAACACCATCTATAGCACTTGGAAATACATTAAAAGAAACTTTAGAAATGACCAACGTAACAAAAGAATGTTTATACAACTCAATGGATGGTTTTTTGAATAAGTCAAAAAAAAGTGTAGAAAATGCTTTTAAAATAGAAAAAGAAGTAAATGAATATCAAAGAAAGTTACTTAATTATCTTTTGAAATTATCTAAGACCTCTTTGCCTGGCCATTTTATAGAAGATGTAGACAATCTATTTAATACTATTAATGATTTAGAAAGAATAGGAGATCATTCTGAAAATATAGCAGAGTTAGCTACAATTGTAATAGATAAAGATATTAACATATCTCCAACTGCAGAAAAAGAAATAAATGATATGTATAGTAAAGTTAAAGAAAATTATGAACTTATAACAACACTTATTACTAGCAAAGATAAAGAATTAGCTAATAAAGTAATAAAAATAGAAATTGAAGTAGATAAAATGGAAAAATCTTTAAGAGCTCATCATATATACAGACTAAATAATAATGAATGTTCAATAGATTCTGGAATATTATACTTAGAATTAATAAGTAATTTAGAGAGAGTTTCTGACCATTGTTGCAATATTGCACAAAGAATATTAAATTAGAAAAAGTACCTTAAAATAATTTTTATTAATTATTTTAAGGTACTTTTTTAGTAATAAATTCATTTTAAATTAGCAATAAAAATTGGTTAAAAATTCAAACTAATAGTGTTACCCTTATTTTAACAATATATCAATTTATACAAAATATAGTCATATTTTATAACTAACTAAGAATATAAATTATTAAAATACTATAATAGTCAAGGATATATACTCACTATGGGGGGATAGAATGAATGAATTATTTAATATAGGAATTGACATAGGATCAACTACAGTAAAAGCAGTAGTACTTGATAATAATGACAGTGTAGTATACAAAGAATATAAAAGGCACTTCTCAGATATAAAAAAATCTGTACGAGATTTATTAATCCATATCTATAAGAAACTAGGGAATTCAAGAGTGACTATTGTAATAACAGGTTCAGGTGGAATTGATATAGCTAAGAAGCTTGAAGTAAAGTTTGTTCAAGAAGTAATATCATCTACAAAGGCAATTGAATATTTTAATCCTGAAACAGACGTAGTAATAGAGCTAGGAGGAGAAGATGCAAAGATAACATATTTAAGTGGCGGAATAGATCAAAGAATGAATGGTATATGCGCTGGAGGAACGGGTTCATTTATTGATCAAATGGCATCTCTGTTGCAAACCGACGCTGTTGGTCTTAATGAACTAGCTAGAGACTATAAAGTAATTTATCCTATTGCATCTAGATGTGGTGTATTTGCAAAAACAGATATACAACCTCTTATAAATGATGGTGCTAAGAAAAGTGATATTGCTATGAGTATTTTTAATGCAGTCGTAATACAAACTATAAGTGTACTCGCTTGTGGAAGAAAAATTAAAGGTAAGGTTGCTTTTTTAGGAGGCCCATTGTACTTCTTGCCTCAACTTAGAGTAGCTTTTAAGAATTTGCTTGATTTATCAAATGAGGATATATTAGTACCAGAAGATGCACAACTGTACATTGCTATGGGAGCTAGCTTATTGTCAAGAGAAGAAAAAGAAATTGATATCATATCTATTGTAGAAAAAGTAAAAAACATTGAAAAAGACAATTTTGGTGATGCAAATTGTATAAATAAATTAGAACCTTTATTTAAGAGTGAAGAAGATTATGAAGTTTTTAGACAAAGACATAGTCAAAATAATGTTTTATATAAAAACATTAAAGATCATACTGGAAATTGCTATTTAGGAATTGATGCGGGTTCAACAACAACTAAAGCAGTATTAATAGATGATGAAGGTGAAATACTTTACTCATACTATAATAGTAACCAAGGAAATCCATTAGAGACCATAATAAAGGCTTTATATGATATATATGAACATATTCCTGAAAATGCTAAAATAGTTTACTCAACAGTAACAGGCTATGGAGAAGGCCTTATAAAAAAGGCTCTTAAAATAGACTGTGGAGAAATAGAAACAATAGCTCATTATAAAGGTGCTAAATTCTTTAAAGATGATGTTGATTTTATATTAGACATTGGTGGACAAGATATGAAGTGTTTAAAAATAAAAAATGGTGTACTAGATAACATTATATTAAATGAAGCTTGTTCATCAGGCTGTGGGTCATTTTTAGAAACTTTTGCATCTTCTTTATCTATGAGTATAGAGGATTTCTCTAAAATAGGTGTATACTCAAAAAAACCAGTTGATTTAGGTTCAAGATGTACTGTTTTTATGAATTCTAGAGTTAAACAGGCTCAAAAAGAAGGTGCTAGTGTATCAGATATATCTGCAGGTTTATCTTATTCGGTTATAAAAAATGCACTTTTTAAAGTAATAAAAATAAGAGATATAAATGATATAGGAAAAAATATTGTAGTACAAGGTGGAACTTTCTATAATAATCTAGTTCTTAGAAGTTTTGAAAGTTTAATAGGAAAAGAGGTTATACGACCATCTATATCTGGAATAATGGGTGCTTTTGGTTCTGCACTTATTTCTAGAGAAAACTACAAAGAAGGATATAAGACTAAGCTTCTCAATCAAAGTCAGTTACAAAACATAACATTATATGTAGACGTAAAAAGGTGTGTTGGTTGTCAAAATAAGTGCTTATTAACGATAAATAAATTTTTTGATTTTGATGAAGATATATTTATATCAGGAAATAGATGCGAAAAAGGTGAATTAATTTATAATAAAAATGAAAGTAAAGACAATGATAAAAATATAAACCTATTTAAATATAAGCTAGATAGGCTATTTAAATATGAACCATTACCTAAAGCCAAAGCTTATAGAGGAGAAATTGGAATCCCTAGAGTTTTAAATATGTATGAAGATTATCCTTTTTGGTTTACCTTTTTTTCAGAACTTGGCTTTAGAGTTATTTTATCTGATAGATCATCAAAAAATATCTATGAAAAAGGCATAACTTCTATAGCTTCTGAGACCGTTTGTTACCCCGGAAAAATAGTTCATGGTCATATAATTAACCTAATAGAAAAAGATGTAAAAATAATTTTCTATCCATCTATAACAAATGGAAGTAAAGAAGATAGCACAGCAGACAATCATTATAACTGCCCTGTGGTTATATCTTATTCTGAAGTTATAAAAAACAATGTAGATGAAATAAAAGAAAATAGTGTTACTTATATAAATTCTTTTATAAGCTTAAATAATAAAGAGAAGCTAAAAAATAGACTTTACGAAGAATTAAAAATTCATATCAGTAGTATTTTGAAATCAGATATAGATAAAGCTATTAATATTGCAACTAAAGAACAGGAAAATTATAAACAAGATATACAGGAACAAGGTGAAAAAGCTCTTTTGAAAATAAAAAAATATAATTTGAAGGGAATTATATTAAGTGGTAGACCTTATCACCTAGATCCAGAGATAAATCACGGAATCCCAGAACTAATAAATTCATTAGGTATGGCAGTTTTAACAGAAGATTCTATATGCCATTTAGCTAAACTTAAAAGACCACTAAGGGTTGTAGATCAATGGGTATACCACTCTAGATTGTATAAGGCTGCAAATTTTGTAAAGGATGAAATAAACCTAGAACTAGTTCAATTAAACTCTTTTGGTTGTGGAATAGATGCGGTAACCATAGATCAAGTACAGGAAATCTTAGATGAAAGTTCAAAAATATATACTGTAATAAAAATAGATGAAGGTAATAATCTAGGAGCAGCAAAAATAAGGATTAGATCTTTAAAAGCAGCTATGGTAGAAAGAGAATTAAATAACAATAATAGAATAGATATGAAAAGTAAACCTATTGTCTATAGAAAAGGAACGTTATCAAAAAAAGATACTATTTTAGCCCCACAAATGTCTCCCATACATTTTCAATTTTTCGAAGAGGCCATTAAATTAAGTGGTTATAATATAGAAGTTTTAAATGATAATACTTATCAAATTATAGAAGAGGGATTAAAATACGTAAATAACGATGCTTGTTATCCGGCTATAATAGTAGTGGGACAAATAATAAGTGCACTTAAATCTAATAAATATGATTTAAGTAATACTTCTGTAGTAATAACTCAAACTGGTGGTGGATGTAGAGCTACAAACTATATAGGATTCTTAAGAAAAGCACTCCATGATTCAGGGTTTAGCAATATACCAGTGATTTCTTTAAGTGTAAACGGAATGGAGAAAAATGGATTAATAAAAAATATAACTTTTAAACTAGTTCATAGATTACTTATGGCCGCAGTTTATGGAGATTTACTTATGAAAGTACTTTATAGAGTCAGACCCTATGAAAAGTCCTCTGGAAGTGCTAATGATTTATATGATAGATGGGTAAAAATTTGTAAAACATCTTTATTAAACGCTAATACACCTACATTTATTCAAAATATAAAAAACATAGTAAAAGACTTTGATAATTTAGAAATTGTAGAAATACAAAAACCCAAGGTGGGATTAGTTGGAGAAATATTAGTTAAGTTTCATCCTGTGGCAAACAATAATTTAGTTGATATAATTGAAAAAGAAGGTGGAGAAGCTGTAGTACCAGAACTTATAAACTTTTTCTTAAGCTGTGCTTTGAATACGGTTTACAAACACGAATTCTTAGAGGGTAAATGGGTAAATAGAGTTTTGGGAGAAGGTTCAATATCAATTATGAATTTTTATATGAAGTCTTATAAAAAGGAACTTGAAAACAGTAAAAGATTTAAAGCACCTCATAGTATCAAACAATTAGCAAAAAAGACTAACCCTATAGTTTCTGTATGTAACCAAACTGGTGAAGGGTGGCTATTGACCGGAGAAATGGTTGAATTAATAAATGATGGTGTAAATAATATTATATGTATGCAACCTTTTGGTTGTTTACCAAATCATATAACAGGTAAAGGTTCAATAAAAGAATTAAAAAGAATAAATAAAAATGCAAATATTATTCCGATTGATTATGACCCTTCAGCTAGCGAAACTAATCAATTAAATAGAATAAAATTAATGCTTTCAAATGCATTTAAAAATATTAACAATTAATAGGATTTATATTTAAAAACCCGAATATTTGAAGAATAAAACGTAAGTTTAAAGCTATAAGTTCGATACGGTCAGAACTTTGTTGTGAAATGCTTTTTTATAAAGTCGGGTATTTTTGGCATTTTAACGAATATTAAGCTTTTTTTATAATGTTCATTAAAATGGGGCATAATTTATAAACGGAGGATTATTCTATATGCTAATAGGTTTAATATGATATAATGTTAGAGATTATACAAGTATAGAGGTGGCTAGTATGAAGATAGTTGATAGTGCTATATCTTCAGAGTATTTAAGATATAGGATAGATGAAGATATTATTATTTATGAAGGGCGATTTTGTATTTATTTAGATAAAAAATATAAGTGTAGCGGAATAATTTATTATAAAATGAAGCCTCCTATATCTATAAATTTTAAGGCTCAAACATTAGTTATTGAAGAAAATGACATTGATTTAAATTTAGATTATGACAATGCAATACTTGAAATTTATGGATATCAACCTATTTCTATAGCAATAAACTCTACAACCAACTATAATATGGAAGGATATGTAAATGATGGTTATATTAGATCTAAGAACTCTTATGTTGAATACATTGATTTTCATATAATTAATTTAGATAAATTCCCTGGAAGCTTGATAAAGCATTTAGATAAATTATTTGCAGGAAGATTAGAATTTGATATAAATGATTTTAATGTTATTATAGATAAAAGGTATGATTACAGAAAAGAAATGCATGAAGAATTAAGAACTAAATCTGGAACACTGATAACTCACATAGGTAGAATAAAAAGAAAAGATAATAAACCTTTTAAAACTAATAATAGTATTGATTTTTTAGATAGAATATCTTATTCACTTAGCTTTATGTGTGGTAGATATGTTGGAATTTGTCTAGCTAAGGGATATAAAAATAACAAAAATGTCTATAGATTATGGAAAGAAAGTATGGTAACACCATTTAAGTTCGTTCCAACTTGGACGGATACACTTTCTAATCAACACAACATAGAAAAGTATATGTCTATTATGTGCAAAAGTTTAGAAGAGAGTTATTTTGGAAGTGCTATAAAACGTGTAATTGATTGGTACATAGAATCTCTTGGAGATATTACTATTGAAAATAATATAATATCAATTCAAATTGCACTAGAAACCCTTTCTTATGTAATTTTAGTTGAACAAGAAGAGTTGCTTTCTGATGAAGAATTTGATAGTAATAGTGCAGCTAAAAATATAAAAATGGTTTTAGAACTTTGTAAGATACCTTACGGAAATAATGAACTTGAGTTATTTGATGACTGGATAAGAAGTCGATTTGACGATGGAGTAGACTTAGTGATTTATTTTAGAAATAAAATTGTTCATCCTGTAAGAAAAGATAGTAGAGCAAATTTAACTATAGAAGATATGTGGAATATAATTCAAATTGGGACTAAATATGTTGAACTTATAATACTCTCTTTCATAGGATACAAGGGAGAATACTCAAATAGATTAAAAGATAGGTGGTTTGGAGAAGTCGATGTTGTACCTTGGAGTTTAAGTGATTAAACCTAATGTTTATGGACAATTTATAGGCTTCAAAAGAAGCTAAATTGAAAGAAAAATTACTTTAGTAAAAGTGTGTATCTAATTCTAAAAGATACACACTTTTGTGTTTTAGTAAATTATATTACCTTAAAACTTTTACTATTTCAGTATTGATTCATCAATTACAGTAGAAAACAAGGCATTTAAAAATAGCCTTATTTTTGTATTTAAAATGTTAATTTATGTAGTATGTATTTATTAAAGAAGCTTTATTTTTCCTTATGAGTTTATTGAACAAAATATACAATAATATAGATATAATACTAAATAAAATAGAAATAACACAAGATAGTAGTATAGATATTTTAGCTAAATTAATAAGATTAATATTACCAACAAAGGCTATTTCAGATACAAAGATTGACATAGTGAATCCAATACCTGCTATTAAAGATACAAAAAATACTCCTAACCAACTAATATTATTAGGTTTCTCAGCAATTCCAAGTAAGCTTCCTATATAACTAAAACTCATAATTCCTAGAGGCTTTCCTATGCATAATCCAAAAACTATACCATAAACTAGAGTTTTATCATTAAATAAATCTAAAAAATTATAGTTAATAGAGATGCCTGTATTAGCAAAAGCAAATAGAGGCATGATTACTAAGCTATTAAATGGCACGAGGGCTCCCTGGAGCCTTTCTAAGCAACTTTTTCGTGGACTACAAGTATTTGATGGAATTACTATGGCAAGGAGTATACCGCTTATTGTAGAGTGAATTCCAGCTAAATGTACAAAATACCATAGACATAAACCAGATATTAAATAATATAGAGTACTTTCCACCATGAATACTTTATTTGCTATTAATAAAGCTACTAGAATTAGAATAGCTATTGCTACATAAATTAAATTGATTCTTAATGAATAAATAGTACCTATAGCTATTATAGAAACTAAATCATCTACAACTGCTAAAGATAATAAAAATATTTTTAGAGATGGATTAAATCTTTTGCTAAATATTAGAAATATTCCAACAGCAAAAGCTATATCTGTTGATATAGGGATACAGAATCCATTAATAAAAGGTGTGTTTTTGTTAAATGCTATGTATATTAGTGCAGGAAAGATAACACCTCCTATCGATGCTATTACTGGAAAAGAAGCTTTTTTAAAAGTAGATAAATTCCCATATAACAACTCATGCTTTATTTCAAGTCCTGCAACTAAGAAGAATATTGACATTAGAAATTCATTTATAAAGTTATGAATAGAAAGACTTCTTGTTATGTAGAAGTTATTCAAAATATAATCGTAATATCCTCTAAAAGAACTATTGTATATAACTAGAGCTGAAACCGTAGCTATAATAAGTGTTGTACTTGTAAATAATTCTATTTTGATTGGTTTTCTGTAGTTTCTTAAAAATCTCATTTTATCACCAACTAACTATATAAATTTTATTTTAAAAGAAGCTTATGAATTTTTTATTATAAGTATGATTAATTAATGTAAAAATACTTCTATATTTAAGTAACATTTAATGCATATAAATCATACTATTTACTATACTATTAAATACTCCCCTACAATAAACTTATTTAATTAATGTTATCTCAAGTTTTTCACAGATAAAAGCATCTACACCTGTAAATGTAGGTAAGTATAGGAATAGTAAAATAAAGTAGTCTAAAAAAAATTAGGCTACTTTATTTATTTTTGTATTATCATCAATGCTAGTACATATAAATTAAATAAAAGGAGAGGAGAGGAGAGGATGATATTGAATACTATAATTATAAATTCTATAACCGTAGTTTTTGTAGTAGTTACTATAGCATATTCTATTGCTAATATAATCTTAAATAAGTCACTTTATAATTTTATAAAAAAAGATTATAACAAGTTAAATGATGATTATAAAAGAAGTATTTTATATGATAGTATAAACAAAAAATATAACAGGTATGTTTTAGAAAACTATTATGCAAATATAAATATGACTTCTTTTATAGAGGAAGTATGCACTGATTTTACCTTTAAAAATAAAGGTATTTTAGAAAGAATAAAAGTAGTAAAGAATGCTTCGGCAACATGTATATTGTTGGGTGTTTTAGGCACGTTTGTAGGACTTTCAGTAATGCTTTTGAACATAAATACTGGGGATATTATACACTCCCTTCCAAAAGCTATTAGTGCCATGCAAACAGCATTTATAACTAGCATTTGTGGAATAATTTGCTCTATAATAATCAATTTTTCAACTAGTCGTAGTGATTGCGAATATACTTTAGTACAACTAATGCTAAAGTTAGAGAATCTACTAACATCTGATATAACACATATAAAATCATTAGAATTTGACAGTAGAGTAGAAGATATAAAAAATACAATAAAGCAAATAAGTAAATCTATAGAATCTATAGAAAGCTTTGACCAAATATCAAAAGATCTTAATGATTTTAATGATGAATTTATTAATGGTATAGAAGCTTTAAAATACCTTCTTTATAACTCACAAGATTCAATTAAATCCTTTGAGCAAAATGTTAGTAAATTAGATAAACAATTTAGTATTTTAAATGTAAAATTCACAAAACTATTTGAAAAGTATGAAGGACAGGATGATATAAATAAAGAGATACTATTAGATATAAAAAAAACTTCAAGAAATATTTATGAATCAACTGAAAATCAATATAAAATAAAAGATTACATCAAAAACATTAACGCTAGCTTTGGATTATATGAGAGAAATACTGAAGACTTACTAACTAAATTAATTTCTCATGAAAATAAAATCTCTAGAACACAAGAAGAACTAAATAATAATAAAGATACTTTAAGTGAAACAGTTGATACATTAGCAAATATTATTACAACTTCATCCGAAGATATTTCAGAGAAGCTAGAAGTCTTATTTAAATACATAGATATTTATAGAGAAATTTTAAATATTTCTGTAAAAAACATTGAAGATTTAGATTTAAAGGAAGTGGAAGATAAACAAATTTATAATGAGGAAGAAATATATGAAATAGAAGAATCTCAAAGAGAAAAGGTATTAGAAATAAATGGAGATGATTTTATAGATGATTAATAAATATAGGAGGACTATTAACAGAGAATTTGAAAGAATAAGTTTCTGGCCAACTTTTACAGATATTATTTGTACCGTTTTGATGGTAGTAATTTTAATGTTATTTAGCTATAAAAGTATTGCAGGCTCTGTAGAACAAGATTTAGCTAAAAATGTTCAAGAATCAGTTGCTAAAATCTTAAATAATAGTGATATGCCTATAAAAGTAGACAAACAAACCGGACAAATAACCTTTGGTGAAAACACTTTATTTGATGTTAATAGTTCAGAATTAAAGCCAGAAGCTAAAGTAATGTTAAAGTATTTTATCCCTAAGTATATAGAAGCTATATATAAAGACTACTCAGACGAAATATCTAAAATAATTATAAAAGGTCATACTGATGATGTAGGAGATTATTTGTATAACCTTGATTTATCACAAAGAAGAGTTTTATCTGTAGCAAAATTTATCGTTGGAGATGAAATAGGAAATTATAAGTACAAAGACAAAGTTAAAAAAAATATAGAAGCAATAGGACGTTCAGAAGCTGAACTTATAAAAAATAATGACGGGACTGTAAATAGAGATGCTTCTAGAAGGGTAGAGATTAGTTATGAAATAAAAATAAAATAAAAAGATATGGTATATACCATATCTTTTTATTTTATAACTCTGAAAACGCCAGTAACGATTCCTATAACTTCAACATCTTTATGATTTAATATTATAGGCTCCATAAACTCGTTTTCTGGTTGTAATCTTATTGTTAAATCCTCTTTAAAAAATCTTTTCACAGTTGCAAATTCATTGTGCATAAGAGCAACTACAATTTCTCCATTTGAAGCAGTAGTTTTTTTATCAACTATTACAAAGTCACCGTTTAAAATACCAGCATTTATCATACTGTCTCCCTTAACCTTTAGAACAAAATTATCTTTACCTTTTACTAAACTTGCAGGAAGAGGAAGATATTCTTCTATGTTCTGTTCTGCAAGTATAGGTTCTCCAGCTGTTATCTGGCCAACTATTGGTAAATTAAATATTTCTTGGTTAATAGGAGCATAGTGATTAAATCTGTTTTGGTCTAAAACTTCAATAGCCCTTGGTTTAGTAGGATCTTTTCTAATATATCCTTGCTTTTCAAGTTTATTTAAATGAGAATGTACTGTAGACGTAGATTTTAAACCTACAGCTTCGCAAATTTCTCTTACAGAAGGTGGATATCCTTTTAATGTAAGTTGTTCTTTTATAAACTCTAGTATTAATACTTGTTTGCTACTTAAATCTAAATACATAAAATCATTCCTTTCCAAACTGTATAAGTTTTCTGTGTTATATGGCCTAATAAGAGTATGTCACTAATTATTCTTATTAACATTATATACTTCTATTGTATCACAATGTATAAATTAACACAAACATTTGTTCTTTGAGCTTTTAAATTTACTTTTCTTGATAATTTAATCATTCGATGGAATTTTAATATCTTTTTCAATATCATTTGTATCTGTATCATCAATCCACTCAAAATTATTAACAATATCTCTTTTAACATTCTTTTTATGTGCAGCATATAATTGTGTTGTAGTTACATTATCATGATCTAATAAGTTTTGTACATCATAAATAGAAAATCCACTTTGAATCAGAGAAGTAGCTGCGGTAGCACGCAATTTATGAGGGCTATAACCATTATCCCTTGAAGTATCCATTGAAATAGAAGTATACTTTTTAACTAATTGTCTAATAGCCTTAGGATCCATTCTTTTATTTTGTAAAGATAGAAATAAAGTATCTTTATATTCTTCCTCTAGCATTTCACTTTGAGGTCTTTCATTATATATATAATCTCTAACTACTAATTCACAAGTATGATTTATAGGCATTAAAACTTCTTTACCTCTTTTTCTATAGATTTTAAATTCACCTCTAGAGAAGTTAAAAGATGAAATATTAAGCTCACGAAGTTCATTTAATCTTAATCCATACGTAACAAATAATGCTAAGATCGCTTTATCACGAAGCTTAGTCTTTCTCCAATAAACTTTTTCTTTTTCTGTAAGCCCATAACCAGTTTCAACAGCTTCCAACATTTTAGCTACCTCATCTATTTCAAGTCGCTTTATAGCATCTGGTTGAGGCTTAGGAAGCTTAATTGGGTTGAATCCATCTGTAATATTACTATTCAGTTGCTCATTCCTATATAAAAATTTAAATAGAGTAGAGAGTGTAGATTTTTTTCTAGCTAAAGCACGATTGTTATTTTCAAATATTAGTGTATTTTTATCTGTTTGCTTATAATATCTTGTACAATAATCTCCTAGAAATAGGTTAACATCCCTTGATTTAATTGAGTTAAACTCTTCTAGTGTAATATATTTAATATTATCTGCAGCTGTATGTTCTTTCATTTCAATTAAATAAGAACAAAAGAATTTAATATCTTTTAAATATGCAAGTCGAGTAGTAGTAGAAACATAACCTCTTAGATAAATAAAGTAGTCGACCATAAATTTAGGTAACATTCTTTCTATTTTTATACATTCTTCTATTAAATTATTATCTCTAATAACAATATTGTCTGGTTTATCTGATTTATTATGAATTTTTAATGTTTTTTTTTCGTATTCCATATATATTATAAAACCTCCTAAAATTTTATATTACTTATTAATTGTTGTTTAGCTGCTAAAAATTTTTTATGTAATTATAATCAATGATCCTTTTCATGGCAAGTAGAGCATAAACGTAATTAATTCCACCTTAAGCAAGCGAAACAATAACAATATGGCTAAAGTTTAAATTTCCAGTTGCATTACAATTTATGTAGTGGGAGTTTAACTCTTGCTCTAATTTTTTTATTATGAGTATTAATCTCTAAGTTTCTTAAATTCAAATGCAGAGATAGAATAGTCATTATCAAAAATTTGTAAATTTTAATAAAAACAAATATCCAGTCGAAAAATAGTATAGTAGTAGTTAAGCACAATAAGTATATATTAACTATACCTTAAAAATCAATAGCATTAATAAGAATTAACAACTATACCGAAAATATACATTTAAAGGATAGTTAACTATTACAATATTAATCATGATATTTTAGTGTAACCACTACTTTTTGAAGTTCTTTTATATAAAAACAATATCCGCATGCAAATTTATTTTTTATTTCTGCATGTGGATATTATTTTTTATTTTTCATATTCGCTTAATTTTTCTAAATCTACTTCAAACTTAGATTCACAATGCAAATCTTTTACATAAGCAGTTCCAATATTATTATTTACGCTTAGTATAGTTACTGGATTTTCTTTATAGTATACTGTAATATTTGTATCCTTTGAATTGACTATTTCAGCAGCTCTTCTTAATTACATAAAAATCTCCTTTTAAATATATAATAATCATCTTACTTATATTAACCTTCGTGACCATAAAATATTCATAATTTAGTAACGATAAAGTAAAAAATGCTAGGAGAAATTCTTCTAGCATTTTTTTTATAAATAATTAGTCGTTATTAATTTTTAGTTTTAGTAAGTTAAAGGATATTTTTTATCTAGGTTCAATAATTAATTTAATTGCTGTTTTTTGTTCTCCGTTAATTTGTATATCTGTAAATTCTGGAATACAAATTAAATCCATACCACTTGGAGCCACAAAACCTCTAGCTATTGCAATGGATTTTATTGCTTGGTTTAAAGCCCCCTGCTCCTATTGCTTGAATTGAGCACTCCCCTTTTCTCTCAATACTCCTGCAAGAGCACCTGCTACAGAATTTGGATTAGATTTTGCTGATACTTTTAGTATCTCCATTTAATAGCCCCCCCATTATTGGTTAGACTTTAAAAATATATTTCTATACTCAATAAAAAAATACCTTTATTTTTTTATATACATCTACCTATTTCTCTAAATTTCTTATATCTAAGGGTAATTATTTCATCATTACTAATATTTTTATAATAATTTAGCCTATCTAAAATATATTTTTTCAACTCTTTTGAAACTGTATTTATATCTTCTTGAGCTCCTCCAAAAGGTTCTTTTATTATTTTATCAATAATGCTTAAAGCTTTCAAATCGCCACTAGTAAGCTTCATTACTTCGCTAGCTTCTTTAGACTTAGAAGAATCTTTAAATAAAATACTAGATAAGCCTTCTGGAGATATGACAGAGTACACAGAGTGCTCTAGCATGCAGATATCATTTCCCATTCCTATACCAAGTGCTCCACCGCTTCCTCCTTCTCCAATTACCACACTAATTATAGGAACAGATATTTTACTCATTTCTATTAAGTTTTTGGCGATAGCTTCACCTTGACCTCTTTGCTCAGCTTCTATACCGCAAAATGCACCTGGAGTATCTATAAAAGTTATTATAGGTCTATTGAACTTTTCTGCTTGTTTCATTGCTCTTAAAGCTTTTCTATAGCCTTCAGGATGTGGCATTCCAAAATTATTTTTAATGTTTTCTTTTATATCTCTTCCTTTTTGATGTCCTATTATTGTTACACTGAACTCTTCTATCTTACCAATTCCACAAATTATAGAGGGGTCGTCTTTATATAATCTATCTCCGTGTATTTCTAAAAAATCATAACACATTTTTTCTATGTATTCTTTAGTTGTAGGCCTTTTAATATCCCTACATAAACTTATCTTTTCATAAGCAGACAAGTTTACAATTGTATGTTTTTTTATATTATTAAGCTTCTTTTCTAAGTCATTTATTTGATTACTTAAGTCTATTTCACTTGATAAGGAGATAGCTTTAAGTTTTCTTATGTCTTCTTCTAGTCTACTTATTTTTTCTTGATTATCTATAGCCATTGAATACATAATAAAACCTCCTTTTAATTATTGCCTTTGTGTATTAGGTAAATTATGCATAGTTAATAATCTATGCAGTATATTCTTCATTTCTTTTCTATTTACTATCATATCTATAAAACCATTCTCTAAAAGGAATTCTGAACTTTGAAATCCTTCTGGTAGTTTTTGATTAATTGTTTGCTCTATAACTCTCTTCCCAGCAAATCCAATAAGTGTATTTGGCTCAGACATAATTATGTCACCAAGCATTGCAAAACTTGCACTAACTCCTCCTGTTGTCGGATCTGTAAGTATAGAAATATAAGGCAACCCCTTCTCTTCCATCCTTGAAAGGGCTTGAGAGGTTTTTGCCATCTGCATAAGGGAAATAATACCTTCTTGCATTCGTGCGCCTCCTGATGCTGAACAAATTATTATAGGAAGGTCATTGTCGTATGCATACTCTATTGAATAAGTTATTTTATCTCCAACTATAGAACCCATACTACCCATCATAAACTCTGGATTCATAACACAAATAACAGACTTTATTTCATTAACTGTTCCATAACCACAAATAACAGCTTCTTCTTCCTTAGTTTTTTCTTTATAAAAAGTTAATTTATCTAAATATCCCGGAAAGTTAATTATATCTTGGTGCTTTATATTAAAATGAAATTCAAAAAAACTGCCTTTATCAATTAATAAATCTACTCTATTTCTTGCTTTAAGTTTATAATGAGTAGAACATTTAGGACATACACTCCAATTATCTTCTATTTCTTTTTTGAAAATATGCTTATTACAACCTTTACAGTAAATCCAAAATTTATCATCTACACTATTTTCTTTGAAGTTATTATTTAAAGAAACTGTAACATATTTAGCTTCTTTATCCTTTATTGTTAAAAACTTCTTTATCATAATTTACTTGACTCCTTTTATATCATATTGAACTCCACTAAAAACTCATTTTCTATAAATTTAGTGTTATGAACATTGTTTTTAAAAGTAGGGCTATTTATAAGTAGCTTTTGAAACTCTACATTTGTTTCAACCCCTTCTATTATAATCTCATCTAATGCTCTATTCATTCTATTTATACACTCTTCTCTACTCTCTCCCCAGCAAATAAGTTTACCAATCATAGAGTCGTAAATAGGAGGAATTGTATACCCTGCATATATGAAAGTATCAAATCTTACTCCAAAGCCACCAGGAATATTTATAGAATTTATTCTTCCAGGGCAAGGAGTAAAATCTTCCATTGGATTTTCAGCATTTATTCTACACTCGATAGCATGACCTCTGAATATAATATCTTCTTGATTAAATGGTATAGGTTTTCCATTTGCGATTTCTATTTGAAGCTTTATCATATCTATATTGGTAATCATTTCAGTTACAGGATGCTCTACTTGTATCCTTGTATTCATTTCTATAAAGTAAAACCTTTTGCATGAGTCTACTAGAAACTCTATAGTACCAGCCCCAAGATACCCTATCCCTTTTACTATATCAACAGCAGTCTTATATAATTTTTCTTTTTCTTGTTTTGATAAATATGAATTGAGAGACTCTTCTATTACTTTTTGGTTTCTTCTTTGCATAGAACAATCTCTCCCTCCTAGATGAATTACATTTGAGTATTTATCTCCAAAAACTTGTACTTCTATATGCCTAGGATTTTCTATGAACTTTTCCATATATAAATCACTATTAGAAAAGGCTGACAAAGCTTCTGAACTAGCTATGTCAAAGCCAGCTAAAAGTTCTTCATCTGAACTTACTACTCTCATTCCTTTTCCTCCACCGCCATTGGCTGCTTTAATTATTACTGGATAGCCTATATCATTTGCAATTTTAATAGCTTGTTCTTTATTTTTTAAAATACCATTTGACCCTGGTACAACTGGTATATTTAAATTGATTATAGTTTCTATTGCTTTACACTTCTCTCCCATTAAAATTATTTGTTCTTTTGTTGGTCCAATTAAAGTAATATTATTTTCTTCGCACTTTCTAGCAAGTTCTGCATTTTCAGATAAAAAACCAAATCCAGGATGAATAGCATCACAATTTAGTTTCAATGCTAGATATATTATGTTATCTATATTATTATAACTTTTACTGATATTGTTGGGTCCAATACAAATAGATTCATCAGCTAGGTATCTGTGAAAGCATTCCTTATCTATTTCTGAGTATATTGATACAGTTTTTATTCCCATTTCCCTGCATGTTCTAATTATTCTTACTGCAATATCTCCTCTATTTGCTATTAATATTTTATTAAACATTTCTAAGACCTCCTAATTATAGTGGTTTTATTTTGAATAAATGTTGGTTATATTCAACTAATTCTTCATTTTCAACTAAAACTTCAATTATTTCACATTTTTCTTCGCTAGTTATTTCATTCATAAGCTTCATAGCTTCTAGAATACATAAAGTATCCCCTTTTTCTACAATATCTCCTACTTTAACAAAACTTTTTTCATTAGGTTTTGAAGCGTTATAAAATGTACCCATTAAAGGTGCAACTATATATTTATCTTCAATGCATTTATCTTGATGCTTAGCACCCTCATTGTCTATAACTGTACCTATATCTCTATTTATTAAATTAGGTGTATCAAAATGTAAAATATCTCCACTTACACTATTATTTATTTTTGATGCTTCTAGCTTCAATTCATTATTTTCAAGTTTTACATATTCTAAATTCGTTTTGTCTATGACTAACAATAACTCTTTAATATCATTAATATTCATTTTTACCTCCTTGTATTATTACCTGGTACTAATATTATATCACAAATAATATTTTTGTAAAATAAAAAGTGCTGATGATTACACCAACACCTTATAATTTTATATATTTTTTTCTTTCTCTAAACTTTCAATCTCTTCCTTAGTCAATCCTGTAATATCCATTATAAATTGTTTATCAGCATTTTTAACTAAAAGTTCTCTAGCCATTTCTTTTTTTGTTAACAATATTTTTATATTTTCAGAGATAACTTCACCTTTTTGACATAGTGTATTATCTACATTACTATCAAATTGACTTCCTTCTATCACACTTTCTGTAGGCTCCTCAATAATTGTAGTATTACTCTTAAAAATATTAAACAGATTTAAAATCATAAATATGGCTGGAATAGTAAAATAAAGCCTAGCTCCCATAAATCCTACTATTATAGTAGTAAGTATAGTACACATATTTAAATAATATAAATTTATACCTTTAAAGCAAAAACTCTTTTTAGATAGAGATTTTAAAAAGGATAATATTAATGTAAATATACATAAAGGAAATAATATATAACTAGAAATAATTCCATTAAAACCTAGAGAATCAAAATTCCTGCCTATATTACCATATACAAACATATATCCATTTAAATATGAATATATACATGTCATTAAACCAAATGTGGCTCCTATTGCTTGAGTATACCAATCTAAAAATTTAAAATTCATTGTATATCACTCCTAAAAACATATATATAATTAATATGCTTTTTAGGAATTAAATATATCTCATTATTATTTATTACCTAAATAATTTAACTTAAATGCAACAAATATTAATAGCTGTCTAGTAAATATATTTGACTTAACCACAAAAATTCTTTAGATATTATTATAAGGAACTTTTTATAAATTATATTTTATATAATTATTTTAAGGAGTTTAATGCCTTCTGTAAGGTTTTTATACTATCATCTGAACTTTGCATAGCAATTAGTTGTTTTGTAAGCTCTATTGCTTTTTCATTATCATTAGAGGCTATTGATTCATAAATTTGACTTAACAATAAATATTCCTCAGTATTATAAGCATCACTTGAGCTAAATTTATTATTGTAATTATATAGACACATATATATATCCTCCTTAATTACTTTTAGTTTATTATTACCTTCTTATAATAAATTTAATATAATTTTATGAAATTCATTTATTTTTTTACAAAAACATAATATAATGTAGTTTATGTAAATAGTGTTTTAATCTTAAGTAAATACTAAAAATAAATCCACTGAGTGAATGGGAGTTTTGATTATGTTAGACGACTTAGAATTTATTCTTAAAATATTATTCTTTATATTATCTATAGTATGGGTAGGAAAAATAATGATTTTAAGGACTGATAAGCAGATAGTAATAAACCCTTTGCTTATAACGATAGCGTCTTTATTAGTTGTAATGCCTCAATCGTATGCTAATGTAGAACTAATGGGCATAAATATTCAAAATATAAGAATAACTTTATACTGTGTATATATAGTTATAGCTATGTTAGGTATCTATTCTACTAATCAAAAGAATGGTATATTCTAACAAAAAAGGTTGTGATTTTCTCACAACCTTTTTTTGTTATTTACGTTTTTTAGCTTCACATCTAAATATTTTCATACCATATGACATAAATTTATCTTCATATTCTGTTGTTACATTTTCAAAGTCGCTATTTGCTAAGTCTAGTGAAATATTTTTAAGTAACCAATCATTAGAAGCTATTTCATTCAAGCTAAATTCAAAAAGTTTCTCATTATCAGTCTTAAAATGAAGTTCTCCTTCTGAATCAAGCAACACCTTATACATATCTAAAAAATTAGTATGAGTTAATCTTCTTTTAGCCCATCTATTTTTCGGCCACGGATCACAGAAATTAACGTATACTCTAGATAATTCACTTTCTTCAAAATAGTCTAATACATTTTTCACATCTGCCCAAGCAAAAAGTATATTTTCTAACTTAGCTTCAGCTGCTTTTTCTACACCTTTTATAATAACTTCTTCCTTTATTTCAAATGCTATATAATTTATATTTGGGTTTTGTTTAGCCAATGTACTTATAAATTTTCCTCTACCTGTTCCAAATTCAACATATATCGGATTATTATTTTTAAATATTTGCTTCCATTTACCTTTTATTTCTTCAATTCCATCTCTAAGAACGTAATCCTCGTAACTTAATAGCTTTTCGTCTGCACCTTTTACTTTTCTTCTTCTCATGATCATTCTCCTTACTGTATGTTAGAATCTAATTATACATAAGTTTTCACAAAAAATAAAGAGTACTAGCATAAGCTAATACTCTTTATTTAAAATTAATATTAATTGCATTTTTGTATATGAAAATTATTAACAGAATAAATTAATCTAAAACTATTGAAGAATTTATATCTACACATTCTTCATCTTTTAGATTAATAATATAAAGACTAGGTGTTAGATACTGATACCCTATTATAAAAGGATAAAGTAACGTATATCTTCCGCAACTTAGATTTTCAAATTCATATTCTCCTTTTAAATTTGTTCTACTGTAAAAAGTTTCACCCTTGGAGTCTATTAGAGTAATAGTTCTGTTAGCTATAACTTCATTTAATTCATTATTTTTCTTAGATTGAAATACTTCTACATTTGTGTTTTGTAATTTTAAACTACCGTATATTATACCTGTATTTTTATATATTTTAAGTTTCTCTATATTGAATTGTTCTTTTGATGATTTAACTATTATTTGTTGAATAACGATACCGCTAAATATTCCTGACTTTAAAAATAGTGTTTCATGGTAAAAATCAGCTTTGATTATACAATCAGAATTTACTTTTTTTATAGTTATTTTAGATGTAGAGTACAACATAGAAGGTCTTTCGTTTGTTTCTATATTTTCATACCCTCCTGTAACTTGAATATTATCACAATATACAGGAGTTTCTCTGTCCCAAAATAATTGTGGTGAAAATGTATAGTCAGAGTTTAGATATACTAATACTGGTTTTAATAATATACATTGCTCAGAACCTATAATCCTAATATTTTTAGAAGTTATACCATCTATAAAGCACAAATTAACTATCCTATTGTTAGATATATTTATTGATTCTAAATCTCGTAAGTATGATAAGTTAGGTATTTCAGAAATATTATTACTTTCTAAGTTGATGGTTTTTAACTTTTTTAAATTACTTAAAAAGAATATATCCTCTATTTTATTTTCACTAAGTTCTAGATTTGTTAATTTAGATAATGTTTTAAGGTGATTAGCATTTTTGATATTATTTTTATTTAATATTAAACTTTTAGTGTTATTTGCAAATTGTATGCCTTTTAAGTTGCTTATATTTTTTCCAGATAAATCAATTTCTTCTAATGTACCCAAAAAACCCTTAGTTATTTCGCTCTCACACCTTTTGTAGTTATTAGCTAGGACGAATCTTAAGTGGCTATCTATCCAATCGCTATTAATATTTTCTAACAAGATTATCATCCCTTTATAGTTATATATTTTTACTACTTTTTATTATAAGAATTTATTGTAGTATATATATAATTTATGTTATTGGCGGTACAACGGTTCTTATAAAACATAAAATATATACTTTTATGCCATTCGAAGAATATTCAGTATTTCCAACGGATTAAACTTCAATTTATCAGATTATGTCAGTTATATGTCAGAGTTTTAAATGTTTTTTGTTTTGTTTTTATGTTATAATAAAAATATAAATGTAAATTACAGGAGGTATATAATGAGTTTTGTGTTTATTAGAAAGAGGAGTAAAAATTACATAGTTTATTTAGAATATAAAGACAAAGATACTGGTAAAAAGATACAAAAAAATATGGGGGCATTCGATAAAAAAAGAGAAGCTTCTAAGAAGCTTACAGAACTAAAAGATACTATTTTCAAAGATGATTTTTTAGTTCCAAACGAAATGACATTAGAGGCTTTTTTAATAGACTTTCTAGAAAAATATAAGATTAATTTATCAATTACAACTTATAATTGTTACAATCGAATTTGTAAAAAATATATAATACCTATGCTTGGAGATTATAAAATAGAGGAGTTAAAACCGATTCATATACAAAATTATGTTGATGATTTAGTGGGAATTTTAAGTCCGCAAACTATAAAAATACATATAAATATATTAAATTTAGCCTTTAAAAAAGCATATAGATTAAGACTTGTAAGAGAAAATGTAGTAAATTGTATTGAACTTCCTAGAGTAAAAAAGTTTAAGAATAACATTTATAATACAGCAAATATGATAAAACTACTTAATGTTTCCAAAGGTACACCATTAGAATTACCAATTTTTTTAGCTTCTGGGCTAGGACTTAGAATTTCAGAAATACTAGGTTTAACTTGGAACAATATAGATTTTAACGAAAGTACAATAACAGTAGAAAAAATAAGTGTTAGGAATGAAGGAAAAGTCATACTAAAAGAACCTAAAACAGAAACTTCCGAAAGAACAATCACAGCTCCAAGTGAAATTATACTACTTTTAAAGGATTATAAGAAAAGTCAATTAGAGAAAAAAATAAAAGGAGAAATTAAAAATAAAGTAAATTTACTGTTCTTCGATAAAAATGAGCAACCTATAGCTCAAGATGTTCTCAGTAAAAAATTTAGTCGCTTTTTAAAAGAGAATAATTTAGAACACATTAGATTTCACGACTTAAGGCACTCCCATGTGACATTGCTTATAAATTCTAAGGTTCCTATAAGAATTATTTCAGAAAGGGTAGGTCACTCTAATATTAATACTACTCTTAATATTTATTCACACGCACTTAAAGAAATGGACATTGAGGCTAGCGATAAAATTTCTGAAACTTTATTTAAATTAGGATAAGTAATAAAATTACGTTTTAGAACAATCTTTTAAATTGTTTTTAAGGCACTCCGAGCAACTTGTACTTACATTTAGACCTTTAGTAACTATCACACGATTAGCAGTGATTTAAATGGCTTAAAATGTTTTTGTATATAAATGCCACATATTGGGTTGAATATAATTTTATTATGTAAACTTTTTTAAATTTTGGGTTTAAAAAAATATTTTTTAATTTTTGTGAATATTTCGTAATTAAATTGTATAAATTGATTTTTTATAAAACAAATAGGAAATTATATTAATCATCTATGATTAACATAATTTCCTATTTACGTATTACAAATAATTCGATTTGTATATTGTT
>NZ_JBOFOR010000074.1:0-19800 GCF_051659545.1 Romboutsia sp. | reverse complement strand
ATTTCTATGGGGAGGGGGAAACTTTGTCCAAAATCATAAAATCACTTTTGAAGAAAATATAAAAACATAAAAATAACCGAATTTCAGTGACTAAGCGATAGCTTCTAAAAAACGGTCATTTTATTTCTTGGAAAAGCCTAAAATTATATTCTCTTAATAATTCTAAAGACTCCTTAAGTTGATTTATATCTACAATTTCCAAGGAAATACTTGTATTTTCCATATTTTCTTTTACATAATTTAAAAGTTCTATAATATTCATATTCCCATTTTGTATGCCACTATGAGTATCCTTTTCTCCATAATTATTATGTATATGCATATGCTTTATTTTATCCCCTAACCCACTCATCCACTGTTCTAAGGTCAGGTAAGAATAAGCATTTATATGACCTATATCTAAGCAGATTGAGAAATTAGGATGGTTGATTTCCTCAACTAAGTTTTTAATTAATTCATAATCATCTTCTAAGGTATTTTCAATATGTATTTCTATATCCTCCAATTTATCTTTGGTAAAGTCCTTCCAAAATTTTATACTATTATTCATCCATTCAATATTAGTATAGGTCTTGGGAGTATATGAATTGTGATAGACTATTTTTTTAGCTCCTAGCTCTTTTGCTACTTTATATCCTTGTTCAAATCTTTCTTTTGCAACTTTTGCTATCATCTTATCTCTAGTGCCAGGAATTAAATCTGCATATGGTCCATGAATGGAAAGGCTTGTACTGCCTAAAATTTCTTTTATCTCATTTTTGTATGAACTTATACACTCTTCTAAATTATCTAGTATATAAGGACTAGCAAATTGTACTACTTCTAATCCTACGTTGTATTCTTTTACAATAGGAACTACTTTTTTACTTTCATCTAACTGCGAAATATAAATCTCCATTCTTTTTCCCCCTAACTTGTTGCATATATATTAAAAGTATTATTAAATACTATTAGTGACCTTTGTATTTATGAGTTATAATAGTATATAGTTTTATACTTAAATTATCATATCTAATAAAATTTTAATATTAAATGTGTTTATTTTCAATGTAAAACTTTTAAAGGGGTGATTGACTATGAAAAAACTAAAATATTTGATAATATTTTGTGTTGTAACTGTATCCATATATTTTATTTATAATATTAAATCAAATGATGCCAATGATAATAATATTACTTCAGATATTGTTGTTAATAAGGACAATATTGTGTCTAGTAATAACTCTAATGAATCTGATAAAAAAGTTGAAGAAGATGCTTTTGAACCAGTATTTTCTTATACTTCAATTCCAGATGATATAAGAGATAAAATGATAGGTGTTTCTATGCCTGAAAATAAGCCTATAAGTTTTGATACACTTTCTTATTTGAATTTAACTTATTATGGTTTCGATGATAAAATTCACATTGGAGAAATGGTTGTAAATAATGAGGTTGCAGCTGAAGTTGTTGATATATTTAAAGAACTATACGATAAAAAGTTCCCTATTGAAAAAATAAAGTTAATTGATGAGTACAATGCTATTGATGAAGATTCTATGGCTAATAATAATAGCTCTTCATTTTGTTATAGAACGATAGCAGGTACCAATCAAATTTCTAATCATGGTAAAGGTTTGGCAATTGATATAAACCCACTACAAAACCCTCATGTTAAAGGCGATGAAGTAAGTCCAAGCGAAGGATATATGTATAAAGATAGAGCCACTTACCAAAAAGGTATGATTACTAAAGGTGATGATTTATACAATGCATTTGTAAATAGAGGTTGGAGCTGGGGCGGAAATTGGACAAACCCTGACTACCAACACTTTGAAAAAAATCTATAAAAATAAAAAAGAATTAAAGGTGATAATATGAATTTAATGACGTTAGATAATATAAGTAAAAGTTATTCAGAAAAAACATTATTAGAAAATATTTCTTTCGGTATTAACGACGGAGAAAAAATCGGTATTATAGGTGTAAATGGTACTGGTAAATCTACTTTACTTAAAATTATTGCTGGGTTTGAAGTTCCAGATGGCGGTACTTTTACTAAGGCAAATACTGTAAGAGTTGAATACCTACCTCAAAATCCTGATCACAATGAAGAATTTACTGTTTTAGAACAAGTATTCAAAGGAACTTCTCAGGAAATGAGATTACTTTTAGAATATGAAGAAACTCTACAAGCTGTAAATAATAATTTCAGTGATGACTTAAATAAAAAATTAATATCTCTGCAAGAAAAAATAGATACGCTTAATCTTTGGGATTTAGAAAGTGAAGCAAAAACAGTTTTAACTAAGCTTGGCGTTACTGATTTTAATCAAAAAATAAGTGCACTTTCTGGAGGTCAAAGAAAAAGAGTTTCTTTAGCTTCGGCTCTTATTACTCCATGTGAGTTATTAATTTTAGATGAGCCTACCAACCACCTAGATAATGACACTATAGATTATTTGGAAGAATATCTGAATTCAAGAAAAGGTTCATTACTTATGATAACTCACGATAGATATTTCTTAGATCGTGTTTGTAATAGAATTATTGAACTAGACAAAGGTAGATTATTTAGCTACGAAGGTAATTACTCTATTTTCCTAGAAAAGAAATTTGAAAGGATAACTATAGAGTCTAGTATGGAAGAAAAACGTCAGAATTTAATAAGAAATGAACTTGCTTGGGTTAGACGTGGTGCTAAGGCTCGTACTACAAAACAAAAAGCTAGGCTTCAAAGATTTGATGAATTAACTAATAGAGATTCTTACTCTCCTGAAGATAAGATAGATATTTCAGTTGGTTCAACAAGGTTAGGTAAAAAAATTATAGAGCTTCATCATATTTCTAAAGCATTTGACCATAAGGTTGTTATTGATGATTTAGATTATACTTTAGCTCGTACTGATAGAATAGGTATAATCGGTAAAAATGGTATGGGTAAATCTACTCTTGTAAATATAATCAATGGTAAATTATCTCCAGATAGTGGTCATATAGAAATTGGAGAAACGGTTAAAATAGGTTGTTTTGACCAAGATGATTCTCATATGCACTCTGAAATGAGAGCTATTGACTATGTTAAAGAAGCAAGTGACTATATAGAAACTTCTGATGGCACTAAAATTTCAGCTTCTCAAATGTGTGAGAGATTTTTATTTAACTCTACTATGCAGTATACTTTAGTAGGTAAATTGTCTGGTGGAGAAAGACGTAGACTTCATTTGCTAAGAACTCTTATGTTAGCACCAAATGTTCTTTTACTAGATGAGCCTACTAATGATTTAGATATCGATACTCTTAATATACTTGAAGAGTACTTAGATGAATTTAGTGGTATTGTTATTACAGTCTCTCATGATAGATATTTCTTAGACAGAATTTGTAATAAAATATTTGCCTATGAAGGTATGGGTAAAATTCATATATTTACAGGTAACTACAGTGATTATTCTATTTACAGAGAAGTACAAGGTATTGAGTTTAAAGAGGAAGTTAAAGAAAAAGAACTTGATACATCTGTAAAAAAAGAAAAACCTAAAAATGACAAAAAACTTAAGTTTACTTACAATGAACAAAAAGAATTTGAAACTATAGATAGTGATATAGAAAGACTAGAGAAAAAAATAGAAGAACTTGAAGCTAGTACCTCAAAGTTTGCTACTGATTTTGTTAAATTACAAGAGGTAATTGATGCAAAATCAAAAGCAGAATCTGATCTTGAGTATAAATATGAAAGATGGGAATACTTGAATAACTTAGCTGAAGAAATTTCTAATTCTAAAAACTAAGCAATAAAAAAAGTTGACTTTTTAGTTAAATTATTTTAACATAGTATAAACAAATCAAAATTAATAAATTCAGTGATAAAGAGAGTAAGTTAAGTGAAATTTATAGAGAGCCAAGGACGGTGGAAGCTTGGTAATGAAGTTTAGCTGAAGAGAGCTTTTGAGAAGATTACTTGAAATTAAGTATGGTAATTGGTTATCTCGCCTTAAGAGTATATGAGTGGATAGTCATAAAATTTATTTTTGATTATCAACGAGAGTGGTAACGCGGATATTTTCGTCTCTTGGTCTTTAATGACCAAGGGACTTTTTTTATTGTTTATTTTAATTTAAAATTGGAGGAGTTTATTTATGGAAAAAAACGTAGCATCATTACCTAGTACAAGTAGTTCTAATCTACTTAAATTTTTAATCCCATCTTTATTTGGATTATTTTTATTTATAATACCATTACCATATGGTGAAATCTTCCCTTTAGAAGGTTTATCTCCTATAAACATAGGAATAGGATTTTTAGCTGAGCTTATAAAAATAGTTGCTGCTGATTATTTATTAAACATTGCATTAGTAGTTATTGTAACCTCTGCTGTTTTATCTGTAGCTAGCAAATTTGTTAATATAAAAAATGAATTTTTAAAAGGACTTTTAAATGTTTCACCCTTCTGGCTAGTATGTCGAATTTTAGGTGCTGTGTTCATATGCATGGTAGTATTTGGCTTTGGACCTGAAGTTATACAGTCAGAATTAACTGGGCAAGTAGTATTATCTCTTTTACCTAGTTTGCTTGCAATATTCTTAGTTTCAGGATTCTTATTGCCCTTAGTTGTAGATTTCGGTCTTATGGATTTATTCGGTACCCTAGTATCTAAATCTATGTATATGTTATTTAAAGTTCCTGGTCGTTCTGCTGTTGATGCCCTATCTTCTTGGCTCGGAGATGGTACTCTTGGAATAATGATAACTAATACTCAATATAAGCAAGGGTTTTATACAGCTAAAGAAGCTGCTACTATTTCAGTTTGCTTCTCTCTAGTATCATTACCATTTTCAACTGTTATAGCTGACCAATTAGGTCTTATGCCACTATTTGTTCCATTTTACGGTACAGTATGTGTTGCATCTTTAGCTTGTGCATTAATTATGCCTCGTATATATCCACTAGCTAAATTTAAAAACTCAACTTATAATAATGTTCCTCACTTAAAAGAAGAATTAGTTCCTGAAGGTGAGAGTGTGTTTAACTTTGGATTAAATAAAGCACTGACTAGAGCTTCTGCTGCTCCTTCATTTAAAGATATATTAATAAATGGATGTAAAACAGTTGTTGATATGTACTTAGGTCTTTTACCTTTAGTTATGGCTTGGGGTACTTTAGCACTTATTGTTGCAGAATTTACACCTTTCTTTAATGTTATATCTTTACCAGTTGTTTATATATTAGAATTTTTAAAGATACCTGATGCGACACAAGCTGCTCCAGCTATACTTGTAGGTTTTACTGATATGTTCTTACCATCAATAATGGTATCTGGAGAGGGAATAAGCCAACTTACACAGTTTATAATAGGTGCTTTATCTATCACTCAATTAATATATTTAACTGAAACAGGGGCAGTTATATTAAAATCTGATATTCCTCTTAACTTAAAAGATTTATTTATAATATTTTTAACTCGTACTATAATAGCACTTCCTATTATAACTTTATTGGCAAAATTAATTATAAAATAATATTAATATAGGTATCAAATTCAATATAATTAGCATAATATTTAGCAGAGGAAGGTATTCGACCTTTGCGAACAACTAATTCCTTTTAAAAAACTACTTTAAATATTTTAAGGTAGTTTTTCTTTGTCTTTACACTAGTCTTGACTTTAAAGTAATTGTTTTGTAATATCATTTATATAAAAGATATTACTGGGGGTATTTACAAATGGAAAATTTATTAAATGAATTGCAGGCATTAAAAGTCAACCTAGATACTTTACCTACAGAAAGTATTTCTAGCTTAAATTTGAAAAGTACAGATATTTTTATAGTAGATATGAACAATGGATTTGCAAGAAACGGAGCATTGTATTCTCCTAGGGTCGAATCTTTAATAAACCCAATATTTAACTTTGTAAAACCTTTAGCTAAGGAAGTAAATAGTATTATTGCCTTCACAGATACTCATACTGCTGATTCTCTTGAACTAAAAAGCTATCCTTCTCATTGTTTAGAAAATCATATTGAAAGCGAAATAGTAGATGAACTTAAGTTAATTGATAATATACAAGTTATTCCTAAAAACTCTACTAATGGTTTTTTTGCATTAGATAAGATTGATTTTGATACTATAGAAAATATTATTATAGTTGGAGACTGCACTGATATTTGTATCTATCAATTTGCAATAACTTTAAAATCATATTTTAACCAACATAATATGAATAAAAATGTAATAGTTCCTATGAATTTAGTTGATACATATGATATACCAGGAGTTCATCCTGCTGAACTCTTAAATATTGTATTTTTAAATAGTATGTTACAAAACGGAATTAAAGTTGTAAAAGATATAATATAATTTACTTAAACGTAAAAAAGCTAGAAAATTTACTCTTAATAATGTAAATTTTCTAGCTTTTATATTTTTTTAGTAATCGTAGTCACTGTAGTTTTCACATAAAACTACTCTTATTTTTTTATTAAACATATTCTTGTATGCTAATAAAAATTCATTTAATTCTGCATCCATAAGATTTATTTTTTTGATACTACAAAGAGTTACTTTTTCTTGATCTATTATAATCTCTATATCGTTTATGTCATTTTTTATAAATGTAGTTGTGCAATTTTTGGGTTGTATCTTATGTCCATATTTTTCATAAAAACCTGTATTTTTTTTAATAGATTCAAACTCTTCATTCTTTGAATTGTTTATATCTTTTATATTATTTAAATTTATATTACTAAAATTAGGATTTAATGGATCTATTCCAAGATTTTTAAGTTGCTTTTCAACTTCTTCTGAATCCATTCCATATCGTTCCATAAATTTCTTTTGTATATTCATAAATTTTTCTTGAGATATATTATTCTCTCTCATATAATCAAATATCTTTTGGGAGAACTCAACCATGGTCATACTTCCATCCATAACAGAAAAATACAAGTTGTATATATATTGTTCAAACTTATCTACATCACTATCTTTAACTTTATTTTTTAAATCATTAAAATCAATTATTCTATCATCAGACATATCTATTCCTCCTAGTTAAACCTTTCCTTGTATAAGATTATATCATATTTATCATGAATAGATACCATACTTTTTTTAAGCAATGTACAAAACCATTAATAGGATAAACTCAACAAATTTTATAATAATGCTAGCTCTATTTCCCTAGTCATATTAATAGCAGTTTCAAAAAAGTCATCTACATATACCACTTCTTCACTAACTCTTGAATACTCTAGTGCAAATGCAATATAATGACTCTCTATTGTTGATTTTGAAGTAGATTTATTTTCTGTAAAATCTTTCTCTGATATTAATTTAATAAAATCTTTTATAATTTTATGCTCCTCTTTTTCTTTATTATCAGATTTTAGATTTACTATATTGTCCTTTTCATCAATAAATTTCCTTATAATAATTTCTTCTTTTAAAAGACTTGCTACTACTTCTCCATGGCTAAACATTAAATTTATACATATTTCACTTTCTTTAGCAAATGCATACAAGTTTAATGTAGCCTTTACTCCATTTTCAAATTCTAATATATTAATCATATGATCTACAACATTGTTATCACATCTATAAATACATCTTCCATAAGGTCCTTCAGCTAATATATTTAATAAATTTTCTTCTGTAGGATCTATATGCACTGCGTAATTTTCCTTTTTATTATCTTGTAAATATATTTTTTTAGCTGAATAAGGACATTCTATCTCAATACTACAGCCCATACAACTTTCACTCATATTCAATTTAAATTTTTCATTAGTTATATGTTTTAAATCTCCAAATGAAGCTACTTTTTTACATTTACTGCCTATTAAATGTAACAATACATCTATATCACTACATCCCTTATTTAATATAAGAGGACTTGTATCACTTGAATTTCTCCAATTTCCTCTTACATAATCATGTGCAAATTTCCAATATCCTATTTTATTGCTATATTGAATATTTATTAATTCTCCTAATTCTTTACTGTCTATTATTTCTTTTAACTTAGCTAAAACAGAATTATATCTTAATAAATTTGAAGCCATAAAAACTTTATCCTTATATTCTTCACATATATCATTTAAGTGTACTAATCTATCTAAAGTATTAGTTATTGGTGTTTCTAAAAGTATATTGTATCCTTTTTCAAGTAATGCTTTTGCATGTTCATAATGTCTATCATCACCACTAGTAATTATTACTCCGTCTACAATTTTATCTTGTTTTAAAAATTCTTCTATGTTCTCAAATACATATTCTTCTTTTATATTGTATTTTTGTTTAAATACCTCTCTTCTTCCTTTTCTTTTTTCTACAACAGATACTATTTCACAATTATCCATATGCTCACTTAAATATGATGCATATTCATATGTTCCCCTTAAACCTGCACCTATTATACCTATTCTTATTTTCCCCATAAATTCCACCTTTTCTAAAGTATATTTAAATTAATATTTTTTTCTAATATATAACTATAATCTTTTAATATATCTTTTAAAGTGTTATTGTAATCCCTTTTAGTATTAGCTACTGTTTCAAAAATTTCTTCATAGTTTTCATTAATTAAATTTACAATAGACCTATCAATCTGATTTTTATTTGCCATATCAAAAAGTATGCCCAAAACTTTATTTTTATCAAAAGAATCTTTGTACTTTCTTTTTTCTGTTAATGCACAAAATATATCGCTTATACTAATTATTCTATCTCCTATGCTTAATTCCTCTTCCTTTAAACCTCTATCATATCCTGTTCCATCTAACTTTTCATGATGATTACACGCTAAGTCTACCAACTCTTTTTCTATTTTTGATTCTATTAAAATTTCTCTAGTATAAGTTACATGTTTCTTCATTATATAAAACTCTTCTTCTGTCAACCTATCTTGCTTATGTAATATTTTTGTAGGCATGCATACTTTTCCCAAGTCATGTAAATATGCTCCTACTTCAATCTTTCTTTTATAGATTGGGGCTAAATTCATTTTTTCACATATTTTACTTGCCATAGAAGATATACTTACTGTATGTAGAGATGTTTCAAAGCTAAAAAAATCTATAGCTAAAGGTAAGAAAATAAGAAACTCCCTCATGATGCTTAAACCAAGCTTAGATTCTTTTATTGTTTTGTTAATTTCTTTTTTATAGCTACTATCAGTTATATTTTTTATAACATGTTTGCTATCAATTAATTCATATAAAATTTCAAGGTGTTTAGGCTTAAATGAATTTTTATTTAAATTGTGTATTACTTGTATGATTTTATCTTCTTCATAATTTAATAGTCTACAAAAAATAGATACTCTATCTGCTAAAGATATTATAAAAGCTTCCTCCGGTATTTGAATATCATCTATACATGTTTCTCTATTATCATAAGAATGATGATGGTATAAAATTATAGGTGCAATATTATTTAGTTCTTTCATTTGATTTAAAATAGAATAACCATAAATAGCATGTTTTCCAGTATCTACAATTTCGAATTGTTTCAAGTTATTCATTTCTTCTGTTTTATATGCTCCTATATCATGTATAAGTGCTGCTATTCTAAGATTACATAATTTTTTTCCTTCATATCCCAATTGTTCCCCAATTAAACATGCAATATATGCTGTCTCCAATCCATGATCTACTAAATCTTTATCTATTTTTTTTAACATAGATTGTTTTATTCTAAAAATATCATATCCATTAATTATATCTTCAATCAATTTATTAATCCCCTTTTGATTATACTTTTGCCCCTATATTTTAATTAACACTATTATTATATTACACTTTTTTGCTTATTTCATTTATTCATATTTATTTTAATCTCATAAAATGATTTTACGGTTAGCACTTACAGTACATAAGTATTTTATATTTATTCATTTTTATAATTTCATTTATTTTCTTTTTTATGATTCTATGTTAAAATAATTAATATATTTCTATTTGCTTGGATATAAATTTTAATGTAAAACTTGTACATAATATAAATATAGTAAATTTTTAGTTTCAAGCATAATGACATTATTATAACTAAATATTTATTAAATTAGGAGGATTAATATGGGCTTTAAAGACAAATTCGCAGAATCTTTTGCTAGATCAAAAACAATGACTGGCCCTGAAAAAAGAGCTAACGAAATAATGGGTAAGTTAATCATGAGAAAAGCTATTTTACCTATTATTTTAATGGTAATTGTTGTTATAGTAGGGGCTTTTGCTAAGTTACCTTGGTGGTCAACACTTGTGGCAAACCTATTAATAGCAGTTGGAACTTATTTCTATATTAAAAAAGCTAGTGAAAAGTATTCTAAAAACTTTAAGAACTATGCTGGAAATTTAATTAGTCTTGAGAAAAAGGGTAAAAAAGAATATATAGCTATTATAAAGCAAGGAAAATTACCAGTTAAATTACAAATAGCTCATGGTGGCGAAGATTTTGAACACATTAAAAAGAATCAAATAGTTCAAGTTTACTATAACCAAGAAGCTAAAGTTGCTGTATTACTAAGCAAGCAATAAAAAATTTTTAACTACTAGTTAATAATCATATTTTTAATACTTGCCATAGAATTTTTATATTCTATGGCCTTTTATTGTTTTACATATTCACTTGATATATTGTTTATTCATTATCATATACGTATTTTTTGTATATTTTAAGTGCTTTACATAATTGGTCTGGGCATGATGTACCTCTTCCTTTGCAAGGTATATCTTGAAGCATATATATAATTTCATCAATGTTTTTACCTTCTATTAAGTGTTTTATACCTATTAGATTCCCTGCACACCCTCCTTCAAATACAATATTTTTCAATACCTCATCTTCTATATCCATAATTATAGATTTAGAACATACACCTTTTGTATAATATCTATACATAAAACATCCCACCTTATCAAATTTTTACATTATTAATTTTTGTATATAATAATATATATTAGTTAAGTCCATAATCTATAATATATTTTTTATGTATAGGTATAATAATTCTAGTATTTAATAGTTTAGTATGCTTTAATTTATTTATAGATACTTTTGTTTATTCACTAATTTGAAAGGTTGTGTAATTAATGATAAATAATGAAAAATTTTATGATAATTACTTTAAATTTTTAGTTTTGCTTTTTTGGCCAATGATTTGGTATAAAAAAGTTGCAGTTTCTAGCCATTCACTAGAACTTTTTATGGTTTCAATATTTAGCATTTTGGCAACAGTTTATATTATTTTATTTTCAATATTTTATAATAATAACTCTAAAATAAAACGTATAGTAATTTTATATAGAGTAACTCTTTTACTATCATTTATTTTTACGTTATTCAGTTTCTTGATATTTACTACTAGTATATTTTGGCTATTTTTAAAAATGATTTTTGTACTACTTCTATTTTATATTTCATCTATTCAAGTTTTTAAATATAAAATAGAAGAAGGACTGGTGGGTATACTTTCTTCACTTTTACTACTTGCCATCACATTACTTTATTAGTTTTATAAATATTTTTGCATATTTATTCTCTTTTTTAGAAATATTAGACATATAGTTTTTTTTCTGATATTATTTAAATTGAAAGAAAATATTAGTAATTAAATACATTAATAAAGGAGTTACTATAATGGAAAAAAAAGTTTTAGCTACAATTGGTGAAAAAGAAATTACAAATCTTGATATTGAGAATGTATTAACTAGCTTAGACCCATACCAAGCTATGCATTTTAATAATGAGCAAGGTAAAAAACAAGTACTAGAAGATTTAGTTAACCAAGAATTATTCTTCATAGAGGCTAAAGAAGAAGGATTACATAATGATGAAAGCTTCAAAGCTGAGTTACAAAAAGTTGAAGAAAATATGTTAAAACAATATTCTATAAATAAGGTTTTATCAAGTGTTACATTAACTGAAGATGAAAAAGAAGCTTTCTTTGAAGCTAATAAAAGTAAATTCAATAAATCTGAAACTGCATCTGCTAAGCATATACTAGTTGAAACTGAAGAGTCAGCTAATGATTTATTAAACAAAATAAATGCTGGTGAATTAACTTTTGAAGATGCTGCTCTAGCTCACTCTACTTGTCCTTCTAAAGATGCTGGTGGTGACTTAGGTACATTCCCTAGAGGTCAAATGGTTCCTGAATTTGAAGAAGTTGTTTTCAATATGAACAAGGGAGAAGTAACTGGACCTGTTCAAACTCAATTTGGATACCACTTAATAAAGTTAGAAGAGAAGCAAGAGGGTGGAGACTCTCAATACGAAGAAGTTAAAAATGAAATAGAAAAAACTTTAATGTATCAAAAACAAAACGAAGTTTATTCTAAGAAATTAGAAAGTCTTAAATCTAAATATGAAGGTCAAGTAAAATTCAATGACTAATAATAAAGCCTAGCAATTTGCTAGGCTTTTAACTTATTATAACAATATCCTATTATATCTCTTCTTTTAATTATCCCTATAAATATTTCTTGGTCATCTATTACAGGTACAAAATTTTGATTCATAGATTTAGATATTAAATCCTCTATATTCGCATTAATAGATACAGGTCTATTGTCCTTTCTTCTCTTAATACTACTAATAGATACATCTTCTACAGACTTTAAATCTAATGAAAAATCATTTTTTAATGTCCACAGTAAATCACCTTCTGTTATTGTTCCTACATATTTCCCATCTTTATCAATTATGGGAATAGAAGAGTATCTATGGTATTCCATTTTTTCTAAAGCTTGCCTCATAGTGTAGTCTTCATATAGGTATGCAACTTCACTTTTAGGTGTTAAAAAAAATAATATGTTCACTCTACTACACCTCCAAATACTCGTTTAAATACTTCTAGTATTTTATACAATAATTATATTAGAAATCATTTTGCATTATTAATTTTATCATATTTTATTTATAACCTCAATTATAATATCTTTAAGCGTAAAAAATTCGCTTCGCTCATATCGCCAACGGCTCTGCGCGTTGCTAAAAATCTTTTTTACTTTCACTAAATATGTTGACATTGCTTAAATGTAGTAACTTATCCACAGTTTTTTAGGCAATATAATTTCCTTAAGCGTAAAAAAAGCCGCTTATGTAGCGGCTGTTGTTTCACATATTACTAGGGTTACTAATATATATGAACTTTAGATTATAATTTAACTACGTTAGCAGCTTGAGGACCTTTAGCTCCTTCAACTACGTCAAATTGAACACTTTGCCCTTCTTCTAAAGACTTGTATCCATCACTAGTTATAGCTGAGAAATGTACGAAAACATCTCCTTCACCTTCTACAGATATAAATCCAAAACCTTTTTCATTGTTAAACCACTTAACTACACCAGTTTTCATTAATAAATCCTCCTAAAAAACACACAATTATTTAGCTACATTTTATTGTAACCTTATCTTAATTTTATTATATTTACCAATATTTGTCAATTTATTATTAGGTCTCTGGCGTCTGTATAACCTTATTATAAATTTATTTTAGGTTAGTAATTTACTTTTATTAAATGGTATTTTATAGATTTATCACTCCATCCTAAATCCCAAGGAACTAACAATCTATCTGTATTGTGGCAAGTTACCAGTGGATACCCTCTTGAATCTAATCCTGTGACTGTAGATACATGAGTTATTCTTCCTCCTTTTTCATAACCTACAAAGTCTCCAGGCTTTAAATCATATGCTTGTTTGTATATATCTTGATAAATTCCTTTTGCTATTAAATATCCTCTTCCACTATTTACAATATAGCTTTTAAAACCTTGTGCATTTACCCATGCTTTTGTTCCATCTCCATTAGAGTAATTCCAAATTGAATTTTTCTTGAATCTTCCGCTTTCATACATTATTTGCGATGCAAAATTAGCACAATCTCCTCCATCAGGATTGAAATTTTTATAATTTTGATTAAATTTAAATCCATATTCTTCATCTGCTGCTGCTCCACAGTACCTATGAGCATAATTTATAGCTTTTTTCTGTTCCGAAGTTAATTCTATATTTTTGACATCTTGGCATAGTATATAATTTCTAATATCTTCTGACTTTATATTCTCTAAATTGAGAGAATCTGCAAAAGGATCAGTGTACCATTCCTTCGTTATTATATATTGGTTATCTTTAATTTTTACATTTAAATAATGGTATGTACCTATCCTAAAAATATTAGTTTTATTTTTTTGATTTTCATAAGAATACTTGTATTCTGTAGATACTGTACATATAATTCCATATAAATCTTCTTCTTTTTCTTTAACTTTCTTAATTTTAACCCTAGTTTTTATGTCATTAAACTTAACACCTTGTTTACTAGACCAATTTTCTAGGTACTTCATTTTTTTAAATTCATGCTCATACGCCCAAAGTCCTGTTTTTTTATCTATATCATATAGTTCTTTTAACATTTCTTCATTTTTTCCTAATAATGCTTCATTCCTATAATCAAATAGACTTTCTAGTAATATTTGATATTGATTCTTTATTTCATCTTCTTTATCAATAATCTTTGTTACTACTGAGTCTTCATTGAAATAGGCTTTTTTGTTTATATAAATATTTATTATTAGGCCTAAAGTTAAACATATAAACATAATCATAGCTTTGGTGTACTTCTTCCTTATTTTAAGTCTCTTCAAAAACTGCACCTCCCAAAAAGTACATCATTTTTTATTTAATTTTGATTTTCAGCTATATGTGCCTTTTGATTTTATATTATTATATCCAAATAGTAATTAAATAATTTTAATTCTTTTATTAAGGTTTAATTTGCTATAGTAATTTTATTTTTGTGAAATTTGTTTTATATTACTATTTTTTTATAAGTTTTAATAGTAATATATAATTATATAATTTGTATTATGTTTACATAATAACTATGTACTAACAATGGAGGTGCTACTACTTTGAAAAAAATTGCTGCAATAAATGATTTATCAGGTATAGGAAGATGTTCTTTATCTGTGGCTATTCCAATAATTTCAGCCCTAAAAGTACAATGTTGTCCTTTTCCTACAGCAATATTATCTAGCCAAACTGGGTATCCTGAATTTACATTTTTAGATTTAGTTAAAGAAATGCCTAAGTATTCTAATGTATGGAAAAATCTTAATATTAGTTTTGATTGTATTTACAGCGGATTTTTAGGTTCTGAAAATCAAATAGAAATAGTTTATGAATTTATTAAGAAAAACCCAGATTCATTTATAGTTATAGATCCTGTTATGGGTGATAACGGAAAAATGTATCCTATTTTTACAGAAAAAATGAGAAATAAAATTAAGACATTAGTAAAAATATCTAATTTAGCAACACCAAATTTAACAGAAGCTTGCTATTTAACTGATAGAGATTACACACGCACATATTTTTCTCGTGAAGAGCTTGTTGAAATTGCCAAAGATATTTCGGATTTAGGACCTGATAAAGTAGTGATTACAGGTATAATAGAAGAAAATAATATACTAAACTTAGGTTATGATAAATTAAATAATGAAGTGTTTTTTAATTCTACAGAGTACAATAATTATTCTTATAGCGGAACTGGTGATATATTCACTTCTATACTCTGTGGTCTTTTAGTCAATAATAATGACTTGAAGTTTGCAATCACAACTGCTAGTAATTTTATACATAAATCAATAAATTATACTGTTAACTTTAAAACTGATAGAAATGATGGTGTAATGTTTGAACAATTTTTACATGACTTAACTTGTCTTTAATTTTATATTTTATAAATATATCTTATTAATTAGTATATATTTTTATATTACAATATATATTTTTATAAAGGGGGGGATATACTTTATGGATATAAATCAAAGAGCTAAAGAGTTTTCATACTATGTAAAAAATACTCCTGAATTTAAAGCTCTGAACAAAAGTAAAACAGATTTAGAAAAAAATAAATCTATAAAAAAACAATTTGATGTTTATATTACTAAAAAAAATAGTATCTATTCAAATTATACTATTGAAGATGCCGCCAGAAAAATGAATCTATTAAATAAAGATTATGAAGATTTTTTTAATCTTCCTTTAGTATCTAATTATGTGAAAACTACTAAGCAGTTTAATATTATGATGGAAAATTTGTATAATATTATAGAAAGAGAATTAATAAAATAAAAAAAGGATGCAAAAGCATCCTTTTTTTTAATCTAAATCTCTTGGCTTCATCATATTTTGCATCATCATATTTTGCATCATTGTATAATAATTCATCCACATATCATTCATATCTTCATACTGTTCCATATATGCGTTCATATAAGGCATTTCTAAAGATGGATATTGTTGAGCAAAGTCTCCCATACATTGCATTTTATACATATCATACATTGGACTTACATAAGTTGAACATCCTCCACTTATATTAATATCCTCTTCTTCTATATATATTATCTCTTCATCACATTTGAATGGTTGACATTTATTACTCTTACATTCTTTTTTACATTTTTCCCCTTTAATATCTAATGGCATTGGCTTAGTGCATTTTTGTTTAGATTCACATGCTTCTATTTTATTCATGCATTTACCCATTATGTCTTCACATTTTTTTGATTTCATTTCGTACTCTTTTATTTTTTCCCCTGCATTCTTATAACATTGTAATGCCTTTTCATCACACTTCATAGCTTGAGCATATAATGTTTTTGCTTTTTCGTTGTGATCTTCAGCTTTTTCATATAAACATTTAGCGTGCTCACAATTGCTTTGAGCTTCTTTTTCTATACATTCTGCTTCTTTAAATAAACACTTGGCTTGTTCACATAGTTTTTCTGATTTCTCAATTAATTCTTTTGCCTTGCACTCTGCTAATTTAGATTCTTTTTCACTACAGTTTCCTTTTTTCATTAATTCTTCTGCTTTTGCACATAACATTTTAGATGATTTTTCACATTCTTTAGCTTGTTCAAATGCTTCAACTGCTTTGCATTCACATTCTAGTGCTTTTTCAAATAATTCTTCCGCTTGTTTAGCTAGTTTTACACATTTATCTTCATGCGTTATGTCATAATCATCACAAGGACAATCTACATATTTTTTTGTTGGTTTTTTGCAATTTTTTACTGGTTTACATGAATTTGCCGATTTGCATGAACTTGTTGTTTCATTACATGGATTAAAAACCTCAGGTTGAGGTGTGCATGAACATCCTGAACTCTTTTTCTTTCTCATAATATGCCAAAACCCCTTTGTTGTATTTTAAACTTGCATAAGAAAACTCATGCTGTCTACTATAATTATATGAAATGGATTAAATGTGGTTACTATTATTTATATTATATGTATTCGTATTACCTTTTGTTATTTTTTAAATCTATATTCCTTAAAATTTCTACATTTTGAATTATATTTTTTAATTAACTGCATACTATATTTATAGACATTGTTTTTCAAATACTAGTGAGTGGAGTGATTTTATGACTTCAAATGAATACAACAAAGATTACTATGAAACATCTCATTTATCTTTACCTAAAAAAAATATTGATAATAATACAATAGTTAAAACTGGTCTAGTTGCTGGTTGTGCAATAATTGCTGCTAATTTAGTATGCCCTACTGTAAGAAAAGTTACAGTTCCTACTTGTAATTTTTTTGCAAAACAACAAATAAAATTATTAGCTGGTATTGGTATTTTATTTACTGCAACTTATATTACTAGTCAAGATAAGAATGTACAACAAAGTAATAATACAGAAACTTAGGTTTAATTAAAACTAATAAAAAATCAGTACTAGAGCCTCTAAGCTTCTAATACTGATTTTTTAATTTAAAGATATCAATTCTCCTTCATAATACAATTGAACCTTTTCTATCCACTTTCCTTTGTACTCTTCTTGAAGTATGTTTTTTAATATAATACTAAGTGTATCTTCTTTTATATATTCATTCAAATAATCATCTTTCCAGGATACTCTACTATTTTGTACATTTTCTGGCTCTATTAATTCAACCTTGGCAATATCTTTTCTATCAACAGTTACCTTCATAGGAAGATTATTAAAACATTCTTTGGAAATAGCATTAACTATAAGCTCCGTTTTATCTTGTAAAGTTCCCTCTTCATTAACTTCTAGATACTTTACATTTTTTTCTTCTTTTATGTCTTTTGCCATTAATGTTATAGGAATTTTAATAGTATTTGTAGCTTTAGTCACGTTACTTGCCTTTACCTCAGATGTTCCCATTTCATTAGTCTGTACACTTTCTTCGTTTTCAATTATTGAAGATGAGTTAAGATCTATTATGTTACTATCTTTTAATTTGCTACTAGTTGTACACCCTATATTTATCAAAATACTACAAAGTATAAGCAAACTTATTGATAATTTTTTCATAAGTATACCTCTTATCTAATTTTATTCATAAAATTATTATACCATAGTATACTTGTTTTTTTAATATTTTCTACTTTTTTCCGCCTTATTCTTTCTTATTTTGCTTTTTGTACACTATTTTTTCTTTATAATCTTACATATTCAACTATTAATTTTATAGTTTCTATAATAGATTTTATATGTGTTCTTTCATATCCATGAGAAGCAAATACCCCTGGACCTATCAATGCAAATTTTGCATCTAGTCCTGCTTTTAATGCTGCAGTTGCATCTGAACCATAATTAGGATATATGTCTAGTTTGTAGTTAATATTCTTTGTTCTGCATACTTCTATAAGTTCATTTACAAATTCATAGTCATAAGGTCCATTAGAATCTTTACTACATATACATACGTCGTATTCTGTAGAGTTTTGACCTTCACCTGGGCATCCCATATCTATAGCAATAAATTCAGCTGTATCTTTAGGTATAAAACTAGATGAACCATGTCCAACTTCTTCATAATTGCTAAACAAGAAATTAAGATTACACTTGGGCTTTATATTATTTGATTTTATATAGTTTATTGTATATAAAACAGCACCTACTGAAGCTTTGTCATCTAAATATCTAGATTTAATAAACCCTGATTCTGTTATTTTTAATCTTGTATCAAATGATATTATATCTCCAACCTCTATTCCTAAATCATTTACATCATCTTTTGTAAAAACTTCCTCATCTATTATTATTTCATAATTTTTACATTCTCTTGGTAAATCTTTTGCTTCATTTCCATGAATATGGATTGATGGTCTTAAAGTTTGTAAAGTACCTTCATATTTTTTACCATTTCTACAATGTACTAGTACATTTTCTCCCTCTACTGCATGCATCATATATCCGCCAATTTGATTTATGGCTAATCTACCATTAGACTTAACCTCTTTTACGATAGCTCCTAATGTATCTATATGAGAAGAAAGTGTAATACCCTTATTTATATCTTCTCCTTCTATTGTAGCCACTAAAGTACCCTTATTCCCTATTTTATAATCTACACCTATACTTTCTAATGTTTCTTTTATATAGTTTAAAACATGTTCAGTGTAACCTGTTGGGCTTGGAGTATTTAATAGCTCTATTATATATTTTTCTAGTAATTTAATGTCTGTCATGTTTTTCTCCTATTCTTTGTTTTTGTATTTATTATAAATATTGTGTTTATATATAATATTTATAAAATCATCTTATGTACCCTATATAAAAATAATATATTGCAAAATAAATAGAAATTATAATAAATGTTTTTTCAAAATAACATATAATAAAATCTTTTTTATTTATAGGTATATCACAGCTCAAAGTATATATAATGGATGTACTAAGGCTTATACACTTTAATGATACTATTATCCCCATTAATGTTTTTGTTACTTCACTTATATTTTTGTAAACTAAATCTATTCCTACTAT
>NZ_JBOFOR010000073.1:0-42064 GCF_051659545.1 Romboutsia sp. | reverse complement strand
TTTATCTCCTTATTATTATTTACTACTGACTCTATTATATAACATCTTTTTATGAAAATCAAAAATAACCTAACGGTAGGCTTACATCCTCCACCTCCTACGGTGAGGAAGAGGAATTTCGCCTTATTAGGTTAAAATTGTTTATATTACATAATTAATAGTTAATATAAACAATTTTAATAAGATATTAGTTATTTATTTTATAGAAACTATATAAGAAAAAGGATACTGTTTAAAATCAGTATCCTTTCGTATTTTTAAATGGTGGAGACGATTCACAATAACCATACCCACTATTAAGCTACTTTATTTAAGTTGTTTTTTATTTTATTTTCTAATAAACTCATTTATTTCCATATAGCTATTACACTACTGACCGTTTACATTCAAATGTTTTAGACATATATATTTCATAGGTAATTAGGCTAAAAAACTAGTGGATTTACGCCTTAATTATTTAAAACACTCTATCAATATAAAAACATAATAATATTAACAGTAGTAATAACGTATAAAATACAACTGCCCTTCTAATATCCTTCATTAAATCACCTCTCTATCCTTTTGGTATATTTTTATTCCACCAAATATGTGATAGTTCATGTTCTATAAATTTAAAGTACTCGATTTAATTTGCATAATCATCATCAGGAGTTACTACTATAAGATTTGGTCTACTAATACCCACCACCCTCTTCTATTGGAATACTTATCTAGTCTATGTTAAAATACAATAGAAATTACAATCTAAGAGTGATGATTTCTGTACTAAGAATTAAACCTACTTCCAATCAGGAAGGAGGTGGAAGTATTGAAATATTAAAATTATTATTAAGTAACTCTGATGCTCTATTAATTAGCATATTTGGAGCTTTTATTTACGATAAATTAAAAATCACTCATACTGGCAATAAGAGTGATTCTAATAAAAAATAATTCAGTTATTTATACATAGAAATCACACTCTCTAGTAAAAGATTATAATTTCTTTTTTTATATCTATATACTTATATTATACTACTTTTCATTGAAAAATAAACCTTGAATTCATTAATCTATGAACATTATTTTTTAATATGAAGTTTATATCTAATTAAATAAGATAATTGAGCCTAATTATAACCTATCCACCATTCATTTTTTAAACTCATCAAATTTTCAAAAACTTCTTTATTTTATCATTTAGAACATCTAACGTTATAGAGTAGTTTATGTCTTCTTCCATATTATTACTTTCCTTTATAGATATAATCTTATCCCAAAGATATCCATTTCTTACAAATGACCTTAGTTGTTGTCTTAAAGTACTTTTATTTTTAGTCATATTTCCCCCTCATCAACAAAACCGTATTGCTTAAAGCAATACGGTTTTCGTGGATTTCAATGGTGGAGACGAGGGGAGTCGAACCCCTGTCCGCAAGTCTTTTCCTCGTTGCATCTACGTGTGTAGCCAACTATATTAGTATCTCATCTCTCACATCGCCCAGTGGCAGGCTATGTAATCGACCAGTCCCAATTAATCCGCTCTCGGTCGAGACAATCCCGAAAGTAGTTCCCTGCATAGATGACGTCCAGGCCTAGCCGGCAGGAGGGCTGAGGCGGGACGAGCAGAACTAAGCTGCTATTGCGTAATTATCGTTTGCGTTTGTTTTAAGTCCCCAGTTTTTACGTGACCCAGAGTAACACGACACGCAGCCCCAAGTGCCAAACCCACGTCGAAACCTTTACGCCCCCGTGATAGTTTATAGTCTTTGAGACTTTCTTCGCAAACTTTTTTCACCATTTGTTCTATTCAGTTGTAAGTGTATATATAATATAATACTTTTCAGTATTAAAATCAATGTAATTAATTGGCTTAACCTAAATAGTTTACCAATGTTATTAGTATCTAACTTTCATTTCTCTTTCTACATTTCTTTGAGCGTCTTTTTTAGCTATATCTTGACGCTTGTCGTATAGCTTTTTACCTTTTGCTAAAGCTATTTCTACTTTCACTTTACCATTTTTAAGGTATACACTTAAAGGAATTAATGAGTATCCTTTTATAGTAGTTGCCCCTATAAGCTTTCTTATTTCATGCTTATGAAGTAATAACTTTCTTGTTCTAAGAGGATCTGCATTAAATCTGTTGCCTTGCTCGTATGGGCTAATATGAACCTGTTTTAAAAATACTTCGCTATTATCTACAGATGCAAATCCATCACTTAGGTTTAATTTACCTTGTCTTATAGACTTTACTTCTGTACCTTTTAGTTCTATTCCACATTCATAAGTTTCTTCTATAAAATACTCATGTCTTGCTTTTCTATTTGTAGCTAATACTTTTGTTCCTGCCATACTTTTCACCTTCTTACAATATTATTAGTAAAAATATACCATATATTTCTTTATTAGTCAATACTACTAAGGTAATCCTTCGTATGTATTTATGGGAGGTCGCTCTTTGGACCTCCTTATATAATACCCTGCGTCATATTTGCTAACCATGGGTAAAACTTCAACTTAAATAATTATTCCTCTGTATTTTCTATTACTACATCATCTTCTAACTTATAAAGTAACTCAAAGTCAATTTCTCTAAAGTCTACATTTACATTATCAACTTTAATTCTAACAGGATCGCCTATTCTAAAGCTCTTTTTGGTTCTTTCTCCTCTTATTGTGTAAGTTGTTTCATCGTAAATGTAATAGTCATCTCTCATGTTAGCAAGTCTAGTTAATCCTTCAACAGTATTAGGTAACTCAATAAACATCCCAAATGATGTTACACTTGATACGACACCATCGAATTCTTCACCTATTCTATCTAACATATACATTGCTTTGTAGAAATCATGAACATCTCTTTCTGCTAATTCTGCTGCTCTTTCTCTCTCTGAAGATTGAGTAGAAGAATATTCTACTAGTGTTGCAAGTTGTTCTTGTCTCTTTTGATTTATCTTGTTGTTTAATTGTTCTTTTATTATTCTGTGTATTTGAAGGTCTGGATATCTTCTTATTGGAGAAGTAAAGTGGCTGTAATACTGTGCTGCAAGACCAAAGTGTCCAGTACAATTTGGTGAGTATCTTGCTTGCTTTAGAGAACGCAGCATTATTGTACTTATAGCTTCTTCTTCTCTCTTACCATGTATTTTTTCTATTATTGCTTGTAGTGCTTTTGGATGTACTTCTTCCATGTCGCCCTTTATAGTGTAACCAAAAGTAGCTACAAACTTACTTAACTCTTCCATTTTTTCGCTAGATGGAGTCTCATGAATTCTGTAAACAAATGGTAGGTTCATCCAGAAGTAATGTTCCGCTATTGTTTCATTACTTATTAACATGAATTCTTCTATCATTTTGTTTGAGATTCTTCTTTCGTAGTGTTTAATATCCACTACTTCTCCTTCTTTGTTTAAGATTATTTTTGCTTCAGGGAAATCAAAGTCTAGCGCTCCTCTTCTTTCTCTTCTACCCATTAACATTCTAGCTAGTTTTTCTGCAATTTTAAATTCTTCTACTAAGTTAGCAAAAGTTTCTTTTAGTTTTTCATCATCTTTTTCTAATATGTCCGATACTTCTGTGTATGTCATTCTAGCTTTTGAGTTTATTACTGTTTCTTTTATATCGTATTTAGCTACATTACCATTAGAGTCTATTTCCATAAATATTGATAATGTAAGCTTATCTTCAAACGGATTTAAACTACACACTCCATTAGATAATGTTCTTGGTAACATTGGTATTACCTTGTCTACTAAATATACTGATGTTGCTCTTTTTAAAGCTTCTTTGTCTAGTTTACTTTTTTCTTTTACGTAGTGTGTAACATCTGCTATATGAACTCCTAATTTGTAGTTTCCATTATCAAGCACTTCTATAGATATAGCATCATCTAAGTCCTTAGCATCTTCTCCATCTATTGTAAATGTTTTTAAATCTCTTATATCTAGTCTTCTATCTATTTCTTCTGATGGTATTTCTACAGCTACGTTTTCAGCTTCATCTAATACCTTCTTAGGGAATTCTTCTGGTAGTCCATGTGCTCTTACTATAGAGTCTATTTCTACGCCTCTTTCACCCTTTTGACCTAGTATTTCAATTACTTTACCTTCTGGCTTTCTATCTTCTTGTGGCCATACTGTAATTTCAACAACTACCTTGTCATTTTCTCTAGCACCACTAAAAAATTTTTTAGGTATATATATATCCTTGTTGAATTTTTTATTGTCTGGCACTACAAATCCGAAATTTTTACTTGGTTGGAAGGTTCCTACTACTGTACTTATTTCTCTTTTTATTATTTTTACTATTCTACCTTCTGCTCTTTTATCTTCTTTTGCTGGCGTTACTATTTCTGCCATAACTCTATCATTGTGCATAGCACCGTTTATATCACATGCAGGTATAAATAAATCTTGAGTGTATTCTTCATCAGATTCTACAAATCCAAATCCTTTTCTGTGTGATACAAATTTACCTGCATAGTATCCCATTTGATTTGGTGAAATTATTTTTCCTTTTTTAGTTTTGCATATATAACCGTCTTGCTCTAATTCATCTAAAAAATTATAGAACATAGGCATCTCTGTGTGATGTATATCAAATATCAATGCTAGTTCTTCTTTTTTTAAAGGATTGTACGCCGATTCGCTTATTAAGCCTATTACACGTTCTTTAAGTCCTGGTAACATACGAAGTCCTCCTAATTTTATTTTCTATATTAAGCTTGTTTGTGAGCTAATTAAATCCTTATTTATTATAGATATTCATTATTTTATCTATTATTGCTATGAATAATACATTTATCCATTATATAATAATAACATAATTATACATTTTAGTAATTACATGGTCAAAAAAATATAAGAGCGCCCTTTAAAGCGCCTTTATATTTAATCATATAATCCGTTTAATACTCTACTTATTGTAGCTTTACTCCATCTAGTTTTATTGGAAATTTCACTATAACTTAATCCGTTGTCTCTGAAATCTTTTATGCTTTTAATATCTTGGTCTGTAATTTGTTTTTCTTTTGGCTTGAGGTTACTTCTAGATTCTTTTAGGGTCTGTATTTCTGATTTTAGCATATCTATTTCTTGCTGCTTTTTTCTTAGTTTTTCTTCATAAGCGTCTCTCATTTCATTGAATTCTAATATGTAACCTTTTTTCCATTCACTTTCTGTTTTTACCTTAAACATTGCCATAAAATTACCTCCCTTGTTTCCTTAGTATCTTAACTACTTAAAATTTAAAATTCTTTAAATCCTCTTCTAAATCCTTTTAAATATGATTTAATTTTTCCATAAAATTAACCTGTTTTTCGATAAAAAAAACAACTACGTTACACGTAGTTGCTGTTTAAAAACTAAATTTAATTTTTAAATGTCAAAATTTATTAAATAATGGCCAATTATTTAATATTACTTAATTAAAAGCATTACTAATGCATTTATAAAGAATAACACTGCTGTTATTTTAGTTACTCTCGCTAAGAAAGCTTGCTTACCTTTTGGTTTAAAGTAACTTTGGTTACCTTCCCCACCATATTGTGAAGGAACAGCGCTTTTAGTATCTTGAGGCATTATGCTTCCTATAAGAACTACTCCTAGTACTACTTGTACTCCCATTAATATCATTCCTATATCCATATGTACCCCTCCTATCTATTGGTTTATTGTCAAAATTTACTCACACTTTAATATATCACAATAAACTAGCTAATTCAAGGTATTAGCTTAAATTCTAAATATATCAAAAGCTATCTTGTTATCAAGATAGCTTCACTGTTTTGAATTTAATTTTATTATAATTTAGTTATTTCATCTGTAGCTTTTTGAGCAAATTCATTTGCTTTTGTTGATGCATTGTATAGCACTTGATTTTTTTGATAATTCTTATCATTTAAGTTTTCTATTTTTATTTTATATTATAGGTAATAAGTCTTAGGATACGTTTAGATAAAGATTAAAATTAGATTAAAAAATCGAAGTATTTGCTCCTATACCTTTAGTTCTTAATATATTAATAATGCAAATTTAAGTCATCTTTGATACCATATAAATAAACACCTCCTTTGCGGGCTACATATAAAGAAAAAAAAATCACATCTAAAAATCTTACGATTTCAGATGTGATTTTATTAATTTAAAATTATTTCTTTAAGTTATAGAAAGAATTCATTCCACAGTATCTAGCTGTGTCACCTATCATATCTTCTATTCTTAATAATTGGTTGTACTTAGCAACTCTATCAGTTCTTGATGGAGCACCAGTCTTTATTTGACCAGCATTTACAGCTACTGCTAAATCAGCTATTGTAGAATCCTCAGATTCTCCTGATCTATGAGATATAACTGCAGTGTATCCAGCTCTTTTCGCCATTTCTATAGCATCTAAAGTTTCAGTTAAAGTACCTATTTGGTTAACTTTTACTAATATAGAGTTAGCAACACCTGACTCTATACCTCTTTCTAATCTTTCAGTGTTAGTAACAAATAAGTCATCTCCAACTAATTGTAACTTATGTCCTAATCTTTCAGTTAATACTTTCCATCCATCCCAGTCTTCTTCATCTAATCCATCTTCTATAGTAACTATTGGGAAGTTGTTAGCCCAATCTTCATATAAGTCAACCATTTCCTTAGCAGTTAACTCTTTACCTTCTCCAGCTAGTACATATTTCTTAGTTTCTTTGTTGTAAATTTCTGTAGCAGCAACGTCAAGTCCTAATCTTATGTCATCTCCTGGCTTGTATCCAGCTTTTTTAATAGCTTCAACTATTAATTCTAAAGCAGCTCTGTTTGAAGTTAAGTTTGGAGCGAATCCACCTTCATCACCTACACCACAAGCTAATCCGTTGGCAGCTAATACTGACTTTAATGCATGGAATACTTCTGAACCCATTCTTAAAGCTTCTTTAAAAGTCTTAGCTCCTACTGGTAGTATCATGAACTCTTGAACATCAACATTGTTATCAGCATGCTCTCCACCGTTTATTATATTCATCATTGGTACTGGTAATTGCTTAGCATTAACTCCACCTATATATTGGAATAATGGTAATCCAACTTCATCAGCAGCAGCTCTAGCTACAGCCATAGAAACAGCTAGTATAGCGTTAGCTCCTAACTTACCTTTGTTTGGAGTTCCGTCTAATTCTATCATTAATGCATCTAATCCTGGTTGGTCAAATGCATCCATTCCTTCTAATTCAGGTGCTATTATTTCATTTACGTTGTTAACTGCATTTTCAACACCTTTTCCTAAGTATCTTTCTTTGTCACCATCTCTTAATTCAACAGCTTCAAAAGCTCCTGTAGAAGCTCCTGATGGAACTATCGCTCTACCTTGAGATCCACTTTCTAATGTTACTTCAACCTCTACAGTTGGGTTTCCTCTTGAGTCTAATACTTCTCTTGCGTATACTAATTCGATTACTGACATAATATATCTCCTCTCGACTTTTAGTAGGTGACTTTATCACCTAGATTTTTTATTTTTTAATATAGAAAAGTCATCTAAGATAACTCTTCTATATTAACCATTTTATTTTAAACTTATAATGTGTGAATCTTTATTAAGTTAGTAGTTCCACTTACTCCAGCAGGTACTCCAGCTGTTATTACAACTAAATCTTCAGCTTTTAAATAGTTCTTATCTTTAGCTACAGCTATTGATTTTTCTATTATATCATCTGTACTACCTACATTAGATGTTTTAACTGGGTATACTCCCCAAGTTAATGCAAGTCTTCTCATTACACCTTCATCTACTGTTGTTGCTATTATTGGGCACTTAGGTCTAAATTTAGAAACCATTCTTGATGTGTGTCCACTTGTAGTAAATGTTATTATTGCTGATGCATTTAAATCACTTGCTGTGCTACAAGTAGCATGACTTATCGCGTTAGTTACTGTTATCTCTGACATTTTTCTTTGATCTAATAGTTCTTTGTAATCTAGCGTTTCTTCTGCTCTTTTAGCTATTGTTGACATAATTTTTACAGCTTCTACTGGATATTTACCAGCAGCAGTTTCTCCTGATAACATTATTGCATCCGTTCCATCATATATAGCATTTGCAACATCTGTTACTTCTGCTCTTGTTGGTCTTGGATTTCTCATCATAGAGTCTAACATTTGTGTAGCTGTTATAACTGGCTTTCCTACTTGATTACATTTTCTTATCATCATTTTTTGTGCTATTGGAATTTCTTCTGTTGGTATTTCAACTCCTAAATCTCCTCTAGCAACCATTATTCCATCAGAAACTTTTATTATATCATCTATATTTTCTACACCTTCTTGATTTTCTATTTTCGAAATTATTTGTATATGTGTAGCATTGTTTTTTTCTAATATTTCTTTTATAGCTAATACATCTTCCGATTTTCTTACAAATGATGCTGCTATATAATCTATCCCTTGAGATATACCAAATTCTATATCACTTATATCTTTATCTGTTAATGCTGGTAAGTTTATTTTTACTCCTGGTACGTTAACTCCTTTATGATTTTTAACGATTCCTGAATTTTCTACCTTACAATGTATATCTTCACCATTAACTTCTTCAACTCTTAATCCTACTAATCCGTCATCTATTAGAATAAGGTCTCCTTTTACAACATCTTTAGCTAATCCTTTGTAGCTTACCGTACACATTTCTTTAGTTCCTACAACATCTTTCATTGTTATAGTAAACTTTGTTCCTTCTTCTAATAATACTTCTGGATCTGCAAAGTTTCCAGTTCTTATTTCTGGACCTTTAGTATCTAATAATATTGCTATTGGTTTGTCTAAATCCGTTCTAACTTTTTTTACTAAATCCATTCTTTGCTTATGTTCTTCATGTGATCCATGAGAAAAGTTGAATCTACATACATTTAATCCGTTAACTACAAGTTCTCTTAATACTTCCTCTTTATCTGTTGCAGGTCCTAATGTACATACTATTTTAGTTCTTTTTATATTATTTAACATGATTACCTCCTAAGTATCGCGCTTTATTTGATGTCTATTTTTTATAATTTTGCTCTTTACTAAACAATTATTCCCCATATTATTGTAGATACTATTGTCATTGAAAGTCCTACTAAAGTTTCATATGGTATTAATTTTAAACGTTGTTCGATGCTCATGTTTGTCGCTCCTGCTGTTGCATGGAAGAATGATCCATGTGGTAAATGGTCAATTACTGTTGATCCTGCATGTACCATTGCTGCTCCTGCTAATGGAGATACTCCAGATGCTATTATAGCTGGTGCAAATGTTGCTGATGCTATAGTTGCTCCTGCTGTTGTTGATGCTGTTGCTGCTCCCATCAATGCTCCTGCTATTGGTGCTAATAAAAATGCTGGCATATTCATTGCATCAAGTAAACTTATTGTTGTTGCTTGTAATGTTGATGCTTTTATTATACCTGCTACTGTTCCTGTTCCTATTAAAAGTATTGCAACTGGCATCATTTTAGAAAGTCCAAATGTTATATATTCATTAAGATTTTTAAATTTACCCATTGCTATGGCTCCAACTATACCACCAACTGGTAGTGCTATAAGTGGATCTATTGCTATTCCTGCAATTGGTCTTAATGCAAGTAATGCTATTGCTACTATTGGACCTATTATTGATGCAAAGAATGAGGGTAATTGTACATTTTCATCTTTTTCTTTTGCTTGTTCTACCTTTGCTACTTTATATTTTTTAGCTAACATCTTTGCTAAGAATATTGCAACTGTCAAACCTACTATAGAAGATATTACGTTGGCTGCCATTACAGAAGATAAATCTACTCCAAAATTTTCTGCTACTGATATAGTATTTGGATTTGGTGACATTATATTACCAGCTTTTCCTCCACCTATCATTGCTAAAAGTATTACAATTGGTGCATATCCTAATTTCTTAGCTATTGCTAATGCTATTGGTGCAACTGTTATTACTGCAACGTCAACAAACACTCCTACTGAAGTTAATATCATTGTTGATAATGCCAGTGCAAATAGTGCTCTTTTTTCACCTAAGGTTTTTATAATTTGATCTGCGATTTTAGCTGCAGCTCCTGTTTGTATAAGTACTCCTGCTAAAACCCCTGATGTTACTATTCTAAGTATTGCTGGCATTATATCCTTAGCTCCACTCATCATTACATCAACTGTACCAGTAAGTCCCGCTCCACCAACTAACCCTCCCACTACAGCTCCTAATATCAAACTGTAAGCTGGATGTATTTTTTTGATGATTAAAACTATTGCTACTGCAAGACCTAATAGGGCTCCTAATGTTGTTATTTGTACATCCATTTTTTCCACCGCCTATTTTATTTCTAAGTAATTAACTAATCTAACGATACTATTTTTAACTTTTTATTGTAGAGCTTTTATTAAGTTAAATATTTGAGTAGTTGTTTGTATCATATTTTTAGATGCATTATCTTTATTCATAGCTTCATCTAATGACATCGATCTATTTACTATTGAGAAATATGCATCTATTCCTTCTTCGTTACATTTAACTGCATCATCTGTTGTACATCCAGCTATTGCTATAACTTTAGCTCCATATTTTTTAGCAAGTTTTGCAACTCCTATAGGTGCTTTACCCATAGCTGTTTGATTATCTAATCTACCTTCTCCTGTTATAACAATGTCTGCATCTTTTATTACATCTTCTAATTTTATTTCATCTAATATTATCTTTATTCCTGATTCTAATTTTGAATTTAAGAATGCTAAGAATGCAAATCCTAATCCTCCAGCTGCTCCAACTCCTGCTATATTCGCAATATCTTTGCCTAAGTCTTTTTTAACTACTTCTGCAAAGTTTATAAGGCCTCTATCTAGTTCTTCAACTATTTCTGGTGTTGCTCCTTTTTGAGGTCCATATATATGAGCCGCGCCATTAGTTCCGAATAACGGATTATTAACATCACATGCTATTTTGAAATTACATTCATCTAATTCTTTTAATCTATTATCTATTTTTATACTTTTTATTTGGTTTAGTACTTTTCCACCTAATCCAACTAAGTTGTTGTTTTCATCGTAAAACTCAAATCCTAATGCTTGTAGCATTCCTATACCACCATCATTAGTTGCACTTCCACCTATACCAACTATGAAGTTTCTGCATCCTTTGTCTATTGCTTCTTTTATTATTTCTCCAACTCCATAAGTTGTAGTATTTAAAGGATTTCTAAGTTCTGTTGGTACTAATGGTAATCCTGATGCTTGAGCCATTTCTATTATTGCTGTATTTGTTTCTTTTAATATTCCATATGTTGCATTTACTTTTTCATTTATTGGTCCTGTAACAGAGATTATTCCTTCTTCTCCATTCATTCCTTCTACTAAGGCCTCTACAGTACCCTCTCCACCATCTGCTAATGGCATTATCTTTATGTCTGCTGTATTGTATACATTTGTTATTCCTGTTTTTATTGCGTTAGCCGCTTCTATTGAAGATAAACTTCCTTTGAATGAATCTATTGAAATTACTACTTTCATGTTCATCGCCTCCCTTTGTTAACATTATACCAAATACAAATTTCGACATATATGTTACATGTACCATAATTAACATATTTTTAATAGTTTTTTTTATTATGTGTAACATTGATAAATATTATGTTTTGTTAAATCAAATACTTTTTTATAAAAGTATATTAAAAATAAGTTTATTTTTAGTTATTTTTTATACTGATAGCCTTATAGCTATTGCTATATATAATATTACGGAGTCATTAAAAGCCCTAGGATTTAATCCACATTTTTGTTGTATTTTTTCTAACTTATATTGTAGTGTGTTTTTATGAATATATAAATCCTCTGATGTTTGCTTTAATGACATATCATTTTTGTAATAAATATCTAATAATTCAATTTCACTTTCATCTAAAGATTTTAAGGTTTTATCTATATATTGATTTTTTATATCTATGTCTATACTTTCTAAAATCAACTCTAAATGCAGTGAATCTATATAAGTTAAAATTGTTTGATTTTTAGTTGAATGTTTAAGTGCTATTCTTGCTTCTTGATAAGACCTATGACTTTCATATAAATTTTTAAGTCTACCAACTCCACCACTTAAATTACCTTTATATTTTTTTAGAATATCTCTATATACATCCTTTAATTTTTCATATCTTTCTTCATTTACAAGTGCTATAAACTCATTTGGATAAATGTATATTTTGAATACATTTCCAATAGTATCAAAAACCTTTTTTATATCATTTTCTATTATTTCTACTTCTGATGTAGCATGAGTCTTGTTTATTTTCATAATTACTATTGCAAATTTTTGATTAGTTGAGATATTAAAATCCTGCAAAATACTTTCTATTTCATTTTTATCTTCTACATTGTCATAACTTAAAGATTTTACTACATAGTTTATTCTTTGCTTGTCTGCTTCATGTTTATAATTTAATTGCTGTTCTTTTATAAATATTTCAGTTATTTTTGTTACTAAAAATCCATATTTACTTATTTCACTAGGTTCTCCAGTAATACCTATTGATCCTATTGCTATTCCATTCATTTTGATTGGATAGTTTATTCCTTTTTTACTTCCTTTGTATTCATCGTTGCCTTCAACTACTATATTGTTTGAACTTTTTATTGATTCATATCCAGCCTCGTGAAAAGTATTTATTCTATTTTTATCTGTGCTTCCTATTATAATTCCATTTTTATCAATAAAGTTTATATTTTTATCTACTACTTCTTTTACAGCATTTACTATCTCTTGAGCTAAATTAGGATTTATTGTAACTGTTGGCATATATTTATATCCTTTCTTTTGTTTATTTTATATTTTATGATATAAACTGATTTTTAACAAAAAAAAATCACATCTAGAAATCTTACGATTTCAGATGTGATTTTATTAATCTTAAATTATTTCTTTAAATTGTAGAAAGAGTTCATTCCACAGTATCTAGCTGTGTCACCTATCATATCTTCTATTCTTAATAATTGGTTGTACTTAGCAACTCTATCAGTTCTTGATGGAGCACCAGTCTTTATTTGACCAGCATTTACAGCTACTGCTAAGTCAGCTATTGTAGAATCTTCAGATTCTCCTGATCTATGAGATATAACTGCCGTGTATCCAGCTCTTTTCGCCATTTCTATAGCATCTAAAGTTTCAGTTAAAGTACCTATTTGGTTAACTTTTACTAATATAGAGTTAGCAATTCCACCTTCGATTCCTCTTTCTAATCTTTCAGTGTTAGTAACGAATAAGTCATCTCCAACTAATTGTAACTTATGTCCTAATCTTTCAGTTAATAATTTCCATCCAGCCCAGTCTTCTTCATCTAAACCGTCTTCTATAGTAACTATTGGGAAGTTGTTAGCCCAATCTTCGTATAAATCAACCATTTCAGCAGCAGTTAATTCTTTTCCTTCTCCAGCTAAAACATATTTTTTAGTTTCTTTGTTGTACATTTCTGTAGCAGCAACATCAAGTCCTAATCTTATGTCATCTCCTGGCTTGTATCCAGCTTTTTCTATAGCTTCAACTATTAATTCTAAAGCAGCTCTGTTTGAAGTTAAGTTTGGAGCGAATCCACCTTCGTCACCTACACCACAAGATAATCCGTTAGCACCTAAAACTGACTTTAATGCGTGGAATACTTCTGCACCCATTCTTAAAGCTTCTTTGAAAGTCTTAGCTCCTACTGGTAATATCATGAACTCTTGAACGTCAACGTTGTTATCAGCATGCTCTCCACCGTTTATTATGTTCATCATTGGTACTGGTAATTGCTTAGCGTTAACTCCACCTATGTATTGGAATAATGGTAATCCAACTTCATCAGCAGCTGCTCTAGCTACAGCTATAGAAACAGCAAGTATTGCATTAGCTCCTAATTTACTTTTATTTGGAGTTCCGTCTAATTCTATCATTAATGCATCTAATCCTGGTTGGTCAAATGCGTCCATTCCTTCTAATTCAGGTGCTATTATTTCGTTCACGTTAGCAACAGCAGTTTCAACACCTTTTCCTAAGTATCTTCCTTTGTCACCGTCTCTTAATTCAACAGCTTCGAAAGCTCCTGTAGAAGCTCCTGATGGAACTATTGCTCTACCTTGAGATCCACTTTCTAATACTACTTCAACCTCTACTGTTGGGTTTCCTCTTGAGTCTAATACTTCTCTAGCGTATACTAATTCGATTACTGACATTTTATATATCTCCTCTCGATTTTTGTTTTTTTATTATAATTAATTTAATAACTACAAATAGGTAAAATTTATTGATGGGTAAATTTCAAAACGCATGTAATTATTATTTTATTATTAGAGAGTCCCCAGTCATTTGTTCTGGTTTCTCTAAATTCATCATACCTAAAATTGTAGGTGCTATATCACTTAATCTTCCATCTTCTCTTAGCTTAGCAGTCTTTAATTCTTCTCCAACTACTATGAAAGGTACTGGATTAGTTGAGTGAGCAGTTATAGTTGTTTTAGTTTCAGGGTCTTGCATAAGTTCTGCATTCCCATGGTCAGCAGTTATTAATGCGCAACCACCCTTAGCAAGTATTTTTTCAACTATTTTACCTACACAAGTATCAACTGTTTCAACAGCCTTAACAGCTGCTTCTACAACTCCTGTATGTCCTACCATATCAGGGTTAGCATAGTTTAATACGATAAAGTCAAATTTATCTTCATCTATTCTAGCTAATACTTTTTCTGTTAATTCATTAGCATTCATCTCTGGTTGTAAATCATAGGTTGCAACCTTTGGAGATGGTACTAGTAATCTTTCTTCACCTTTATTCGGCTCTTCTACTCCACCGTTAAAGAAGAATGTAACGTGAGCATACTTCTCAGTTTCTGCTGTTCTTAGCTGAGTTTTTCCATTTTGCGCTAAGTATTCTCCTAAAGTTTTTTCTAAGCTTTGTGGTTTGAAAGCTACATGTACATTTTTTATAGTTATATCATATGTTGTTAAACATACGAAGAACGTCTTCATGCATGGTCTTTCAAATCCAACAAATTCATCACATACTAAAGCTCTAGTTATTTCTCTAGCTCTATCTGGTCTAAAGTTACCAAATATGATTGAATCATTTTCTTTTATAAGACCTACTGGTTGACCATTTTCTTCAACTATTACTGTTGGTACTACGAATTCATCTACCTTATCATCAGCATAAGATTTTTCTATTGCTTCTTTAGCACTAGTTGCAGTATTTCCTTTTCCAGCAACCATTGCATCATATGCAAGTTGAACTCTTTCCCATCTCTTATCTCTATCCATAGCGTAGTATCTACCAGAAACTGAAGCAAATTTACCTACTCCAACTTCTTTCATGTAGTTTTCTACATCTTCTATGAATCCTAAAGCACTAGTTGGTGCAACGTCTCTTCCATCTGTGAAAGCATGAACAAATACATTTTCTACACCTTGTTCTTTTGCCATTTTTATAAGAGCTTTTAAATGTTCTATGTGAGAGTGAACTCCACCATTAGATAATAATCCTATTACGTGAAGAGCACTGTTTTTAGCGTTGTTCATTGCTTCTACTAATATTTCATTAGTGAAGAAATCTCCATCAGCTATAGACTTACTAACTCTAGTTAAGTCTTGGTATACTATTCTACCAGCACCTATGTTAGTGTGTCCTACTTCTGAGTTACCCATTTGACCTTCTGGAAGGCCTACATCAAGTCCACTTGCGTTTATTAATGTATGAGGATATTCAGCTACTATTTTATCTATGTTAGGAGTGTTGGCATTTAAAATAGCATTTCCTTCTACTATCTTACTTTCACCAAATCCATCCATTATTATTAATGCTATTGGTTTTTTCATGTATAATTCTCCTTAGTAGTTAACTAATTGAGTGTAGTCACTAGCAGCTAAACTAGCTCCACCAACTAAAGCTCCATCTATATCACTTTGACCCATTATTTCAGCTACATTTGAAGGCTTAACACTTCCACCGTATTGTATTCTAACGTCATTAGCTAATTCTCCGTAAAGACCAGCTATAACTTCTCTTATATATTTTATTACATCATTAGCTTCTTCACTAGTTGCAGTTTTTCCAGTTCCTATAGCCCATATTGGTTCGTAAGCTATAACAACCTTAGCTAAATCTTCATCTGATACATCTTTTAAACCAGCTTCAACTTGTACTTTACAAACATTCTTAGTTTCTGAAGCTTCTCTTTGCTCTAGAGTTTCTCCACAGCATAATATTGGATCTATTCCAACTTCTAGAGCTTTTAAAACTTTTTTGTTACAAGTTTCATCAGTTTCATTGAAGTATTCTCTTCTTTCAGAATGTCCTATTACTACATAGTCCATGTCTAATTCTTTTAACATTGATGCAGAAACTTCACCTGTAAAAGCTCCACTTTCTGCAAAGTGCATATTTTGTGCAGCAACTTTTATGTTAGTTCCTTTAGTTGCTTCTTTTAAATCTCTTAATAATGTAAAAGGTGCACATATTACTGCTTCTACCTTATCATTATTTACTTTATCTTTAACTTCATTCACAAATTCTACAGCTTCAGCTATAGTTTTGTTCATTTTCCAGTTTCCTGCTATTATTGGTTTTCTCATTATTTTTCCTCCCACTTTGAGTAAAAATTACTTATTATCTAAAGCTACTATTCCTGGTAACTCTTTACCTTCTAAGAACTCTAATGAAGCTCCTCCACCAGTTGAAACGTGAGTCATATTGTCTCCGAATCCTAATTGGTTAACAGCCGCCGCTGAATCTCCACCACCTATTACAGTAGTAGCATTTTCTAATGCAGCCATTGCTTTAGCAACTGCAAATGTACCTTTGTTAAAGTTTTCGAATTCAAATACTCCCATTGGTCCATTCCATACTATTGTCTTAGACTCATTTACAGTGTTTAAGTATAATTCTATAGTCTTAGGTCCTATGTCTAATCCCATGAATCCTACTGGTATATCAGCACCTTCAGTTATAACCGGCTCAACGTCAGCAAACTTGTCAGAAACAGCATTGTCTATTGGTAATAAGAATTTAACACCCTTAGCTTTTGCTTTAACCATCATTTCTTTAGCATACTCTACTCTATCTTCTTCAACTAAAGAAGTTCCTATTTCGTGACCTAAAGCTTTTAAGAATGTATAAGACATTCCTCCACCTATTATGATGTTATCTACTTTTTCTAATAACTGTTCTATAACAGCTATTTTATCCGATACTTTTGCTCCACCTAATATTGCAGTGAAAGGTCTTACAGGATTAGCTACTGCTTCTCCTAAGAACTTTAACTCTTTTTGTATTAAGTATCCGCAAACTCTCTCATTTAAGAATTCTCCAGCACCTACTGTTGAACAGTGAGCTCTATGAGCAGTTCCGAATGCATCATTTACATATACATCTGCTAATGAAGCTAATTCTTTAGAGAAGCTTTCTTCGTTCTTAGTTTCTTCTTTTCTGTATCTAGTGTTTTGTAGTAATACTACATCACCATTTTCCATTTTTTCTACAGCTGTCTTTGCATTTTCACCAACAACGTTGTCATCTGCTGCAAATACTACTTCTTTGTTTAACATTTCTGATAATCTCTTAGCTACTGGGGCTAAAGATAATTCAGGCTTAGCTTCTCCCTTTGGCTTTCCTAAGTGAGAACATAATATTACTTTTGCTCCATTTTCTATCAAGTACTTTATAGTTGGTAGAGCACCATTTAATCTATTTTCATCAGTTATTGCACCATCTTTTAATGGTACATTGAAGTCACATCTTACTAAAACCTTTTTCCCGTTCACGTTTATATCTTCTATTGTTTTTTTATTAAGCATTGACATTGTCATCTCTCCTCTCAAAAAGAAACTCTTAGTTATAATTTATATATTTTATACTCTTCTAAAAAAGTCCGTAGTTTGTAGCTAAGAACTACAAACTCGGACTTATATGAAATTACTTAGCTAATGAAGCGAAGTATCCTAATGTTCTTATTAATTGAGCAGTATAAGACATTTCGTTATCATACCAAGAAACAACCTTAACTAATTGCTCTCCGTTAACTTCCATAACTTTTGTTTGAGTTGCATCAAATAATGATCCGAAATCTATTCCTATTATATCAGAAGATACTAATTCTTCTTCAGTGTATCCAAATGATTCAGTTGAAGCAGCTTTCATAGCAGCATTTACTTCTTCTACTGTAGTTTTCTTTCCTAATGTACAAACCACTTCAGTTAAAGAACCAGTTATAACTGGAACTCTTTGAGCTCCTCCGTCTAATTTACCTTTTAATTCAGGTATAACTAAACCTATAGCTTTTGCAGCTCCTGTAGTATTAGGAACTATGTTTGCAGCAGCAGCTCTACCTCTTCTTAAATCGTTCTTCCCGTGAGGACCATCTAATGTATTTTGATCATTAGTATAAGCATGTATAGTAGTCATGAATCCTTTTTGTAATTCAAATTTATCATTTAATACTTTAGCCATTGGCGCTAAACAGTTAGTTGTACAAGAAGCTCCTGATATAACTGTTTCAGACCCATCTAATATATCATGGTTTACGTTGAATACTACTGTCTTTAAATCTCCTGTAGCTGGTGCAGATATAACAACTTTTTTAGCTCCAGCTTCTAAATGTAATCCAGCCTTCTCTTGAGAAGTGAAGAATCCAGTACATTCTAATACTATATCTACCCCTAATTCAGCCCATGGTAAGTCAGCTGGGTTTCTTTCAGCAGTAACTTTTATTTCTTGTCCATTAACTACGAAACCACTATCTTTAACTTCTATTTGTCCATTGAATCTACCTTGTGCAGAGTCATACTTAAATAAGTGAGCTAATGTTTTAGCATCCGTTAAATCATTTATAGCAACTACTTCAAACTTATCTGTTTGTTCCATTAATTTTCTTAGGGCTAATCTACCTATTCTCCCGAAACCGTTTATAGCAACTTTAACCATTGTGTTACCTCCTATTTTATGTAAAATATATATATTATGACTAGCAATGCTAGTTATTAACCTTTGTTGTTATTGTTTTAATTCTAAAATTTTACGAGCACTGTCTTCATCTGTTACGAGAACAATATTTTTATTTATCTTAGTCATAGCTATTAGTGCATTTACTTTTCTGCTTCCTGCAAATATGGCAATGTTTTCTTTAAGATTTTTAAAAGTTTCTAAATCAATACCTACTGTATTTAATTTAAATACTATTTCACCTTTTTCATTAAAGTAATGACCAAAAGCCTCTCCTATTGCACCTTTTTCTTTAATCTGTGATACTTGTTCTTTGGTAAACTTTCTTCTAGTAGCCATTTCATCAGCTTTACCTATTCCAAATACTAATACATCTGTCTTTTTAATATAGTCTAAAGTCTTTTTTATTTCCGGCTCTTGAGTAAGTGTTTTCATAGCTTTTTCGCCTAATGCATCTGGTACATTTAATAACTTGTACTTTGCATTTAATTTTTTGCTAGTTATTGCGACAATATTATTCGACTGAGTTTCAACATCTTTCCCCATACTTCCTCTAGCAGGCGCTACAGTTACACGGTTATATTTCTTATCAGTTTTTATATTATTAGCAAACTCTAACATTGTACTTCCACCAGTAATTGAAACTGTATCTCCATCTTTTAAGATATTTAGGAAATATTCTGCTCCACACCTTGCTACATCCTTTAGTAAACTTTCGTTGTCATCAAAGCTTCCCTGAACTACTAAAACTTTTTTAATTCCTAGCTTTTCTTTCACTTTATCTTGAAGTGTTGACAATCCCATAATATCATCCATGATATCTTTAAGTTGTTCTAAAAGTAAACTACCTTCTTTAGTTATGGTCATTCCAGATACTGCTACATCTATAAGCTGTTGATCTTTTAAGAATTCAGTTTCTGACCTTACTATTCTCTCGCTAATTCCCAGAAGATTAGATAAAGTTCTTCTACCTACAGGCTCACTTAAAGATATTTGTCTTAATATAGAGTATCTTCTTTCCATAAGATCAATAACTTGTGGAATTAACTTTTGCTGAATTTTTAATAAGTTTTTCATTGTCTACTCCTTATTATTTCATATAGGGGACACTTTGAGTCCCTATTGTTTTTTTTGTTCCCACAAGATAATTTTATTGTATATTAATTACATCTTTTTTTCAATAGTTTTTATAATATTTTTATTTTTATTTTCTTTTTTATAGTATATTTTAAAAAGTTTTTCTTCTACTAGACGACAATATCCCTAATTCTTCCCTATACTTTGCAATCGTTCTCCTAGCTACATTAATACCTCTATCCTTAAGCATCTTAGCTATATTGTCGTCACTAAGGGGTTTTTTCTTATTTTCCATGTTTATTATTTCCTCTATTATCATTTTTATGCTAGTGCTAGAGGTAGTGCTATTATCACTGTTTTCTAATGCACTACTAAAGAAATATTTAAATTCAAACATACCTAATGGAGTTAGCATGTATTTCCCATTTACAGTCCTACTTATAGTAGATTCGTGAAACTCTAATGTTTCTGCAATATCTTTCATTCTCATTGGTTTTATGTGTTTTTTCCCTTTTATGAAAAAATCATTTTGGAACTTTACTATTTCCTCTGCAACTCTTAATACAGTTGTTTTTCTATTTTCTATATTTTTCATTAAACCTGCCGCTGAGTTTAATTTTTCTTTTATAAAGTTTTTCGCACTTTCATCTGATTGAGAGTTTTTTAATATTTCTTTATAGAAATTATTTATTCTCAATTTAAAACCATCATTTTCATTTATATATACTATAAATTCATTGTCAATTTTTTCTACTATAGCGTCTGGATTTACATACACACTTTTTTCTATAGAACAACATCTTCCTGGCTTAGGATCTAAGCTTTTTATTAATCTTATTAGGTTTGAACACTGTTCTATAGATATGTTATATTTTTTGCTTATATCCTTATATTTATTATTAGCTATTAACTCTAAATCATTAAATACTATATTTTCTAATATGTCATTGTATAGCCCTAATTGATTCATTTGTATTATTAAACATTCTGATAAAGTTCTTGCACATACTCCACTAGGCTCTAATTGTTGTATATTTGCCATACAATCTTCAAACATATCTTTATCTATATCTAACTGTTTAATTATTTCCTTTTCATCTACTCTTAAGTATCCATCCTCATCTAAGCTGTCAATTATATATTCGCAAACTTCCATTTCTTTTTTATTAAGTTTATATAGACTAATTTGTAAATGTAAATGTTCATATATATTATTTGATTCTTTTATTATATTTTCTAAATCAATATCATTATCAGGATTATAGTTTACTTCCATTCTATTTTTTTGATTATAGTTATCCATATCTTTAATATATGCTTCCCAATCTATTTCACTAGTCTTTTCATATTCTAACAAAGGATTTTCTTCAGCTTCTCTTTTTATTTCTTCTTCAACCTCTAGCCTATTCATATTTAATAAACTTAGAGACTGCTTTAATTGAGTTGTCATTACCAGCTTTTGAGATTGAGTCAATTCTAAGTTTTGATTAAAGTTCATACCAAAAACCCCCTACTAATTATCATTGTGGAATTTATATAAAACCCCCTTTTAACAAGTCTATTTTAACATTTTTAGGTAAACTTGTCTAAAAGGGGGTTTAAAATTATAATTTATTGAATTACATTTCTTTTAGCATTTCTAAAAGTTCTTCTTCAGTGTAAGTATATTTAGAGTTGCAGAATTGACACCCAATCTCTGCTTTTTTATCTTCTTCTACTACTGCAGCTAGTTCATGCTTGCCTATCGATACTAAAACTTCTTTTCCTTTTTCATGAGAGCACTCACATTCAAATCCAACATTTGCTTTATCTAGTATTTTAGGATTTAATCCTTCTAGTACAATATTTAAAATATCTTCAGGTGTTTTGCCCTCTTTCATCATATTTGTTACAGATGTTAATTGACTTACATTTTTCTCTAACTGACATATTGTCTCTTCTGTTGCGTCAGGCATTAGCTGTACTATAAGTCCTCCTGCATGTTCTACTTTAAACTTAGATAAGTCTATTTCATACTCTTCATCCTCAGCTATCTCTTCTCCATTATTATCTAATTCAATCGGCGTTGTAAGCACACCTAAAGCCACTATTGAAGGTGTTTGCTCAGATAGTGCAAAGTAGTGTGTGAAGTCTTCTGCTATTTCACCACTTACTAATGGATATGCTCCATTATAAGGTTCTCTTAGACCTAAATCCTTAATTACCTTTACCACTCCATCATTTCCTACTGCCGCTGCTACATTCAGTTTTCCATTTTCATAGTTAGGTACTTCTACATTAGGTTTTTCAACATATCCTTTTACTGTTCCCTTTACATTTGATGTTGCTAATATTGTACCTATCGGTCCGCCACCTTTTATAATAACCGTTACTTTATCTCCTTGATTTTTCATCATAAGACCCATAATCGATGTTGCTGTTAATGTTCTTCCAAGTGCTGCCGTTGCAACCTTAGATGTACTATGTAGTCTTCTTGATTCTTCTACCATTTCTGTAGTTGTAGCTATAAAAGCTCTTACTTGTCCTTCTCCACCTGTTGCTCTTATTACATAATCCGTCATAGCTATTCCTCCGAAATCTTGTTATTTTTTGCAGACAAAGAATATTCTTTGACTATCTTTTTTAGGTTTTTCAAAAGTAAAGTCTCCATAAGACTTTATATCTGTAAATCCTGCTATTTGTAAGCTTTCTATTATTTCCTCTTCTGTGTAAGCTCTTTGGTGATGCACTTCTTCAAATTTATTATATCTTCCATCTTCACCTTTTACAAAGAAAGCTAATTCCATTTCAACTAAGTTTTGTTCTTCATCAAAATCATTTTGCCACATGTAAGTTATGTCATCTCTATTTTCTCCATACATGTTGTTTCCAAGTATTTTTGATAACTTGTAGTGTGAACTTATATCAAATATAAATAATCCACCTGACTTTAATAATTCATGCGTTTTTTTAAATGCATTTTCTAAATCATCATCGTAAGTTACGTAGTTAAACCCATCACAAGCACATAGTACACAGTCTAAATTTGTTACATCAAAGTCTAACTCAGCTATATCTTGTTGAAGCAATACTAATTCTACGCCTTGTTTTTCTGCTTTTTCTCTAGCTACACTAAGCATTTCTTCTGATATATCAATACCTGCTATATCATAGTTTTTCTTAGTTAAAGGTATTGTTAAATTACCTGTTCCACAAGCTAATTCTAGTATATTTTGTACCTGTGTATTTTCACTTTTTATTACGTCTTCTATATATTTAACCCATCCATTATAATCAACTTCATTCATAAGTTCATCATAAATGAACGCAAAATCACTATACTGTTCCATCGTCTTTATTTATTTCCTCCATCATCTTTTTCTTTTGTTTTTTACGTGATGTAAGTGTACCACCAATTCTTCCAGCTTCCTTAGCTGTAAGACCTGCCCATCCGAACTCACTTACCTTATCTAGTAAGCCTAATTCTGATGCTATTTCATATTTCATTATATCATTATCTGTCAATATTTTCTTTTTGTTATTGTTATTTGCTTTACTCTTTTTTCCTGGTTTATTTAAAAGCTCATTATTCATAAAAACACCCCTTCTAATTTGTATTTTTATCATATAGATAAAATTTATACAAAAACTTAAGGGGTATAGATTCTTATTCTATAGATTTTTTGTATTTTAACAAGTCAATGTATATATTTAAACCGCTTATTAAAGTTTCTTCGTCAAAGTTAAAGTTTATATTATGAAGTCCGTCTACAAATCCTTTTTCTTCATTTTTTGAACCTAACATGAAAAATAATCCTGGTACTTCTTTTTGATAATATGAAAAATCTTCTGATATCATTAAAGGTTCTAGTTCAAATATTTTTTCATCATCTATAGCCTTCATAAATTCCTTATATAGATTCTTATCGTTTTTAACAGCTGGGTAGTCATCTTTTACATGTAAATTGATTTTACAATTGTAAGAAATCTCTATCCCTTTACATATCTCAGACATTCTAAGCTTTAGGTTATCATAAACTTCTGGAGCAAAAGCTCTTATTGTACCTTCTAGTCTTATATTTTCTGCTATTATATTTCTTCTTGAGCCGCCTTCAATTTTTCCTATTGTTAAAACTGCATTATCTATTGGACTTGTGTTTCTTGATATTATAGTTTGTAAGTTGTTTATAAGATTGGAGGCTACTACTATGCCATCTATTCCATTTTGAGGCATTGCTCCATGACCACTTTTTGCTATTATATCTATATCAAAATCTCCTACATGTGCCATAAAATATCCTGATTTTAATCCAACAGTACCTTGAGGTAATTCTGGATAAATATGTAGTCCATAAATTTCATCTATTTTATAAATTTCCATTATGCCTTCATTTATTAAATCTTCAGCTCCACCAGGCCCCTCTTCTGCTGGTTGAAAAATAAATACTATATTATCATTTAAACATTCTTTGTTACTATTTATAAATTCTACTAATCCAAGAAGTACGCTCATATGCCCATCATGTCCACATAAATGTTTTACTCCATCCTCTGTTGTTAATCCGTCCATATCTGCTCTAAAAGCTATAGTCTTCTTTCCAACTCTACCTCTAATTTTTCCAACTATACCTGTTTCTAAATAAGTTTCATACTTTACATTTATTGATTCTAGATAGTTCTTTATATATGAATATGTATTAAATTCTTTTCTTCCAATCTCTGCTATACCATTTAATTTTTTTCTATGATTATATACTTTACCCCTAAGTTCATGAACTTGTATCATCTCTATCTCCTCCTTATTTTTTTGTCGAAATTTTCTTATATTTAACCTATATTATATATTTTTATTTTTTTATTTCAACTATTTATTTTTAATTGGCTTTATATAATTAACTTATTTTTTTAAATTTTTTAAATTTTAAATTGATTTTCACCTTATCTTGTACTAGAATTATAATAATTAAATTTAAATATCCTATTTTTAACCTATGGTAGAGGTGCCATAATTAATAGTACTCATTTGGAGCTGACGGGCTTTGATATTTGAAGAAAGGAATTATGGCCGAAGATAATATCTTGGTAAAGTTATTATCTGGGCTTGCATAAAATATATGTAAGACTGTCATTTATTTTATATAAATGGTGAGCTACAAGGTTTACTTAATGTACTCTAATTTAGACGTGCCAAAGTATACCTTTGCACGTCTAATTTTGTAATATTTTAATATTATTAGAAATAAGCTTTACAAATAATGATTATAACTAAATTAATTGGGGGGATTTTTAATGAAAAAAGTAAATTTAGCAATAGTTGGTGCTACAGGAATGGTAGGCAGAACATTCCTTAAAGTATTGGAAGAAAGACAATTTCCAATAGATAATTTATATTTATTCTCATCTGCTAAGTCTGCAGGTTCTAATGTTTCTTTTAATGGTAAAGATTATATAGTAGAAGAATTAACTGAGCAAGTATTTGATAGAGATATACAAATAGCTTTATTCTCTGCTGGTGGAGAAATAAGTGCACAGTTTGCTCCTATAGCTGCTTCTAAAGGTGTAATAGTAGTAGATAACTCTAGTCATTGGAGAATGGAATCTGAAGTTCCGCTAGTAGTTCCTGAAGTTAATCCTGAGGCTGTAAAAGCTCACAAAGGTATAATTGCTAATCCTAACTGCTCTACAATTCAAGCTGTGGTTCCACTAAGACCACTTAATGATAAATACAAAATAAAAAGAATAGTTTACTCTACTTATCAAGCAGTATCTGGATCAGGTGTTAGAGGTATACAAGACTTAGAAACTGGTGTAGAAGGCGGAGCTAATAGCTTCTATCCACACCCTATAGCTTTCAACTGTCTTCCTCATATAGATGTATTTACTGACAATGGTTATACAAAAGAAGAACTAAAAATGATAAATGAAACTATGAAAATCTTCAATAACTATAATATGAAAGTAACTGCTACTACGGTAAGAGTTCCTGTTAAAAATAGCCATAGTGAATCTATAAACATAGAGTTTGAAAATCCATTTGAGCTAGAGGATGTAGTAAATGAATTGAAGAATGCAAATGGTGTTGTTGTTGTAGATAATCCTCAAGCTAATGAATACCCTACAGCTATATCTTGTGATGGTAAGGATGAAGTATTTGTAGGAAGAATTAGAAGAGATTTCAGTATAGATAATGGACTAAATATATGGGTCGTTGCTGATAACATCAGAAAAGGTGCAGCTACTAATGCAGTTCAAATAGCAGAATTATTATTAGCTTATAATTTAGTTTAATAATTAGCCAAGTATTAGTAACTATACGTTTATTATTCTCATACAATTTAGTATCAAATTATTTAATCATAATAAATAAATTATATAAGGGGGATTTTTTCATGATATTTAAAGGGGCTGCTGTAGCTTTAGTTACGCCATTCACCCAAAAAGGTGTTGATTTTGAAAAATTAGGTCAATTAGTTGAATACCATATTGAAAACCATACAGATGCATTAGTAGTTTGCGGTACTACAGGTGAAGCAACTACTATGAGTGATGATGAGCAACTTTCTGTTATTAAATATGTAGTTGATAAAGTAAAGAAAAGAATACCTGTTATAGCTGGTACTGGTTCTAATGATACTATGCATTCTGTTCATTTAAGCCAAAAGGCTGAAAGATTAGGTGCTGATGCTCTATTAATAATAACACCTTACTATAACAAAGCTAATGCAAAAGGGCTTAAGTTACACTTCGAAACAATCGCTAATAGTGTAAACTTACCAATCATACTTTACAATGTTCCTGGAAGAACTTGCGTGAATTTAAAACCAAGCCTTGTTGCTGAATTAGCTAAAATAGAAAATATAGTAGCTCTTAAAGAAGCTAGCGGTGACTTAGCTCAAGTTGCTGAAGTTTGCAGATTAGTTCCAGACGGATTTGCTGTGTACTCAGGAAATGATGATTCTATACTTCAATTACTATCTGTAGGTGGAAGTGGAGTTATCTCTGTACTTGGTAATGTATGCCCTAAAGAAACTCATGATTTAGTTCAAAAGTTCTTTGATGGAGATATTGAAGGTTCTAGAAAAATACAATTAGAACTAAAACCATTAATAGATGCTTTATTTATAGAAGTAAATCCAATTCCAGTAAAAACTGCTATGAATTTATTAGGATTTGAAGTTGGAAATTTAAGACTTCCTCTTGCAGAAATGGATGAGAAAAATTTAGAAGTGTTAAAACAAGAATTAGTTAATGCAGGTTTAAAATTAGCGGAGGATTTATGCTAAAAGTAATAGTAAACGGATGTCTAGGTAATGTAGGAAAAATATTAACTAGATTAATTATAGAAGATGATGAATTAAAATTAGTATGTGGTGTTTCTAAACATCCAACTGATAATAATCACTTTAAAATATATCCTAAAATGGTTGATGTAATAGAAGATGTTGATGTAATAATAGATTTTTCTCATCATTCTTGCTTAGATGATGTTTTAAACTTTGCTCTTAATACTAAAACACCATTAGTAATTGCCACTACTGGCTATAATGATGATGAATTAAATAAAATAAAAGAAGCGTCTAAACTTATCCCCATTTTCCACTCTTATAACATGTCTTTGGGGATAAATGTTCTTCTTAAATTAGTAAAAGAAGCTACTAAAATGCTTGCTAACTTTGATATTGAAGTTATAGAAAAACATCATAATAAAAAAGTAGATGCTCCAAGTGGAACTGCTGTTATGATAGCTAATGCCGTAAAAGAAGTTTTACCTAATATAGAATATAATTATGGAAGGTACGGTCGTGAAGCTAAGAGAAGTGACAATGAAATAGGTATTCATGCTGTAAGAGGTGGCACTATAGTTGGTGAACACAATGTTATATATGCAGGTCATGATGAAGTTGTTGAATTAAAACATATAGCTCAATCTAAAGATATATTTGCTAAAGGTGCTATAGCTGCTGCTAAATATTTGGTACACCAAAATATTGGATATTATAATATGGACAATATGCTAAGTTAATCAAAAGGGAGGGACTGTCAAATGATAAATCTAAACGATGCTTATGAAATTGCAAAATTCATAAAAGATTCTAAAAAGAATACACCTGTTAAAGTGTATGTAAATGGAAAACTATTAAATATAAAAAGAAATGAAAGTTTTAAGGTATTTGGAACACAAGGTTCTTATACTTTAATAGGTGACTACGAAGAAATAATGAAAGAACTTGATGATAAGAAACATCATATTGATGAAATTCATATTGAATATGATAGAAGAAATTCAGCTATTCCTTTATACAACTACTTGCATGAGCATGCAAGAATAGAACCTGGCGCTATAATAAGAGACATGGTTACTATAGGTAAAAATGCCGTAGTAATGATGGGAGCTGTTATAAATATTGGAGCTATAGTTGGTGATAATTCTATGGTAGATATGAACGCTGTCATTGGTGCTAGAGGTATTATAGGTAAAAACGTACATCTAGGTGCAGGTGCCGTAGTTGCTGGCGTTTTAGAACCACCTTCTGCAACTCCTGTCATTATAGAAGATGATGTTCTAATAGGTGCTAATGCCGTAATACTAGAAGGTGTAAAAGTTGGAAAAGGTTCCGTTGTTGCTGCTGGAGCAATTGTTACACATGATGTTGATCCGGGTACTGTAGTAGCTGGTTCTCCTGCTAGAGTAATAAAGCTAAAGGATGCAAAAACTAGCGATAAAACAAAACTAATGGAAGGTCTAAGGGACTTAGACTAAGCTTATATAAAAATAAAGCATCTATACCTCAATATAGATGCTTTATTTTTATGTTTTTTTATATTTTTTCCAACCTAGTTCTTAATAGAAATGTTTACTTATATATAGATTCTGAGCGAAGATGGTTAATTATATAAGTTGCACCGACATTGCGAATGCCTGGAGGAAAACTTATATAATTAACCCTCGAGCGGACTATATATAACTAAACATCTAAATTAAGAACGTCGCTCCATCTACAGACTGTATAACATCAAAATTCGGTGCATCTCCTAGAGCATAAAAGGTATATATTCTATTTGGATTTACCTTTATTTTGTCGCTATTTATCAACATATTATTTTCAGATACCGCTACGTCAACCTTATATTCCTTCGGTTCAACTTCTAAATATGGTGTTGCCTCTCTAAATTCCACATTGCAAAATTCTGTTTTATTATCTAATAATATGTTCACTTCCCTTCCATTAGGCACTAGATGTACAAATCTTATTTTTGATTTTTTTCCATCAGCTAATTCTTTAGCCTCTTTTATTGGCAATAACTTTATATTATTTACATTTCCAGCTATTGCTATTGTAGAAAGTTCATCTTTAGTTACTTCTATTTGCTGGCTTATAATAGGCTTCTCTACTTCCCCCTGAGGATAAATTGTTAATGTATATTTTCCTTCTGGAACATAAATATATGGAGTAAATTCAGTAAAATCAAGTTCTTTAAAAAATGGTTTATCATTTAAATATATATCTACATCATCTCCATCTGGAACAGCATGCAAAACTCTTACAAGAGAATAATTTTCATTAAATTTTCTCAATTTAAATCCCCCTTTAAAAGTATATTTAACTCTACTACTATAATATTGATGTAGACACTATTTTGATACTCCTTCAACCTATAATTTCTTGTCACATATATTGAATGCTCTATTCATCTATACTTGAAAACTTATTTATCTCAACCCAACCTTTTTTATTAGCTACAATGTTGACAGGAAATTTTTTAATTCCTTTGTTAAATGACTTTGTATATATTTCATTATGTTCCTCCATAATCCCGTGTACAAGATTATCTAGTCCTTCTATATTCATAATTTCATTAGATATATTCATATTCTTTTTCATATTTTCATCATTATTGTATATATCTATCATTTTGTCAATTTCTTCATTTAATAAATCTAATTGTGCTAGGTTAGCATTTAATTTGCTTTCATCCTTATAGTTATTTAGCTCTAAGTCTGCTATTATTGCATCTATTTTTATTGTTTTAGCCTTGTCTTCATTTAACTTCATCATATTGTTTTGAAGTGATAATAATTCCGTTTTACTATCTAATATATTATTCTTAATATTGTATTGAACAGATTCAATTGAAGAGTAATCATTTTGTGCTGTATTTACTTTTGAATATAATACGTTTATTACTATAACTGTCGCTACAACTATACCAGCTATTGCTAATCTAACCTTTTTTTCTTTTAAGTTTATTTTCATTTTTAATCTCTCCCTATTTTATAAATTTAAATATCTTACATACATATATTCGTTTCTCCAAATTGTATATCTATCATTTTTTTATAACTTTTTATTTATTTTTATCCCTGTATAGCTTTTATTGGGTCTAATTTAGCAGCTTTTGATGCTGGTATAGCTCCAAATATAGCTCCTGTAAGTATCGATACTACTAATGCTTTCATATATATTCCTGGACTTGGTACAGCCGGTATTCCTAAGTATGGAGCTACTTGTCCTGCTGCTATTGTTCCAACTATCATACCAACTATACCTCCTAGTATTGTTATTACTATTGTTTCTATTAAAAATTGTATAAGTATATCCTTCGGCTGCGCTCCTATTGCTCTTCTTATACCTATTTCTCTTTTCCTTTCAGATACTGACATATACATTATGTTCATTATACCTATACCACCTATTACTAAAGATACGTTAGATAGTATGGATGTAAATCTATTTATAGTGTCTCTCATACTCAATAACTCAAAATCTCCTGAGTCATCTCCTCCTAGTCCATACTCACCGTTTTCTTTATCCTTGCTTTCTTGAATTTTCTTTAAAACTTTTTGAGAAACTTCATCTTTATTATAATTTTTTTTAACCAAAACTTCTAATCCTGTTACAGTTCCTCCAAATGATTTTCTGTTTTCTATTTCAGTAAGTGCTTTTTTAGGTAGATAACTTTCTGATTCTCTGTAGCTACTACCAAACTTTTCAGTTGATTTAACTTCTTTCAATACACCTATAACTTCAAATGCCTCACCCTCAATATCAATCTTTTTGCCTACTGCATTTTGAGGTATAGAATCAGCTAACGAATAAGCTATATGATAATCTAGAACTATAGTTTTTCTTTCTAAGTCTTCTATAGAAAATTTTCTACCATATACTATATCTATATCGCTATCTTCTTTATACTCTGAAGTTTTCATAAATGTATAACTTCCGCCAGCATATACACTTACCCCATAACTTCCACCACTAACATCTCCATATTTTGGTGTAACTCTCTCTATCTCTGGTATTCCAGATAATATACCTATATCTTGTTGAGTAAATGGTTCATAAAATGTTGAGTCTTGCTTACTTGTATAATCTGGTGTAAATACTATAGTACTTTTTCTATACTCTTCTTTTTCACTAGTTTTTTTGCCTTGTTCTTCTATTCCATTTCCAATACTAGATACAACTATTACTGATGTAATTCCAAGAACTATCCATATCATTGCAACTGCTACACGCAGCTTATTAGTTTTTATATTTTCTAAAGCATTATTTATCATTACTAACATGATTACATCTCCTCTACTACAATACCATCATTCAACCTAATTACTTTTGTTGCATATTTTAAAAGACCTGTTTCATGTGTAACCATTATTATTGTTTTACCTTGCTGACTTAGCTCTTTTAATAATTCCATTATATCTTTTGTTGTATTTATATCTAATGCCCCTGTTGGCTCATCAGCAAATATAATATCCGGGTCATTAACAAGAGCCCTTGCTATTGTTATTCTTTGTTGTTGTCCACCAGATAGTTCTAGTGGTTTTTGATGTATCTTATCTAACAAACCTACTTTTTTTAATCTTTCTTTTATTCTCTTATCTTTTTCTTCCTTTGAGTATCTATTATTGTATATCATTGGAAGTTCAATATTTTTGTATATATCTAACGTTGGTATTAAATTAAACTGTTGAAAAACAAATCCTATGTTAGTATTTCTAAATTTTGATCTTTCTTTCTCACTTAGATTTGTTACATCCTCACCTTTATAAAAATAATTTCCTTCATCAAATTTATCCAAAAAACCTAATATGTTAAGTAATGTAGTTTTTCCACTTCCCGATTGTCCAACAATCATTATAAAGTCACCTTTTTTTATTTCTAAATCTATAGATTTTAGTACATGTAGTCTACTATCTTTCATTGGATAGTATTTTTGTATATTTTTAAGTTTTATTATATTTTCACTCAATTATCTTTCCTCACCTTCTAATTTAACATGTTTTCTCCTGTGTAAACTTTGTCCCTATCTTTTATATCTCTACCATAAATATCTTTTATTATTTTATCATTTTCATTTATTCCGTCTTCAACTAAGTAATAATCATCTTTCTTTTCTTTTACTTTTATTTCTGTTTTGTATGCTATGTCATTTTTTACTTTAAATACATAATATTTATTTGATTCTTCTAATACTGATACGTTTGGTACTTTTTTGTCTGTTGTTCCACTTAAAGCAACTATTTGAGCATTTAGTCCATTCTTTAAATTTTCTTGACTATCTAAGCTCATTTTTACTTCATATTTAGTCATTCCTGAATCTGAACCCATATTTTGACCTAAGTCTTCACCTTCATAAGGTCTATCACTTATCTCTATTATTTTACCGTTATACTTATCACTAGTCGCTAAAGCTGTAATTTCTACACCTTGATTTAATCCTATTTTATATGAATCTCTTTCATTTATTTGACCTTTTACATAAAACTCTGCTGTTTCTAATATCATTACATAAGCTTTCTCGTCACTATTTTCATTTAAGTACACATTTCCACTAAAAGGTGCATATACTGTTGAATATGCAGTTTTATTTAGTTCTGCTATTTGTTTATTCAATTGCTTTATTTCTTTATCTATCCCTAGTTTAGTTTCTTCATCTGGTGCATTTGCCTTTTCTTCAGTTTTATCTGATACTTGTGACTTTAGTGACTCTATTTCTTTTATTTGTGAGCTATTTTTACATGTAAAAAGTGGTGCTCCTTTTTCTACATAAGAATTATTTTCTACTTTTATTTGACTTAGTTCACCCTGTTCTTGGTTTATTACTATTTTTTCCGATTTTATTGGTAGTATCTTTCCATTCATATATATTTTTTCTCTACCTGGTATTTGATATATCTCTACTACACTTTCTTCAAGTTTTTTCTCTTGAATATAGTGGCTTATAGTACTAAATCCATATATTCCTCCTCCAAGTAAAGCTACTACTGTTATACCTATTATAATCTTTTGTTTTTTCCCTAATTTATTTTTAAAACTTATTTTCTTCATACTAAAATTCCTCCAATTGTTCATCACTATTATCATAATTTTATTTATTTCACTTTATACTTCGTAATAGGATTTGCTATATCTATCATTTTTACATTTTTTTTATATCAAGTTTTATTGTTGTTGAAATATACACAAACATAGACATAAAAACAAGATTATTTTTTAATAATCTTGTTTTTATGCCTATTTCGTATTTAAAGGTAAATATTATTTACTAACAGTAGTTAAGTCTATTTTAATATCTTTTTCAATTTCTTCTAGCTTCTGTTCAGTACCACCATCCTCTTTGAATATATAACTTCTTTTATATGCTGTAAGAGTTAGATATTTTGCAGATTTATCAACTTGTTTTCCACTTAGATTAGTAATTAAAGTTCCTGTTCCATTACCCTCAATATTTCGCTCAAATATTACTTCATTACCTAATTCATCAACACCTTTTAATACTAACTCTATTTCATTATTAAATTCCTCTTTATTTTTTGTGTAGTATACCTTTTGAGTTAAAGGTGTATATACAAATTTATCTAAACTAATTTTTTGATTATTACCAAGGTCTATTTCCTTATTCATATCTACATTTTTTATATTTTTACTTATTTTACTAGTATCAAAGTCAAATTCAAACACAAAAGGACCTTTTACCGTTTTTTCTTTTATAAGTTGATTATTTATCTCCCTATATATAGTTAAATCTTCTAATTCTATTTTAATATCTATTACACTGCTGTATTTTGATGTATCTACGTTAAAAAATAATACTTCATCTATATTTTTTTTACTTGCATCTATTCCAGAACTTGAATTTGCATTATCTATAAATTCTCCATTTATATATAGTTTTTGCTTAAGCTCTCCTTCTATTCTAATATCTCTTGGAATTTTTTCTTTTGATTTAGTTGTCATTGATACAATAAGTTCACCATCATTTAATACTGCTTCATTTAATCTTAGAGTTACATCATCTTTTGTTATAGACTGATTGATAACCTTTATATAATTACCATCATCCACCTCTAGATTTAATACTGATTTTATATCAAATACTAAATCTGAAATCATTTTAGATGCATATGTTCCAAGTGGTGTAACTGATACTATTGCAATACTCAGTATAGCTACTGAAGCCACCGATATATATTTTTTGTAATTACTATTTGTATTTTTTTTTCCTATAGACTGTCTAAATTTTTTCTTTATTTTTATCTTTTCTATATCATTGAAATCTTCTCTCTCATATTCACTCAAGTCTACTTCAATGTCATTTAACATATTATATATATTTTTATCATTGTTATCTTTCATAATGACCCTCTACCTTTCTCCAGTTTTAAATATATCTCTTAACTTTTTCTTACTTCTTGATACTCTGTTGTAGATTACATCTCTATTCATTCCTGTTTCTTCACTTATGGTGTCAATATCCTTTTCTTCTACATACAGCTTTAGAAATAATTCTTTGTCTTTGTCTTTTAAGTGACTTAACATATTTTCTAATTCCTGGCTAATCTCGTTTTCAATAAGCTCTTTACATGTGTTATCTTCTGTTTTTATTTCCATATTGTCTATGTCTTCATATTGTAAATTTTTTAGGTATTTTCTTCTATAGTCAATGGTTTTATATTTAGATATACCTGCTATCCAGTTTTTAAAAGTACTTCTTTCTTCATCAAAACTTTCTATATTATTCCATAAACCTAGAAGAATATCATTAATACATTCATCTTGGTACATTTCAAGATTATATAGATTTTTTTTAACTATAGACTTTATTATCCATCCATAGTTATCTATTACATATTCTAAAGCCTTATCATCCCTTTGTTTTAGTTTTAGAATAAAATTTTCTTCTGTTATTTTCATTTAATTTCCTCCAATAGGCCAATTCCTTAAACTTTATTCCTATATATTACTTCGTAGTATTTATATGGTTATCTATCAAAATGGAGATATATTTTATTAATTTATACTGTTTTTTTATTCATATGCTCCACACACCTTTATATTATTAAAGGTAAGCTAAACTACTATCTTACAAATTTATCTGTAAACGCTTAAAAGGAGTCGTATTTTATAACGACTCCTTTTCTTTATTATCTGTCTTCATTTGTTACGTTAAATACGTAAGGTATATTTCTGTAATAATCTCCAAAGTTTAATCCATATCCTACGACAAATTTGTCTTCTATTTCAAATCCACAGTAGTCTGGTACTAACTCAACTTTTCTTCTGCTTGGTTTATCAAGTAATACACAAGATTTTACGCTATTTGGATTTTTGGCTTTTAAGTGTTCAACAACATGACTCATAGTGAAAGCTGTATCTGTTATGTCATCTACTATTAATACATCGTATCCTTGTAAGTCACTATTTACATCAGAAACCACTTTTACCATACCTGAACTTTGTTCTCCGTGTCCATAGCTTGAAGTAGTCATGAATTCAATTTTAACTGGTACAGTTATGTTTCTTACTAGGTCTGCACAGAATATAAAACTTCCTTTTAGTAAAGATATTACTAAAAGATTTTTTCCTTCGTAATCTTTAGATATTTGAGCTCCTAATTCTTTTAGCTTACTGGCTATTTGCTCTTCGGAACATAAGATTTCCCATTTTTTAGTTTCTATATTCATAGTTTAATCCTCCACTTTATATAATGATACTTTCAATTTTATAGGAGATTAACTTCTTTTGCAAGGAGAATTAGTCGACCTTGTTCATATCATCCATTACACTTATTATAACCTCATCTGTAACAGACATTCCTTTGTCGCTTACCTTACCTAAGTTTTGTATACTTTGCTCTACTTTTGCTCCAACTATACCGTTCATCGGAGGTACAAAACACTCATGTTTAGCTATTATTGCACTTTGTACTGCTGCTGATGCTGCTGATGCTAGTTTTAAAGCACATCCAGCTTTTGCTCCATCACAAATCATACCACTTAAGTTTGCTATCATATTTTCTATAGCACCCTCTATTTGTCTTTCATCTCCACTCATTAACCATGATATACCTGCTGTTGCTCCAATAGATGCAGCAACTCCACATCCACAAACTGCAGATAATCTTCCTGTGTAGTTTTTAACATATGCTGTTACTAAGTGAGATATTGCTAATGCTTTTACTAATTTTTCATCAGTTTGAGGGAATTTTTTATTGTAAGCTACTATTGGAAGTATAGCTGTTATACCGTGGTTTCCACTACCATTAGAGCTCATAACTGGCATCTTAACTCCAGCCATTCTAGCATCTGAAGCTGCTGCTGTTATCATCATTGCGTAGTTCATTAAGTCATCTCCTAATAAACCTTCTTCCATTGATTTTTTGATTCCGTAACCAACACCTATACCAGTTTTTTGTTGTAATCCGTAGTTAGCTATTTCTTCATTCATAGCTATTCCTTCTAATAAAAATTCTATATCTTTAAGTTCTAATGCTTCTATATTTTGAACTAACTCTTTTATTGTTACTGTATCCATTAGATTTTCTTGATGAGTTGCTATTGTATTATCTACTTTTAGTTCTTCATTTAATAATACTTCTCCATTAGATTCTAAGTACACAAAGTTATCATGTTTAGTTCTTATAGCTACTTTAGATGTTCTAGTAGTTCCTTTTAAAGTTACTTCTATATATACTTTTTCTTTAGTATCTGCTGGTGAAATTGATATTGGATTTTCATCCATATATTTTTCAGCTATTTTAACTTCTTCTGGTGTTAATGTTTCTAGAACTCTTAAACCATTTTCAGAGTGGCCACCAATAAATCCTAAGGCTGCTGATATTTTAAGCCCTAATCTTTCAGTTCCTGGTATTCCAACACACATTCCATTTTTATATACATTCGGACTTACAAGTATTGTATTTTTTACTACTTCTTCACCTAGTAATTCTTTTGCTTTAGCACAAGCTAATGCTACTGCTACTGGTTCTGTACATCCTAGTGCTGGTTTTACTTCTGCTTTCAATATATCTATTAATTGTTTTCTTATATCCATCATATTCGTTACCTCCAAAGTGTTTTTATATACTTTATAGAAGCAACTATTATGCCAACTTTTATTTTTATATACATTTTTTTATTTTTATATACAAATAAGCTATTCTCTATATTTTTTATATTTTCTTTCTTATTTATTCTATATATAATAATTGTTTTTTATAATAGCTTCAAATATTATCTCAAATTGATACAATATTATCTCAAAATGACATTTAGTATCATTTTGAGATAATATTGTACTTTTCCAATTTTCTATATAAAGTAGCTCTAGATATTCCTAGAATTTTAGCTGCTAAATCTTTATCCTTTTTATAATTCTTGTATTTATTAAGTGCTTTTATTATTTCTATTTTTTCTAATTCTTCTAAGGTTCTAATCTGTGAATCATTTTCTATACTTTTTTCTATTTCTATATTTTGTAGTCTATTTGGTATTACATCTAAGGTTATAGTAGGCATTGAAGACATATTAATTCCATACTCTATAACATTTTGTAGTTCTCTTATATTACCTGGCCATTTGTAATCAATAAATGTTTTTATAACACTTTCATCTACATCAACTACTGGCTTATCTAATTTCTTAGCATATTCATTTACCATAAATTTAGTCAATAAAGGTATATCATCTTTACGTTGTCTTAAACTAGGTAAATTTATTGGTATTACATTTAACCTATAATATAAATCTTCTCTGAAAGTTCCTTTTTTAATCATACTTTCCAGGTCTTTGTTTGTTGCTGCTATCACTCTTACATCAATTGATATATTTGATTTAGAACCAATTTTATTTAATTCTTTTTCTTGTAGTGCTCTTAGTAGTTTAGCTTGAAGATGAAGGCTCATATCTCCTATTTCATCTAAGAAAATACTCCCCTTATGTGCCAATTCAAATTTACCTAAATTCCCACCTTTTTTAGCTCCTGTAAATGCCCCTTCTTCATATCCAAACAATTCACTTTCTAGTAGATTATCAGGAATAGCTGCACAGTTTATAGCTACAAAAGGTTGTTCACTTCTATTGCTATGATTATGTATTGCTCTAGCAAATAATTCTTTTCCTGTTCCGCTTTCACCAGTTATTAAAACCGTAGAAGTAGACCTAGATGCTATAAATGCTTCTTTTTTTACATTTTTTATAGGTTTACTTTCTCCAATAATATTTTCTAAAGTTATTTTATATTCTTTATTAATCTTATTGTAGTTTTTTATTGCATCTCTTTTATCTATAAAGTCTATAACATATCCTTTTAACTCACCATTTAGAACTATTTGATTTATATTGTATATACCTCTTAAACTATACCCCTCTTTTTTATAATAAAAACTATGAGATTTTTCATTTTTAGTTTCAAATATTAAAGTTTTTTTTATAAAGTTAAGTATTTCAAATATATTTTTATTATAAAGTTCCCCATTCAGCTTAAAACTTTCTTTGAATTTAGAGTTGAATTTATCAATTTTACCATTTATATCTATTGATACTATAGCTTTGTCTATACTGTCTACCAGTGTTTCAAGTTTTTTCTTTTCTAACTCCAATTCATAAGCTTTAATTTGAGCTTTTAATTTACTTGAAATTAAGTCCGCCATTTTACCTAAAAAATTTATAAGATTGTCTTTTCCCTTTTTTATAATTTCAGCTTGTCCTTCATTAAAAGCTATTAATCCAATTACTCCATAGGTTTCTCCATCGCACACTATAGGGCAACACATCTCTGCGAATTCTTTGCATTCTTTCTTAGAATAACATTCCTTACAAATACTATTGCAACTTGGGTCATCTATAAGTATTGTACTTTGTTCTATCATAGATTTTTTGAAAGCAGAGTATCCTTTTACTTTTTGACCTATTTTATCTATATATATTCCTGTTCCAGCAGTTCTGATTAGTTCTTCATCTACTATAGTTACATCTATACCTAAAACTGCTTCTATTGCCTCTGCAATCTTTTGTATATCCTCTTTTATATATTCTAAACTTATCATATTTATCAATCCTTAATTTTTTTTAGATTAAGTATTTCTTTTATTTCTTTTAAAGTAACATATATTTTATTCAGTGTAAATTGAATAGACATTAATATAATAAATAGCATAACTACTATAATAATAGTATAATTTATACCCATCTCTATTTTCTCCTTTTTATATATTTTTAAGTAAATATAATTTCCTTAAGCGTAAAAAAGACCAGGCATAACCTAGTCTTCTATATTTGTTTCATATTCTTAAATTATTACTTTCTTTTCCCAATATAAATGTATCTTTTACTCTCAAATTCTTTAATATTTCCATCAAAGTTTAATTTTGAAAATAAACTTATAATTTCATCAGGATAGTAATAATTCACATTTTCACCTAAAAGCTTCTGCTTAAAATTCTTTAACTTTACTTTTAAATTCTTTAAATTTAAGTCTTCTAATACAACTTCACCATCTTCTTTTAAAACTCTAGTTATTTCCCTTAAAGCTTTTTTACAATTGTTAGTATTATTAAAGTGATCTAATATTATTACTTTGTCAAAGTGTTCATCTTCAAATGGTAATAACTCTAGGCATCCTTTTATAACATTACAATTTGAATTGTGTATTAGAGAGTAACATACATCTTCATAGTGGCTATTCTCTAATATTGTAACGTACACACCGAGCATTCTCAATCTATTTCCTAAGTTGCCTATGTTTCCTACAAGTAGTATCTTATTTCCTACATCATACTTGATTGTATCCAAAAAACATGTTACATCATCAGATTTATACGTCAAGTCAGCATTAGGTTCGTAGTCATGATATAATACGCTTTTCATAGTGCTCCCCCTCTTGTTCTTTACATTATAATAATTGCATCATAAGGTAGATTATAATAAATCTTAGGCAACTATTCAATGACAATTTATAGATATTAACATAGAAAATCCTATTCCTCGATATTTTCTATGTTTTTTTTGATTTTTGATATAGATACTTCATAAGCTACTTTCTTTGTTGCTTCTCCATCCTCTGATTTTTTTTCATATTCTCTACTTTGTACTCTACCCCATATTTGTATTCTATCCCCTACATTTAAGTTTTTTGCAAACTTAGCATTTCTTCCCCATACTATAGAAGGTATATAATCGGATTTATTATACGGTCTATTTATAGCTACTAATAAATCAGTTATCTCTCTTCCTAAAGGAGTCTTTCTATATACTGGGTTTTTGCATATATACCCATCTAAGAATATACTATTAGGATCTTTATTATCTTCATCTTCATCTATAACTTTTAATTCTCTCACAAAAATCGTAAGTACTAATCTATTTTTATTATTAATACTTTTATTATATGATCTTAATTGGCCCACTATCTTTACAAACTTATTATTTTCAAAATCTACTTCCTGTAAAAGTCTATCTGATACAGTTATAGGCAGTATATCGTATGAGTTACTTAGCCTATTTATTTTTATCTTGGTATTATAGAATTGCTCTCCAAAAATTTCATGGCTAAATTCTAACTCACTGTCTAATTCTCCCCTTAAATTTACTACATTAGTATCATCCTTAACAGTTATCATCTTTTATCCCCCCATAATTGTTAATTCATCAGCTTTATCTTAATTTATAAACTTATATAATAAATATATTTATGTTATTATTCTTTTATTACAGTTTATTGATTTATCTTTTGAATCCCATTATTATCTATAGTATAATTTTCTTTGTAAATCAGCTCTGATACTGGAACTATTTTATATTTTTTATTTTCTAAATCATTAAGTATATCATCTAAATAATACTTCACACCATTTATATTTGAATGAAATAACACTATAGATCCTGGTGATGAATTTCTAATTACTCTTTCTCTAACATAATATGGTCCTATTTCCTTCCAATCTAAAGAATCAATACTCCATCTTATAACTTTATATCCTAGCGATGAACAAACTTCCATAGTTTTATTATCTATTTTCCCAAAAGGAGGTCTATATAAACTTGTTTTTTCACCTATTAATTTATATATCTTATTTGATGTTATATTTATCTCATCTGTTATAGCTTTCTTTGATAATTCTTTAGTATCAGCATGAGTATTAGAGTGGTTTCCTATTTCATGCCCTCTTTTATGTATTTTTTTTACTAATTCACTATTATCATCTATCCAACTACCCACTAAAAAGAATGTTGCTTTTACATTATGTTTATCTAATATATCTAAAATTTCATCTATATTATTTGATCCCCATGCAACATCAAAACTTAAACTTATTTTTTTATCATCTGTTTGGACTTCATATATAGGCATATTTTTATTTTCCTGCCTATAACATATGTATTTTATTCCATAAATAGAACCAAATAAAATTCCTATTGAAAATATCAAAATCAAAACTCTTGATATTAAGAATTTATTTTTCCTAGGCCTATAATTCATGTCACATCCCCCCTTAATAAATTTCTACTTACTTATAGATTTATTTTTTTCCGGGTCAAAAAATTACTATAAAATCAAATTTATTATTTTAAGAACTCAAAAATTATAAAAAAACTTCCTTTTAAGCGCGGAAGTTTTTATTTTAACTATCCACCATAAAGGAAGTATCTTGTATTGTATATTTATTACTTAACTTCTTCTGATACTTTGTTAGCTTTATATACAGCTTTTAACATTGTAACTGATGTATACGCTATAACTACTATAACTAAAGCCTTTAATAACTCCATAGGCATCGATTTTACCCA
>NZ_JBOFOR010000072.1:0-3463 GCF_051659545.1 Romboutsia sp. | reverse complement strand
ATATATTATTTTTATTATACAACATTTGAGACTTAATATAACTAGAAGTTGTTCCACCTCTCTTTATTAAGATAGTTTGAGACCTTGCCTTTCATCCCCACATCTAAAGAAGGGGGCTTTTCGGCAATTTATTGTAAATTCTATATCAATATAGAGTATTTATGAAAAAATACTTACACTTTATCTCTTTTGGGTAAATCAAAGCTAAGCCTTCCTTAAAAGCAAAAGTCTTAAAATTATACTATGAAATTATTGTAACTCCGCCTAGTTAGTAAATTATTGATTGAGGTACTATATATTTCACGAAAATTACTAGCTAAAATCCTTTTAATATCTAACAATCCCTTTGAACTATTTATTTCTCTACTCAATGGTAAGCACGAACCTAGTTGAGTAACGGCATCTCCAAGACTATTTAGAGATAAAATATTTATAGCAATTAATAACTTAATTTGTGATTCAACATCAAAATATCGAACTTTATAATTTCCATGGTATTTATTGATTATATTGTCTAAATCTTCTTTTCCTAAAATACTGAATATTTTATTTGCAACTGTAGAATTATATATATAAGTCAAATAAAAATATCTCCTTTTAACATAGCTTGTACTTAAACTCAGTTTTCCAAAGGAGGTATTTTTTATGCTTAAATTTATCAACTTTTCTAAATGCAACACTAGAGTACGCTATTATATAGCCTTTACACAATGTCACATTATCGTGACATTCTATTATCCTTGTTTTATATAAACTTCTTTTCCATTAAACACAATAGCAAGTTTTATTATATTGTCTATTCCACGTGATTTTAAAGTTGTATCATATTTTTTATCTTCTATTTGATTTAAGGCAATATCGAGCATCTCTGCTATACTTTCTTCATCTTCTTCATCATATCTTTTAAATTCAAAAATTACTCCAGGCTTAGTGTTGTCTTTTGGTATTAAACTAACATCATATCTACCAATTCCAGATTCTCTATTTGATAGTACTTCATGTGTAGAACTTAAAGATACAAGCATTCCTAAGACAAATGCGTGATATACTTTTTCAGGGTCCCTTCCTGCTGTATCAAAATAACTAAAGCTTGTAATAACATATCTTTTAAATATCTTACTGAAGTTTTTAACGTCCCCTTCGGTAAGTGCCTTAAGCATTTTTCTAAAATCAGAATCAATAAATCCTTCTTGGAACCATTTTTCAATTATATTTCTGTACATCGTTTTTATTTCTTTGTTAGGAACGGCAAGTTTATACATAAATTTATCTTCTTTATTTATTTTTTTAATAGTTTTTAAATATCCTGATAAAAGTAAAAAGCTCCAAAGATTTGTTTTGGCTCTAGACAATTCACTCATTACAACATCTTCATTTATCTCAGATTCTACATAACCACCCTTATATAAAGTTTCAAGTCCTAGTTTTATTTCTTCACTACCATCGGCTAAAAGTTCTTTTATAATACTATTTTCAGAAGTATTTACCCAATAAGGCATAAATTCTCTATCTGGTTTATTAATATATGACAGAACTGACCAAGGATTATATATTGTAGTACTACCAAAAATATATCCATTGTACCAAGATTTGAATGTTTTCATTTGTTTATCTAAACTATAGTATTTTAATAATTCTACAGTTTCTTCTTCTGTAAATCCAAATTTATCACTATATTTTTCTCCTAAAATACTATAAACTTCAAGATTATTAAGTCCTGAAAAAATAGACTCCTTAGCAACTCTAAGTATTCCTGTAATGAAAGCTTTTTCAAGATTTATATTATCCTTTAGTGCTGCTGATAAAAAGTTTCTTATAAAACCTATCATCTCTGGATAATAATTTTTAAAATGACTTTCGTGAATAGGAGTATCATATTCATCAATAAGTATTATTATCTTTTGACTATAATATTTATTTAAATATTCACTTAATTTTAGTAGTGATATTTCCAGTTCTGATATTGAGCTTTGCCTATTTAAAATATCATTAAAATATTTTTTATTATTGCTATCCAAAGAATCTATTAGATAATCAAAGTTTAAATAAAGGCTCGCTATCTTATGTCTAAATATTTCTATGAAGTTATTGAAATTAGCATGCTTATCATCCTTAAATGTAATATATATAAGTGGATACTTTCCTTGTTTTTTCATTATTTCAGTTTCATTTTCTATTCTTAAGTTTTTAAAAAGATAAGATTTATCTTCATCTGATTTTTCTAAAAAATATTTTAAAATAGATAAGTTAAAAGTTTTTCCAAAACGTCTTGGTCTTGGTAGTAAAACTATTTCTCCACTATCTTCTAAAAATTCTTTTATTATCAATGTTTTATCTATGAAATAATAATTATTATCTATTATTTTTTTAAAATCGCTAGTTCCTAAACTTATTTTTTTCAAACTAAATCACCTCGCATTAGTTGTAGTTATCATATTTAATATTATAACCATTGTATAATCTTTAAACAATAGATTGTTATTAATCCAATTTTGTATTAATAATATTTCACTACAACGTGACATTTTTTAAATAAACTAAAAAAATACCGAGAAAATATCTAATACATTTTCTCGGTATTTAAATATATTAAAAGTCTAACAAATTACTTGAACCTGGAAAGTTACTATTGAAGTTCCTCCAGCAGGTACAGTTCCTACATTTATACTAGCTGGTGTTCCACCGATTGGATTTCCATCTACTTGTAGAGAACCTGGTACATAAATTGTTCCATTAGGGACAGTGTCACTTAAAACTACATTAAGAGCATCTGCACTACCAGTGTTTGGAATAGATATTGTATAAGTTATAATATCTCCACATGTTCCATATACTTTATCTGTAAATTTAACTATATTTCCTAAACTAGCATGATTTATTGTAGTGTCAACAGTATTAGTATTATGAACACCTGTTGATGTTGTTAATAAAGTAGGATCAACTATAAAGTTATATCCAACTGTTCCTATATTAGGTATAGGATTTGTAGTTGGTATAGTATTAACTGTTACCTTAAATGTTACAGTTGAAGTTCCTCCTATAGGTATAGTTCCTATAGTCACGCCTGGAGGATTTGGTGATGTGCCACTTATTGGTAATCCATTTACTGTTACTGAATTTAAAACGAAATTCGTACCATCAGGTACAGTATCTACAAAAACTACATTATTAGCAGTTGTATTTCCTGTATTTGTTATAGTTATAGTGTACGTTAAAGTAGTAGGAACATCTGAAAATACTTTATCTACACCCTTAATAGGATTGCTTAAATCAGCAAAATTAACTTTACTAACAACTGTATTTGTACTTCCTCCAACACTTATCGTAGTTCCTAATACAGGGTCTACTATATAATCACCTATTATACTTCCTGTATTTGGTATAGAGTTTGGAGATGGTATAGTATTTACTGTTACCTTGAATATTATTGTAGTAACTGCTCCCGCAGGGATTGTTCCAATAC
>NZ_JBOFOR010000071.1:0-2546 GCF_051659545.1 Romboutsia sp. | reverse complement strand
AAATAGAAGTTGCGGAAGAAATTGGGATATCTCAAGCTCAGGTGTCTAGAATTGAAAAGAATGCGTTAAAAAATATGAAAAAGTATATATAGATATAAATACTATTAATCGTTGATATAAAAATATCAACGATTTTTTATGTGAAAAAATCTAAAAATGTCAACAAATAGATTTATTAGTGCTATAATATATATATATAAGTTAATAAGGAGATATGAAATGTTAGAGTCATCGGCAGCATATGTATTAGTGAGAACGATACCTGAGAGTATAGTATTAATTTTAGCAGGTATGATTTTATCAAGTAAAAAAATAAATAAAAAAGAGATAATAATCAAAGGGATTTTATTTGGTGTAATTGTTACATTTATAAGAATATTACCCATAACATTTGGTGTACATACAATACTATCTATGTTAGCTTTTGCTGTTATTATATTTGAAAATACAGATAGAGAAACAATAAAAACAATGATAATTATGTGTGAGGTTTGGATAGCCACAGTATTAAGCGAAGGTATTTATGTTGTTATTGCAACAAGTTTATTCAAGATACCCTTTGATTTACTTATGAACAATAAAGACTTAAAAGGTGCTTTATTAACATTGCCATCTTTACTGATTATAATATGTATAGTAATTGTAATTAAGAAAATAGAAGAAAAAATCAAAAAAATATCAAGGAGTTAGCATGAGCTATATAAGTAAAGTTTCTTTAAATTTAAGTAATAAACTAGGGAATAAATTAAATAAATCATGCGAACAGAAATCAGTTTTAAACTATGGACTATTTATTATATTGCATACTGGTTTATCTTTAATTATAACTCTTATCACAGGAATTATATTTAATATAGTGTGTGAAATTATGACTATATCTATTGTTGCAGCTCTTTTAAAAAGATACTCTGGAGGAGTACATTCAAGTACACCAGAAAGATGTTTAATAGTAGGATTATTTTTTTCTATTATAGGAGCTATTTTAGATAAATACTTAGTAATTAAGGTTAATGATAAATATTTAATAATAATAGGACTAGTTGTTTTGACTATTGAATTTTTAATATTATATATAAAATGTCCTGTTTCATCAAAAAATAAACCTCTAAACAAAGAATCAACTAGAAAAAGGTTAAGAATAGGATGTTTTAAGTTAATGCTAATTTACATTGTGACAATACTCGTTAATTTCATAATATATGAATTTAATCAAAGTGTAATATCGAAGTCGATAGCTATAGGTATAACAATTGGAATATTTATACAAGTATTTGCTTTGACCAAAGTAGGGAATAAATTTATAAAATTATCAGAGATAATATTTAATTTAGTTAAAATAAAATAAATATTTTATGAGGATTTTGAAATAAGTAATCTTATTTTAAAATAAAAGAATACCATAACATAATAAGGAGGGTATAAATATGGAAACTTTACTAAACTCTATAGCATCATTTATAACTAATATAGCTAATGGAGTAGCTCCAGCATGTGTATTTATGTTTTTTGAGCCAGAGGTACCAGAGTCATTAAGAGAAGAATAAGTTGTAAAACCATAGGTTCTGAAAAGTTCTTATGGTTTCTTATTAAAATAAGATAATTATAAGCAAATATGTAAACTTTGGGTGATGATATGGGAAGTTTTGAACAACAAAGAAATAAAAAACTTTTTGAAATAATAACTATTTTAAAATTGATATATATAATATTAAGTATGGTAGGTATATGGAGTGCATTTGAGTTTGATAAAAAAATTAAAAGTGCTATACAAATGCCTGTCATCGTAAGTATAGTACTGTTTATAATTTTATTGTATTTTTCATGGGTATCCAATCATATTAAAAATACAATTGATAAGCAACCTAAAATAGTAGATATTATAGAAACCATTATAATGTTAGCGATATTTATAGTAGCCTTAAAGGCTACAGGATTAGGGAGTAGTAATTATAAGCTATTAAGTATATTTATTGTATTAATAGGAGCTATACAGTTTGGAAGAAATTATAGTCTATCTTTAGCTATACTTTTATCAATAATAATACTTATAGTAGATTTTATTTCAGGAAATTCAAGTAGAAATGTTTTAAGTGGATACTTTGAAAGTGATTTAGTACTTTTAAGTGCATTATTTACATCGGCATTTATATTGGGATTATATGTAGAAGTAGAAAAAGAGCATAGCAAAGAACTAAAAAACTTAGCAAATATAGATGAGCTTACAGGGCTGTTCAATCATAGATACTTTCAAGAACACCTTGAAAAATCCATGATTAATGCTGATAAAAATAAAGAAGAAATATCGTTACTGTTTATGGATATAGATTATTTTAAGAATTTCAACGATATAAATGGACATCAAGCGGGGGATGTGGCTCTTAGGCAAATAGGAGATATACTAAAAAAATGTGTCAGAAAAATAGATATTGTAGCAAGATATGGGGGAGAAGAATTTGCTATAATACTACCTGATACGAAAGAAGAAGATGCTATTAAGATAGGAGAAAGAATAAGAGAATCAATACAAAATACTTACTTTATAGGTC
>NZ_JBOFOR010000070.1:0-6442 GCF_051659545.1 Romboutsia sp. | reverse complement strand
AACAACTTTAAGGTAGTAGTGGCGAAGACACCGTCTATTTTGCTTGGCTTTGTAACAACCTCTGATTATATCGTTTAGGTGTGATTAAGTCGTTAGCCACCAAGAATCCCTCTGCTTTAGCTGTAGGGAGTGTGTCAATGTCATTGATTATGAGTATTGTAATATTTATTTCATTTAGTGGATTTATGAAGGTGATGTTAACAGCACAAAGAATTAGAAGTAGTGAAATGAATTATAATCTAGAACTTAGTGCTATTACTGATGATGACAAAAATAATAATGAAATAACTAAAGATATAATCAAAGAATTAGATAAGTTGAACACTATCAAAAACTATGCGTCATACGACTGGCAAAATAATCTAAATCTAGCGATTAACATTAAAGAAGAAAACATAAACAAAAACTTAAAGGAAGAGGAAAAAGAACTATTCAATAATAATTTCCCTAAAGAGAAAATAGGAAATAATATTGTTCATAAATCAAACAATAACACTCTTAGATTCCCTGGAGATAAGGCAATTAGTAATATTAAATTAGTAGATGGAAGTTTTGAAAAAGATGAAGCTATGAAGGAAAATGGAGTAATACTAATAAATAAAACTTACTATGAACAACCAGGAAAAAGAGGAGAAGTAACTCTTACAAACTACAAAGTTGGAGATGTAATAGAAGCTGAGTTTGTTGATTCAGATGGAAATACAAGTAAAGATAAATTTAAAATAATGGCTATAAGTGATGAAAAAATAGTTGGAGATATTACACATAATTATTTAGGTCTTAGTTTTTTAACTTATGATGAAGTAGCTAAAAATCTAGGAATTAATGATTTAAATAAAAATCACATGTATATAGACTGTGAAAATGATGAAAGTACAATAAAGGTTATACAAGATTTAGCTGAAAAGTATAACTGGAACTTTATGAATGAAATAGAAATAGTTGAAGATATGAACCAAAGTTACTTTGTAATACAAATATTTGTTTATGGATTTATAGCTGTAATTTCACTAGTGAGTGTTACTAATATTGTAAACACTATAAGTACAAATATTAATTTAAGAAAAAGAGAACTAGCTATTATTAAGTCTATAGGAGTTACTCCACAAGGATTCAATAGAATGATCTATTTAGAAAGTATTTTATATGGAGTAATATCATTATTGTTTGGAATTCCTCTAGGCGTAATTTTATCAATGGTTATGAATAGAACTATGGCTAATGTAATATCATTTAATTTAGTTTTACCATGGGAAGCAATATTAATATCTGTAGTAGCAGTATTTATTATAACTTTTGTATCAGCCTATATACCAATGAAAAAGCTTAATAAAGAAAATATTATAGATAATATTAGACAAGAAAGTATATAGAAGGATATTAACTTATCCTTCTTCATAGGGATATATAAGAATAATCTTAAAATTGAAGTTTGTTGTTTTATATCTAGTCCGTAAGGGATATAGATTGTTCATTTAAACTAAGCGATAAATTGGAAGTTGTAATAGTATTATCTACCCATTAATACTATCAACAAATTTTTTGGATTTAATGGTCATCTCTACCCATGCTGGACGAAACCCACTCTTTATTGCATTGCGTACCGATTTAATATTTGACCATGCACAACAGTAAAATGGTACTTTCCCTTTAGCTAGAATTTCTATTGCAAGTCTACTAGTCAATGCAGATGCAATCCCCTGTTGTCTTACATCTGGTAAGACGTCAACACCGATTTGCCACATTGTTTCACAATCTGCCGAACAGGCTGCTAACCCCACTAGTTGGTTATCTTTATATGCTCCAACACCTAATACATCTAACTGTTTCCTTGATTGACTTAATGCATTGGACCACTGTGGCAAATATAAATCAACAAAATCTTGCTGTTCTAACACTTTCAATTCATACTTACAGTTTTGAACATACAACTCATTAATGTCAGGGAGAAAATATTCTGCCATAAAACAAACTTGCATACCATATTTTTCAAACTCATTATTCAATATGTGCATATTAGGTGTTTCAAAGCAATGTTCTACTTGATATTTACTTATATATTTTTCAACAATATCTTTATATTCCATCTGAATTGAAGCTACTATGTTTTGTCCGTAAGAAATTAAGTTGCAAGCAATGGGTAACTCTAGATATCTTCTTGCATTTGAATTTTTTATAGACTCAATAATTACACTATCTTTGCCCTTAAAGTCACCAATTTTACAATTTGCATCTATAGCTGACTGTTTCATTGCAATCTCTAAAATATCTTTATTTGTCATATCCTATCACCTCTATAAATTTATATTTATCTATATGGTATCATAGATATTTGAAATTAGCATTAGCAATAGTAACCACAATTAAGTTAAAATAAACTATAATAAAGAGTAAGATAGTTTTTGAGTTGAAAACCTAATTACTATTGATATTAAAAATATAATTACAAATACAATTGGTGGAATTATAGGGAGGAAATCAATGAAAGCACAGATTAATTTAATTACAATTTGGACAGATAATATAGACAGAATGAAAGAGTTCTACAATGAAGTTCTAGGATTTAAAATTATTAATGACCTTGGAAATTATGTTGAATTTGAAAATGTTGGGGTACGATTTGCTATATGTATGAGGGATGTAATGTACGCTTATACTAAAGAATATAAGCAAAAAACATTAGGACAAGCTTTTGAGATGGCTTTTCCATGTGAAAGTATAGAGGATGTTGACACAACTTACGAAAATTTAATAAAAAAGGGAGCTCTGCCAATATATGGACCCAAAAACATGCCATGGAATCAAAGAACAGCCTTATTTGCAGACCCTGATGGAAATATACATGAGATATTTGTATCACTTTAGATAGTAGCATTTATAAATTAAAGTTATAATTAATATAAACTTGTATATTAAAAATAACTAGTTATTAAAGGGGTATTTATGAACAAATTAACTATTATAATTATAGGCAGTATATTAGTAGGAACAATGTTTGTAGGTTGTACATCTACAGATACAAAAGGAGAAAGTAACAAAATACATAGCTATAAAAAAGAGAATATAAATGAAGTTATAATAGTAAATAAAGAGAAAAATACTATAAAAGAAAGATATGAAGCACCAAAAGGATTTACGAGAGTAGAAGTTGATAATAATAGTTTTGAAGAGTATTTAAGAACTTATGAATTAAAACCTTATGGTGAAAAAGTTAAATACTATAATGGAAGTAACAAAAACAAAAGTGGAGTTTATGATAGTGTATTTAAAGTAGATATAGGAGATAGAGATTTGCACCAATGTGCAGATGCAATTATGCTACTTAAAGCTGAGTATTTATATAAAAATAAAAGGTATGATGAAATTAGCTTTAATTTTGTAGATGGATTTAAGGCTAGCTACAGTAAATGGTTAGAAGGCTATAGAATAAATGTAAGTGATAGTGGAAGCAGTTGGTATGAAAAAACTGGATATGATGATTCATATGAAAACTTTAGAAGTTATATGAACATGGTATTTGCATACTCAGGAACCTTATCTTTAGATAAAGAAGCTGAAGGTATAAATTTTGATGATATGAAAATAGGAGACATTTTTATAGTAGGAGGAAGTCCTGGACATGCAGTAATAGTAGTAGACATGGCAAAAAATAAAGAAAGTGGAGAAACACTATTTATGTTGGCTCAAAGTTATATGCCAGCTCAAGAAACTCAACTTTTGATAAATCCAAATAATAATAAAATAAGTCCATGGTACAGCACTAGTTTTGATGGTAAATTAAGAACTCCAGAATGGACTTTTGAAAAATCAAACTTGAAAAGAATCATCTAGCTTGTTGATAGGTGGGTTTAACATTACTAACTATGATATAATAATAAAATAGCAATACCTATGACAAAAGATGTAGATTTAAATGATGAAAATAAAATAAGGGTAGAGTTATAAAAGAAGCACAATAAATAATCATGTAATATAAATATAATAAAAATACAGCAAAAAAAGATTTGAAATTTTAGCTTAGCGAGGAAAATTCAAATTAAAGGATTTGCTGTATTTTTATTTATAAAATAGTTAAATTTTAAAAATATTCAAAAAAAACATATCTGTTTCAAAAAAATATACTACAATATAAAAAGGGAAAAGAATCCTTTAGACTAAAAAAGTGATGTGAGGTAAAATGAATAAAATATTTAAACTATCCTGGCCTGTAATGGCAGGTATGATTTTACAAAGTCTCCTAGCAACAGTTGATATGATATTTGTAGGTAGACTTGGAACTAGCCAACTAGCGGGAGTAGGAATAGCCACCTCTGCTCTTACAGTAATTTTTGTACTATCTACATTAGTTTCATCAGGTGTAATAGCATTAGTATCAAGGTACTTTGGAGAAGGTAACCTTGAGGAAGTAAAGAAGATAAGTGGGCAGGCTTATATAATGTCCTTAGTAATTGGCAGTATTTGTAGTATTTTGTGCTGTATTTATGCAAAGCAAGTTTTGAAAGTATTATTCAATCCAGATTTGACAACTCTAAAATATGCATATGAATTTTCTGTAATCGTATTTTCTGGCACAGTGCTAGTATTTGTATCATCAACTATGAGAACTATAATACAGGCACTAGGAGATACTAAAACACCTCTTTATATTTTTGGATTAGCAAACATATTAAATATCATATTAGACTTAATATTAATCTATAAGTGTGATTTAGGTGTAAGGGGAGCCGCTATAGCAACTTTAACTTCAACAATATTTAGTTTTATATTAATAAATATTATAGTGATAAAAAAACTGTATGAAGGAAAAATATCTATTTTTGTAAAAAGTCTAAAAATATCTACAAATATTAGTCGCAGAATATTAAAAATCGGAAGTTGGGCTTGTATAAAAGAATTAGCAAGACCTTTTACAGGTATGCTAATGGTTAGTCTAGTGTACTATGTAGGAAAAGAAGCAGGTAGTGCAGCTTTTAGTGCTGGTCAACAAGTATTAAACTATACCTTTATATTTTTAAATGGGCTTTCAATATCAATATCAATATTAGTAGGACAAAACATTGGTAGTAATAATATAGACGAATGTTACAAGATAGTAAAGTCTGGACTAAAGCTTGCCATTATAAATATGGCAGTATTTGCAATACCTTATTTTATATTTCCAGGAGAAATCATGGCCATATTTACTAATGATGCTGAAGTAATAAGTACAGGTATATCTTACTTAAGAATTGTTTACGTAGGAGTGATATTTGTAGTTTTTTCTATAATCTTAGGTGGAGTATTCCAAGGATCAGGAGATACTTTGCCACCAATGATATCTTCAATAGTTGCAAATGTAGTTTTAAAACTGCCACTTGCCTATTTATTTGCAATAAATTTAAATATGGGTACAAATGGAGTTTGGTTAGCAGTATCTTTATCAGTAATTATAGAAGCAGCAATGATTATTTATTATTTTAAGAAAGATAAATGGAAAGAGAAGGTGATATAAGTAATGTTCTATGAAACTAAATTAACACAGAGTGTGTGTGGCTTGCTATCTCAAGATAAGGTTACTAATCTTAACATACTTGGTATAGTAGAAAACTCAAAAGAAGCAAAAATTTATGTGGATGATGAAAAATCTCCAACAGGAGTTCTTGTAAATGATGGATACTTCAATTATATTTACACAGAAAAAGATGAATTTATAGACTTAGCTTTAAAAGAATTTTTCTCAGAAAAAGGAGAATATGGTTTTAGTGGAGTAAAAAGTAAAATTGCGAATAAAATAAAAAATAGATATGAAATACAATGGGCAAATCCTTGTACTTTATATTATTATCCTCATAAAAATGTTGAGTTTGAAAACGTAAAGAGTAATACTAGAGGTTTAAATATCGAAGAGGCTCAAACTGTGGATGAATATTATACTTTTAAAGATGAAGAAAGTATTTATGCTATTAAAGAAAGTATTGAAAATAGACCTTCTGTATGTGTATTAAAGGATGGAGAATTAGCATCTTGGCTTTTAACACATAAAGATAATTCATTAGGACCTATGTACACTAGAGAAGAATACAGAAAAGAAGGCTATGCAGTTGATCTTACTTTAGCACTTGTAGATAAACAAATCAATAAAAATATTACACCATATTTACATATTGAAAATGCCAACACACCTTCTCATAAGCTGGCTAAGAAATGTGGTTTTAAAGCTTATGGACATTGTGAATGGTTTGGAATAGTTTGTGAATAATTAATTAGGCTTAGATTTACACTAAGCCTAATTTTTTTATATAAAATAATAAAATTAGATGTATAGTAAGCGTCAAAGAATATCCGACTAGAATGCCAATATTTTTTTAGCTAAAATATCAAGTATAAAAACTTGAATATGGAGGCTAACTATGTCAATTGAACAAAGTGAAATAAATTGGGATGAAATCCTAGAAAAATTTGA
>NZ_JBOFOR010000069.1:0-13289 GCF_051659545.1 Romboutsia sp. | reverse complement strand
AAATAATATTAATTTGCTATATATACTTTTTCATAACAACAGCAGGTAATACTTTTTCATTCCAATTTAAATTTATATTTTCGATACTTTTAAATCCATTTTTCATCCAAAAATCAAGGACATGTTTATCATAATTTGTAACAACATCAATTCTTAAACTAGTGCTATTGCAATGTTTTATGTACATTTCAAATAATTCATATACCTTCATTCCAATGCCTTGACCTCTAAGATTACTATTAATCATAAGTAATGATAAGTAAGTTTCTTTTTCTACTTTAAAATCAACTAACCCTACTATTTTATTTGAATTTTTTTGGACAACTTTGGAGGAATGAAACCCTTCATATTTCATTATATTTAACTCATCAGATACCCATTTTGTAGTTATACTTTCCTTACCTATATGACTTTTTAGAAAAAGCTCATTTGAATTGTATAAATTAACAATATCATTTAAATCTTTACTCTCAATTAATTCCATATAAAAATCATTAAATTCAAAATAAATAATAATCTCCCCCCATTATATAGATTGTTATTTTAATTATAGCAGAATGTACAATTTATTAAGTGTCCACCAAAACAGATGTTTTTGTGGACGCTTAAATATCAGAATTCGCTCTTATTTAATATCCATCTTCATTATGATATATTCAGTATCCTCGCCATTTTCAACTCTTATAAATTTATCATAGTATACAAAGCCTGCTTTTTTATAAACTTTTATAGCACGAGTATTCCAGCTATATACTTTTAAAAATATATCTTTCATATAATGTTTTTTTAATGATATTAATTCCACTGTACATTTTTCTACAAACTCATGACCTGTTCCACTTCCACATAAATTTGGTCTTAAAGACCATCCAACCCACATATCATTTTTTATTACCTGGCATGATACATATGCAATTATCTTCTCATTTTCTACTAAAGCAAATTGTTCTACTCCCCATAGGTCACTATTCTTAAAATAATCATTTAAATATAAATCATATACATTATATGGTTTATCGTATCTCCATGAGAATATATGCTCCAGTATCTCATTGTTTAAACTAACCAGTCTACAATTATTAAACTTTATAATTATACCTCCTATAATCTTGTATTATCCTTGTTTTATATGAACTTCTTTCCCATTAAACACAATAGCAAGCTTTATTATATGCTCTACTTTACGAGCCTTTAGTTCTGTATCATATTTTTTATCTTCTATTTGAGCTAATGCAATATCTAACATCTCTGCTATAGTTTCTTCATCTTCTTCATCATATCTCTTAAACTCAAAAATCACTCCTGGATTAGTGTTATCTTTTGGTATCAAACTAACATCATATCTACCTATTCCAGACTCTCTATTTGATAGTACCTCATGAGTAGAGCTTAAAGATACAAGCATACCAAGGACAAATGCATGGTATACCTTTTCAGGGTCTCTTCCTGCTGTATCAAAATAACTAAAGCTTATCATAACATATCTTTTAAATATTTTACTGAAGTTTTTAACATCCCCTTGTGTAAGTGCCTTAAGCATTTTTGTAAAATCAGAATCAATAAACCCTTCTTGGAACCATTTTTCAATTATATTTCTGTACATGGTTTTTATTTCTTTGTTAGGAACGGCAAGCTTATATATAAATTTATCTTCTTTATTTATTTTTTCAATAGTTTTTAAATATCCAGATAAAAGTAAAAAGCTCCAAAGATTTGTTTTAGCTCTAGACAACTCACTCATTACAACATCTTCGTTGATTTCAGATTCTACATATCCACCATTATATAAAGTTTCAAGTCCTTGTTTTATTTCCTCGCTACCATCAGCTAAAAGTTCTTTTATAATACTATTTTCAGAAGTATTTACCCAATAAGGCATAAATTCTCTATCTGGTTTATTGATATAGGAAAGAACTGACCAAGGATTGTATATTGTAGTACTACCAAAAATATATCCATTGTACCAAGATTTGAATGTTTCTATTTGTTTATCTAAGTTATAGTATTTTAATAATTCTACAGTTTCTTCTTCTGTGAATCCAAATTTATCACTATATTTTTCTCCTAAGATACTATAAACTTCAAGATTATTAAGTCCTGAAAAAATAGACTCTTTAGCAACTCTAAGTATTCCTGTAATAAAACCTTTTTCAAGATTTATATTATCCTTTAGTGCTGATGATAAAAAGTTCCTTATAAAACCTATCATATCAGGATAATAATTTTTAAAATGACTTTCATGGATAGGAGTGTCGTATTCATCAATAAGTATTATTACCTTTTGATTATAATATTTATTTAAATATTTACTTAATTTTAATAATGCTACTTCAAGCTCAACCTTGGCTGAATTTTTGTTTATTATATTATCAAAGTATTTTTTATCTTCTTCAAACTCAAAGTTTTTGTAGACATAATAAAAATCTTTATATAGTGATGATATTTTTTCTCTAAATGCTTCTAAAAAGTCTTCAAATGTACTATGTTTATCATCTTTAAATGTTAAATATATAAGAGGATATTCTCCTTGTTTTTTCATTATTTCAGTTTCATTTTCTATTTTCAAGTTTTTAAAAAGATATGATCTATCTTCATCAGATTTTTCTAAAAAGTATTTTAAAATAGATAAATTAAAAGTTTTTCCAAAACGTCTTGGTCTTGGTAGCAACGCTATCTTACCGCTATCTTCTAGAAATTCTTTAATTATCAATGTTTTATCTATGAAATAATAATTATTATCTATAATTTCTTTAAAATCGCTAGTTCCTAAGCTTATTTTTTTCAAACTAAATCACCTCTCATTAGTTAAAGTTATCATATTTAATATTATAACCATTGTATAATCTTTAAACAATAGATTGTTACTGATAGCATTTTATACTAAGTATATTATAGTTATAGTAGTTCCTAATCCAGGGTCTACTATATAATCTCCTTAGTTTTCTATGAGAATAATATATAGTTTTTAAAGTTTACCCATCCTACACTATCTTGAATTTCTTTAAAAATAAAATAGATGATTCTTCGGAAATTTAATTATTAGATCCTTTTCATCCTCTAATTTATATATATTTTTGTATACTTCTATTTGAATGCATTTTAATGCATGATTTTCTTCATTTCTTATATAAAGTGTGTTGCTAAAAGGATTTTCTATTATATTGGTTACCTTAAATTTAAAAGTATTCTCTACATCTTTATGTCCATCTTGCTTGTTCATTATTTCTATATGATGCTCTCTTATTCCTACGTACTCAATATTATCTTTTATAGGTTCCTCTAAAACATATTCTATGCCCCAGTCTGTGGCATAAACCTTATTTTCACTTATTTTTTTCGCTCTTGAAATATTTTTACAGCCTGTTATCTTTGCCTCAGCTAATGATCTAGGTTTTTCAAACAATACTTTTTTATCTCTCTTTTCTAAGGCTTCACCCTTATTATAAACTACAATATCCTTACAAACTCTATAAGCTTCATCTATATCATGAGTTACAAATACTACTTGTCCTTTGTAATCTTCTAGTATCTTAGATAATTCCTTTTCCATATTGTGTCTTAGGTGATTATCTAATGCAGAAAAAGGCTCGTCTAAAAGCAATATATCTGGTGAAGTTACCAAGGCTCTAGCTAATGCTACTCTTTGCTGCTGACCTCCTGATAATTGCCAGGGGTATCTTTTTTCTAGTCCTTCTAAGCATAACCTTTCTATGTATTCCTTTGATAACTTTTTTTGTTCTTCCTTATTAAGATGTTCTAATGCTAATTCTATATTTTGTGTTACAGTCATATGAGGAAATAGGGCATAGTTTTGAAATAGAAATCCTACTTTTCTTTCTTGGGTAGATAAGTTTATATTATTTTCAGAGTCAAATAGTACCCTGTCATTTAAAATTATCTTTCCTTTTGTAGGTTTTTCTAATCCTGCTATGCACTTTAAAGTCATACTTTTACCTGAACCTGATTCTCCTAAAAAACCTAACACTCCATTTTTTTGTTCTAGCTTTACTTTTAAATTAAAGCTTTCTAGTTTTTTTTCTATATCTATGTATAAACCCATTTACTTCCACCTTTTCCCTATTATTTTCTGTTGAACTTCAGACCAGTAGTTAAGTACTATAATCATACCTATAGATATAGCTGTAATAATTAAAACCCACATCATAGCTTTATTCATATCTCCACCTTCTACTGCAAAAAATATAGCTACTGGCATGGTTTGAGTTTTGCCTGGTATATTTCCTGCTAACATTAATGTTGCTCCAAATTCTCCAAGAGCTCTTGTAAATGCTAAAACTATACCTGCTATTATACCTGGCCAAGCTAATGGTATTGCTATTTTGTAGAATATTTTCCACTCACTAAGACCTAAGGTTCTAGCTGCATTAATCATATTATCATCAATTTGCTCAAAAGCAGCTCGACATGTTCTATACATCATAGGAAAGGCTACTACTGTAGCACAAATTATTGTTGCCCACCAACTAAATATAATAGTTAGGTCAAATTTTAATAAAAATTCTCCTATAACCCCATTTTTACCAAATAATAATAATAGAAAAAAACCTACAACTGTAGGAGGTAGAACTAATGCTAAGGTAAATATTCCATCTATAACCCCCTTATACCTTCCTTTGTAATTTGCCATTAAATATGATACTATTATCCCTACGACAAAAGTTATACTGGTTGCTAAAAAAGCTGTTTTTAATGATATCACTAACGGTGATAAGTCTCTATTCAACTCCATCTCTCCCTACTAATTTATTTTTATCCTAGTTATTTTACGCTTTTGTACCCAAACTCCTTTAATATATCTTGACCTTTGTCACTAAGTAAGAAGTCTTCAAATTTCTTAGCTTCTTCACTTTTTTTGCTGTCTTTAGTAATTGCTACTGGATATATTATTGGACTATGAGAATCTTTAGCTATTTTTTCTATTACTTTTATTTTATCATTATTTAATATATCACTGTAGTATACAAATCCTAATTCAGCATTTCCTGAAGTAGTCCAAGCTAGTACCTCTTTTACATCTTTTGCAAATACTAATTTATCTTTAATAGAGTCTTTTAATTTTAAGTTTGTTAATACTTCATCTGCATATTTTCCTGCAGGAACACTCTTTGGTTCACCTACTGCTATATGTTTTACTTTATCACTTTTTAAATCTTCTATGTTTGTCAATCTGCTGTCCTTTGGTGCAATAAGTACTAATTCATTTTCTACTAAATTTTTGTATGTATCATTTAATAGTAATCCACCTTCTTTTAATGCATCCATTTGTTTTTTACCTGCTGAAATAAATACATCACAAGGAGCTCCTTGCTCTATTTGTTGTTGTAATGAACCAGAAGAACCATAATTTACTACTAAATTTATATTTTCATTAGTATTTTTATATTCTTCTACTAACTTAACCATAGCTTCTTTTAAGCTTGATGCTGCTGATATATTTAACTCTAGTTTATCCTGTGGTTTACTACAACCTACCACTAATAATGATAATACTGATAAAAGTACTACTGTCCTTCCTAGTTTTTTCATACTATTGCCTCCTCAAAATCATTTAGAACCTTCTCTATAAATTTTAGATTTATATACTCTAGTTACGTTCTATTTTATACCTTTCTCATATTCTATTTTATACTATTTTGTTACATTTTGTCAGGTTATATGGTTTAATTCTATAGATACAATAATTTTGTATCTATAGAATTTACTAATAATTATTAATAAAACCCGTAAGCTAGATTAATTTTTTGCTTACGGGTTGAATATAATAATTTCGTTTATACTAGGCAATAATTTTAATTATTTTACCTTTAATTTGTTCTTTTTTCATATTTACCTTTTTTATTTTGCAAACTACCCTATCACCTTCTATAACATCAAAGGCTGGTAATCTAGTCAACATATCTCTATCTCCAGGTATTCCAATAAAACATCCCATAGTTCCTGTATTTTCAAACTTTTTTATATTTTTAACTACTCCATAAATAAGGTTTCCTTCTTTGAGGAAGTTTTGATTTAATTCTAGATTACTCTTATACTTTTCTTTAAATTTTACAATAATAACTTGATTCCCTGTAATTTTATTTAGTATTAGTCCTTTAATTTCATCTCCCACATTATAAACACAGCCTACAGTCGTGTGGTCTTCTGAAAAGTCACTATTATCTATAGCGCAAATTACACCTTTTATAGATAAAGTAGCTCCCCAACTGTGAATTTTTTTTACAATTCCTGAAGTTCCTTCTTCAGATTTAAGTTGAGAAATAATTATATTTCTTCTTATTGGCATTGCTTTTTTTGAGGAAACTATTGATTCATTAATATGTACAAAGTCTACTAATTGCTTTTCTCTTAGAGTCCAATGCATTTTTCCTTCTATTTCACTTCCAGGTAAAATAAATTTGTTTCCATCTAAGTTTTCTAGGATTACTTTTTTTATACCTTCATTATTGTCCCTTATAATTTCTTTAACTAGAGCTTTGTATACTATGTTTTTATTCACTTATATCACTCCCAATTGCATTATTTCACTAAGCTGATTTTCGAATAAAGTGTTACTCTTTTCTATACTAATAACATCTATGAAAGACATATCTGTTTTACACTCTTTAAATATTTTGTAAAGGTAATTAGTGATTTTTTCATCACTACCTAAAAATATTAATCTTGGTTTTAAATTAGAAATAGGTAAATACATATTTATATAAGATTTATTTTTTATAAATCTATTAAAAGCTTCTCCTATATTTACAATTCTAGATAAGTTTTCTACTTCCATATCACTAAAACTACGAACTAAATAAGTTTGTAGTCCATCATTTTCCCTCAAACTTATAAAGTAATCTGCTGGAATGAATACGTTGTCTATTGAAGAGGTATTTATTTTTATTCTAAAATCTGAACACTCTAATTTATCATCTAAGTTTTTTAGTATATTTAAGTATAAATCTATAGAAACTAGTGCTTTTTTTGCAAAACTAAGATTGTAACTAGTTCTTTTATTTGTAGTATGTTGCATTTGCGAACTAGTTTGAACATTTTCATCTACATCATAATTAGTGTAACTACGCACAAGATGTATACCACCACTCATCAAGCATACAACTTTAAGCTTTTGCTCTTTTTGCTCTTTATCTTCTGTATTTATGTAAGTATACTCTATAATATTTGTAAGTCCAAACAGTTTAGAAAGTCTCTCTATATCTTTTTTTATACCACTAACTTCATGTCCCTTTAGTTCTAAGTATTTAGCAATTTGTTCAAATGAACATACCTTAAACTTAAATACAAAAAAAACTATTTCTAAGTCTTTGTCTGTTAATCTATGTTGACTTATTCTTTTCCCTGTACCAGATATAAAGCACTTGCTTAATTCATTACAACTAGGTGTCTTCAAGGGATAGATTAACCTTTGTGTAAATATATAATTGCCTAATTGATTATCCATCTTACTCCTCCACTAAAATTCAATTCTATCTATATTTTTGAGGTAATATAATTTACTTAAGTGTAAAAAATTCCTCTTGTACTACCTGTCCATCTATATTTATTGACTGTACTAAGTTGTATTCTTTTAATGGAACACGTATTATGTAGTCTACTGATATAAACATAAGCTTAGATATTTTATTAAGTTCAGATACTTCCATTTTCTTTAGTGCATAATTTAATATTTCTTCATTTTCACAAATTAAAATTATTCTTGGTATCCCTTTAGATTCATCAAAAACTTCACCTATTTTAGATGATTTTAATAATTTTTCTATTTTTACCATTGTCTTTGGAAAACTTGTATTAATATTATATCTAGACACTTGCTGTGTTATAAATATTTGACTTGAGTCTTCCCCTTGCAGCTCAAATTCTAAATCTATACCTATGGCATCTTTATATATACTTCTCATAGGATTTATTGATACATTATTTACTCTATCAAACCCATAACTTTTAATTAGATTCAAATAAAAATCTACTATATCTAATCTAGCTATAACTTTTATAGGAGACAAAGATATATCTTTAATTAGCCATCTAGAAACATTTTTCTTTAAGAATTTTTTTAGGAATAATCCTCCATTTGGTCCAATACTAAAAAACACTTCCTCTTTTGTACATTCTACTAAATTATTGGGACTTAATACAAATTGACTAAGTATTCCATTTGAAATTAATTGAGGAATATCTATAAGCCTTTTATTATATCCACATAATTCAATATATTCCTCTATTTGCTTGTATGTTGAAAATTTAAATTTATACATAAATTTACACAAACGTTCCACTAACTCTGAACTATTTTCATTATATATATATGTTAGAGCATCTTCAAATTCAGTGTTACTATTTAGATTAAGCCATAATTGCTTATATTGTGGTGTTATTTCCTGATAACCCTGCTTTAGTCTATTGTATCTTAATACCACTCATTTTCACCGTCCATTTCTTCAAATCTAAAGTTAGATTTTTGTGTAACATTCAATATTTTTCCTCTAACTCCATGAGCTGACTTTCTAAGCTTAACTAAGACAGTATCTTCAGGCATAACATCCATATCCAAATCTATATGTTCCGGAACAGGACACAAGGCATCACATTTAGGAGCAATCTTAACGTAGCAACCTGTTGGATGTATATCTCTAATAGTCCCTTCTATTAGCACACCATCATATATCTCACTGATATTTTTAAGAGGATATGTTTCAAATTTGCTTATATCTACCTTTTCTTTACGATACAAGCTTATTATGTTGCTGTGTTTTTTTTGTTCACAAGTTAAACCATCTACCCAATCTCCTTTTTTTAAAATACTAAGTAGTCTACCACCTCTAAACATATCCGATTTGTTGTTTTCTACATCACAAAAATAATCAGAATTTAAAAGTCTTGCTATGAAATCGTTATTAACAAGAAGTAATGCACCCCAATCATATATATCCGTTATAATTGCTGACTTAACTATAATTTTTTCACGGTTTAAGACACTTCTATTTGTTACTTTTTCCGCTGCTTTTAATGACCCAATTATTATTTGTTTTTCTTCTTCAATTTTTATTGGTAAATACTCTACTTCTTCCCCTATTAAATCAGCAGGCTCTATTGTATATCCATGGTCATCTTCTATAAGTACAGTAGGGCTTGTATTTACAACAAAAACATTTTTATCTAGATAATCAGTTATGCCATACATTAATATTACCCCTTTAAGTGGCATTCTTTCCTGATAATGTTTCAAATATTTCTCCATCTATGTCTCCTTTTTACAATTTATGCTTATTAAGTCATATTATAACATATTAAGTTTTTTTCTTCCAGTTATACCCAATCCAATAATATTAGTTAACTCCTATTTTCATTACCTACATAATTTATAAAAAAAAGTTGTCTCTTAACTAGAGGCAACTCTTTTTTGGTTATGTAAATTCTATTTACTATCTCTCATAAAAGTATCTGTAAAAGTTACATGGTCATATTCTTGTCCATCTTTTCCATCTACTTGTATTTTTAATCCTTTTATCCAATCTCCTTGGTATTGTTTTTGAAGAAGAGTTTCAACAATTGTTCCTTGCGTTATTATTCCACCTGCTGAACCTTGGAAATGTTTCATCCAAGCTTCTTCATTAGTTAGGTTAATAGTAGCTATTTTATCGTTATCTATAGATACAACTTTTATTCCAATATTATCATCTTTAAAATACTCTTTTTTTAATGTATTACATAACTCTTGTAAATTGTTCTCTATGCTTTTATCAGTTTGTATTGTAAAAGTCTTATTTTCAAAAGGTATAACCTTGCTGTAATCATTTACATCTATTGTATATAAATTAAATATAACTTTTGCTGTAGCTTCTTTTTGATCTTCTTCATTAGTTTGTTCTTCTTCTTTTTTACTTTCTTCTTTTTCAACTTCTTCATTTTGAGGTTCTTCTTTTTGTTGCTCTTGGTTTTGAGTATTTTCTGGTTCTTTTTTATCAGGTTGATCCTGAGTACTGCATCCCACTAATGATAAACTACATATCATAGCTAGTAAAAATATTTTTATTTTCATCTATACATCCTCCTATATACTAATAGAATACCACAAAAACCCTTATAGTCTAGATTGTTTGTACTACTTGTAACTATATTTTAACTATTTATAGTTTTCAGTTTGAATTGTTCCATAAGTGATTTTAACATTTGTGCTTGCCCACTTAGTTCTTCACTTGCTGCAGCACTTTCTTCTGATGTTGCTGAATTAGTTTGTACCACTTCTGAAATTTGACTTACTCCTAATGTAACTTGATTTATAGCACTAGCTTGTTCCTCTGAGGCTTTTGCTATTCCATCTATTAATACTATGGTTTGATTTGTTGTACCTATGATTTTCTTCAAAGTCTGTGCTGTATTGTCTACAATATTACTTCCATTGTCTACTGCTTTTATTGAATTTTCTATAAGTGTTGCTGTATTTTTAGCTGCTTCTGCTGATTTAGCTGCCAAATTTCTTACCTCATCAGCAACTACAGCAAATCCTTTACCTGCACTTCCTGCACGTGCTGCTTCTACTGCTGCATTTAATGCTAATATATTTGTTTGGAATGCTATGTCATCTATTGTTTTTATTATTCTTCCAATTTCACTAGATGTAAGCGAAATATCTTCCATAGCTTTTACCATTTCTTTAATTTGTTTATTACCTTCTGTAATCTCGCGTTCTGCACTCAATGATAAGTTATTAGCTTCACTTGCATTTTTTGCTGTATCTTGAATTTTCTCTGATATTTCAATAATTGTTGCTGATAATTCTTCTATTGCGCTTGCTTGTTCTGTTGAACCATAAGATAACATTTGAGCACCACTAGCTACTTGCTCTGATGCGGCTTCAACCTCTTCTGACGCTACATTTATTTGTGACATAGTTTGACTTAAATCCTTAGTTATTTTTATTACTGAATTTTCAATTTGTTCAAATACACCAACATATTCCACTTGTGGAGCTACATCAAATGTCCCTCTAGCTATTTCATTTAAAACATAGGCTGTATCGTATACTACTTCTTTAGTTTTACTACTCATTTGGCGCATACTATTAGATAAGCTACCTAATTCATCTTGTGACTCATAGTTGATTTCAATATCAAAGTCTCCTTCTGCCATTCTCTGGGCAGCTAATTCTATTTCATCAATTGGTTTTTTTATTGCTTTAGTAATTCTTAAAGCTATTATTATACCTAGTAATATACTTAATGTTGTTAAAATATTTCCAATAATATTAGAACGTAATACTGCTTTATCAACACTTTTTATAAACTCTTTTCCTTGCTCATTTGAATATTCATAAATCTTTGCTGCATAATTTTCACATTCATCGTATGCTTTTACAAATGTGCTATTTTCATCAGATAATTTGGACTCAACACTCTCCCAATCAGCAGCTTCTATCAATGGATAAACTTTTTCAGCTTCTTGCTTTAAATTTTCTATAGAGTTTTGTAAGTTATATTCTAAGCTATTTTCTATACTATCATCTTCTCTTATTAGTTGTAGTTTTTTTTCAATATTATCAAAATCATTATTAACTAAACTTTTGTACTTATCTACATCTTCAGTATTATAAGCTAAATTAACATTTTGTCTAGCTGAAATTAAATCTTTACGAATTTCCATAGCATTATTTGTTAATTGATATGGTCCATCATATAAATCGTTAACTAAATTTCCTGACTTTCTTAAATTAAACAATATACTTCCACTTGCATATGATGTTATCAATAATATAACTGCAAATGCAAATCCAATCTTTTTTCCTATTTTAAGATTTTTCACTCCCCATTTTTTCATACCTTCCCCCTAAGAAATCAAATATTATATTTTTTATTACTGTTTAAAATTATATACACCCCTATCAAACTCTAATAAAATACTTATTGTAATATTTCTTAATAAATATTTTATTTATTATTTAATAATAAATATTTTATAAATATACAATACTATCATTATACATATTATTTCCATTTTTTTCAAATTTTATGTTTTTCTTTAATTATTTAATATATATTTATATGCTCTTTCATAGAGTCTATAATTTGATAACAAAATATATCTATTTTTAATACTATAATAATAGGGAATAGAATTTCCTAAAAATAAATCTATATAGGTGATTATAATGTCAAATCTAGATTCTAATCTTAAGAAAGAAGTCTCTATACCATACCCCTTATATCAATCAAATAAAGGTAGGTATTTCATAGGTCAAACCCCAATTTTGACTGGACAAGATCAACACGCTTTAGCTGCTTTGGTAAATCCTATTACTTCAAGAGTAAATATTTATTTAAACGCTATCACTATAACAAATATTTCAGCTCTTAGCTTGTCCGCTGAGTTCTATGTAAGATCTACCTTTACAGGAGCTTCAATTAGTAATTTGGTTAGTTGTGTCAATCTTGGCTTTATACCTGAACCAAGTCCAAATGGAGAAATTTTATATTTAAGTTCAGCTTCTCAACCTCCTGTTGGTGGTATTCCTATATTCAGTAGAATAGTTTCACCATATTCAACTGAAGTGGTTGACGGTAGCCAAATTATTATTTCACCTGGTCAATCTATAGCTGTTTATCTTGGAGGATACCTACCTGTTGCTTTTGATAGTGCTATAGTTGCTTTTGGATGGTGGGAGGAAAAAATTATAAACTGCCACCATTATGATTATTAAAAATTGAAATTATAAAAGTCTTCTAATTAAGTTTAACCTTAGTAGAAGACTTTTTTAGTTATATCCTTATTTAAGTGTTAAATCTTTGGTATAATAACAATAAACAAAACTTAGGAGATTTATAAAATGAAGGATAAATTTAATAATAAAAGTATATCTGATAAGTATGCATGGAATGATGCTATGATTTTAGATAAGATACAGGAAATTTTAAAAGATAAAAATATAGATGAGTTAGAGTTTACTGAAGATGAGCTAGAAATTTTAAAAACTAAGTTAAATGAAAGTATCTCTTTAGAAGAATTAAATGACTCTGCTTATTTAGTTGCTCAAAATATTGATGAACTAAAAGTTTTACCTAATGAAGAACCAAAAGAATACATAAAAAGACTTAAAAATCATCTAAATAATACCACTCTAAAGTGTATTATAGGTGAGTTTAAAGGAGTAGAATTTGAAGTTTATCAAGATTCTAAAGTTGATGATGTATTTAATGATTATTATTCTAAGTACGATGAAATCTATGGTATCTCTCAAATGCTTTCTGATCTAGGATTAAAATAATACCTGTCTA
>NZ_JBOFOR010000068.1:0-1320 GCF_051659545.1 Romboutsia sp. | reverse complement strand
TTATATTCTTTAATCTAGCTCTTAAGGTTTTTCTTACTAAGAAATCTATACCCGAAAAGTCTTTACTCACATGAGTAGCATATCTATAATAATTATGGCTACCTAGTATCATTGAATTAAGCTTTGATACTTCTTTGTTGTTTTGACTTTTTTGTATATTTTTAATTTGTTGTTTTAGTTTGTTAACAGTATTTTGTTTTGCTTTTTGTGTCATTCTACTGTTACATACATATTTTTTACCTTTTAATTTTACCTTTAATTTAAACCCTAAAAATTCTGTATTATTTTTTCTTAAATTTGTTATCTTTGATTTTTCATTACTAATATCTAAGTCTAATCGCTCTTTTAACCAAGATTTTACTGCTTTAAATATTTTTATAGCTGTTTTATGGTCTCTACAAAATATTTTAAAGTCATCTGCATATCTAACTATCCACATCTCTTTTAAATTTGTAGTTTTTTGAGCTCTCATTCTGCTACCTTGGCTATATAATTTATTAGTCTTAAAGGTCTCCCATTGTGAACTAACCCACCAATCTAATTCATTTAATACTACATTCGATAGAAGTGGACTAATTATTCCACCTTGTGGTGTTCCTTTTGTAGGTATTCCAATTACTTGTATCTCTGATTTTAATATTTTACTAATTATTTTCAACAGATTTTTATCTCTAATACCTAGTTTCCATAGTTGTTTTTTAAGTTTACCATGATTGACATTATCAAAAAATCCTTTTATATCAATATCCACTACATAATGAAGTTTAGCTCTATTCATTAGAAACATGCATCTAGCTATTGCATGAGATGTATTTCTATTAGGTCTAAAACCATAACTATGTTTGTGAAATTTTGCTTCGCAAATTGGTTCTAATATTTGTTTAATACATTGTTGTATTATTCTATCATCAATACAAGGAATACCTGACGGTCTAAGTTTGCCATTCTGTTTAGGAATTTCTTCCCTTCTAACACTCTTTGGTATATAATTTGCAAATTTACTTTGAATTAAATTTACAAGTTCATCATTACTTAGATTTTTAAGACTTTCAATATTTTTATTATCAGTACCTGCGGTTGTTGAGCCTTTATTATTTTTAATATTCCTATATGCTAGTAAAATATTATTTTCACTAGCTATATAATCCATAAGATTAACAAATTTAAGATTATTACAAGAATTTAAATATATCTCATCAAAGGTATCTTGCATATTGTAATATTCATTATTTCTTAGTAATTGTCTTTTCTCTAAGGTCAAGCTTTCCTCCAAGTCTACTACTTCCTAACGGTAAAATACCTTCGGTTTTGTATCTCTTA
>NZ_JBOFOR010000067.1:0-4462 GCF_051659545.1 Romboutsia sp. | reverse complement strand
GAAGATTTAGTATTTACAGAGCCATATTACGATTACAAAGGGCGTAATATAATTCTAGATGAAAATAAAGAATTTGTTGAAAAATTCCTTTATACTAACCACCATCTAAAAAAAGAGGTAGGTATTTTAAGAGATAAGTTTATGAACTATTCTCAAGCCTTAATACATGGAGACCTTCATTCAGGCTCAATATTTATAAATGAAAAAGGATTAAAAGTAATAGACCCAGAGTTTGCTTTTTATGGACCAATTGGTTACGATGTTGGAAATGTAATAGGCAATCTTTTCTTTGCATGGGCTAACAAGTATTATACAGAAGGAAATAATATAGATTTTATAAATTGGATTTCAGAAACTATTAAGGATATTATTGACCTATTCATAGAAAAAACAAATAAGAAATTTGATGACATTGTAACTTTTGATTTGTATAACAATGAATTTAAAGAAGATTATATAAAAAGTATCTTATCAGACACTTTTGGTTTTGCAGGTACTGAAATAATTCGTAGAGTAGTGGGAGATTCTAAAGTACTAGAAATTACTTCAGTAGATGATACTAGAAAGAGAGTACCAATGGAAAGAGCCTTGATTAAACTAGGAATAAGCTTAATCACTAACAGAAACAAATTTACAGTAGGAAAAGATATTATAGATGAATTTAATTTAATATTAATATAAAATTAATTAACAAATCAGTAATAGACTTTACTGCATTGTTAGTAAAAAGAGGTTTTATTATGGAGAGAATGGATCAAGATTTAGCATTTATGCTTAAATATGAAAACGTAGCTTGGTATGAACATGGTAAAGTAAGAATATTAGATAGACGTATATATCCTACGGAAGTAAAATTTGTAGAATGCTATTCCTATGAAGAAGTAGCAAAGGCCATAAGTGATATGGTTACACAAAGTGCAGGACCTTATACTGCAGCAGGTATGGGTATGACTTTAGCCGCTTTTCAGGCAAAAGGTAAAAAAATCAATGAACAAATAGTATATATGGAGAAAGCTTCATATACAATCTCACACGCACGCCCTACTACAGCAAACCGAATGGAAATTATTACTCAAGGATGTATTAATTCCTGGAAAAAAGCAATTGATACTGATAAAGATCCAGTTGAAGCAATATTTAAGAGAACTATAGATTCTTTAAACAGAAGATATTCAACTATGAAAAAAGTAGGTGAATATCTAGCAGACTTGTTTCCACAAAAGGGAACAGTCCTAACTCAATGCTTTGGAGAAACAATTATAGGTATGATGTTACGCAGTGCAAGAAAAAGAAACAATAATATTAAAATATATTGTGCAGAAACTAGACCTTATTTACAAGGTGCTAGACTTACAGCTAGTTGCTCCCAGGATATGGGATTTGATACTACCGTTATTACTGATAATATGGTTGCCTACGCTATTAAGAATAAGAATATAGATTTATTTACATCAGCAGCAGACACTATAGCGAAAGATGGTCATATAGCAAATAAAATTGGCACCTATCAAATTGCTATATTAGCTAAACATTTTGGAATACCATACTATGTAACAGGGATACCAGATATAGACAAAGAAAATGCCTCATCTATAGTAATTGAAGAAAGAGATCCTCTGCAAGTATTAAGTTATAGAGGAATTAAAAATACCTTAGATGGTGTAAAAGCTATTTATCCTTCCTTTGATGTAACTCCACCGAGTTTAATAAGTGGTGTAGTCACTGATAAAGGAATTTATTCACCTTATGATTTAAATAGTTACTTTGAAGGTGAAGTTAAAGAATTTTATTAAAGAATAAATTAAAGGCAGAGAAATCTGCCTTTATTATAAATATATCTTTTCAAAGTTATAAGATTTAAATTATAATAGTACTAGCTAAGAAAGGTTGACGCAATTGATTTAGGGGGTGACTGTTATAAATATTAATAATTATGAAACATTATGCTGTATAGGGAGTGCAAAATACAACGAAGATACAATAGGGTTTACCACAAATGGATTTTGGGTACTAGATGGAGCCACAGGGCTAAACAACAAAAATCTAGTTTCTAACCAAAGTGATGCAAAATGGTATGTAAGTTGGTGGAATAAATACTTATATGAGAATATAAATAAAGATAAAAGTTTAAAAGCAATTATAAAAGATGGAATACAAAGTATAGATAAAGAATATCTAAATAAACTTAAAAGTATGGAAGTATCTAAATTAGATAAGCCATCAAGCTCAATATGCATAGTTAAAATAGACAAAGATAATTTAGAATATTTTATACTAGGTGACTGTGCACTACATATAAAAACAAAAAAGGAAGTATTAATAATAAAAGATAAAAAGCTTTGCGACTTTGACAGTCAAGTCTACAAAGAAATGGAAAGTTTACCAGAACTTTATAAGCTTACTCATGAGCAAATTAAAGCAAGTGTGATGGATACTATAATAAGCAATAGGCTAAAAAGAAATACTAAAGATGGATACTGGATCTTAGAATTTGAAGAAGAAGCAGTTGATAATTCAATTTATGGAAATATAAATATAGATGATAATATGAGTATTATGCTTACTAGTGATGGATTCTCATGTATTAGCGATAGATATAATATAATTGAAAATGAAAATTTAATAGAAGAAGTTAAAAAGCATGGAGTAAGTAGTATTTATTCTAAATTAAGAGAATTTGAGGAAGAAGAATTCTCAGTGAATAAATATCCAAGATTTAAAGTGAAAGATGACTCATCTTGTATTTATTTAGATATAAACAAATAGCAATATTGTAAAAAAGGGGAAGATAATGAAGATTTTACACATAACGACGCAAAAACCAGATAGCACAGGAAGTGGAACATATATGTGTGCAATAGTAAAGGGGTTTCATAAACTAGGTTATGAACAAGCCATAATAGCGGGTATAGACAAAGATGATAATAGGACTACACCTGTGGAAGGTGTTGGCTACTATCCAGTATTATACAATACAGAGACTCTACCATTTAATGTACTTGGAATGAGTGATGTAATGCCTTACAAAAGTACTCTCTACAAAAATATTACCAGGGAAAACGTAGACATGCTTAAAACCTCTTTCAAGCTAAATATAACAAAAGTAATAGAAGAACTTAAACCTGATTTTATAATATGTCACCATCTATATTTACTAACATCCTATGTTAGAGAAATAGTAGATAACATACCTGTAGTGGGAATAAGTCATGGTACTTGCCTAAGGCAATTAATGAGCCACGATTTAGAAAAAGAATATATATTATCTAATATAAAAAAGTTAGATAAAGTATTTGCACTACATGAAGAGCAGAAAAAAGAGATAATCAATCTATTTGGAATAAACGCTGACAAAGTTCAGGTACTTGGAACTGGTTATGATGAAAATATGTTTTATAATCATAACAAAGAATTAAAATCAGATAAAATAAACATAACCTATGCGGGAAAAATAGCTAAGCAAAAGGGAGTAAAATCCTTAATCAAAGCACTGGATAAACTAAATTACCCAAGAGAAATTTTAGATATAAACATTGTAGGAGATGGAAATGATTTTAAGGAATATGAAGAAATAAGAAGCTTAGCAGAGCTAAGTGATTATAAGATTAATTTCCTAGGAAAAGTAAAACAAAATAAGCTAGCTGAGATTTTTAGAAAGTCACATTTATTCTTATTACCATCGTTTTTTGAAGGACTGCCACTAGTAGTAATAGAAGCTCTAGCAAGTGGATGTAATGTAGTAACTACAGATATACCAGGTGTTAAAGGATGGATAGGAGAAACTATAAATAATAGTGGGAAAATTGATTACATAGAACTTCCAGGTATGAAAGCCATAGGAGTGCCTTTGGAGGATGAAATCGAAGAGTTTGAAAATAGATTAGCTTTTAGTATGAACCAAATGCTAAAAGCTATTATAGAAAATAATTGCAGAAATAGAAGATTGGAAATGATGGATAAAACTTGGGCAGGATTATGCTCAAGGCTTGAAACTATGATACCCCATAACTAATAATATATTAGGTATGGGGTATCTCCCGTTAAACAAAAGTATTTGGAATTTAGAATACCTCAATTAATAATTTTACAAAAAATATAGAAAGAACAACTAGAATAATAGGCTTAACTCCTTTTGCTCCTTTGTCACTAAAATACTTAGTTCCTAAATAATTACCCAAAACACCAAAACATCCAGCTACTAGACCTATAACTACAAATACTTTACCATTTAGAAAATAAATAACAAGAGAAGTAATATTAGTCGTAAGGTTTATGACCTTTGTAATACCAGCAGCTTCATTTAACTTCATATGGGCAACTCCTGTAAGTAACAAAATAAGAAAAGTACCTGTACCAGGTCCATAAAAACCATCATACATTCCTATAAAAAATGATATAGGCAAACTATAGTAAAAAGTCTTCTTAGATGAAAAATCTTCTACTTCATTTTCTTCAACATCTT
>NZ_JBOFOR010000066.1:0-1415 GCF_051659545.1 Romboutsia sp. | reverse complement strand
AATTCCTTCTCTATATCAGAGAGTTGGGTATAAAATTCATCATTTTTAGCTGTCTTAGCAGCGTGTAAATTACTGTTTTTTGCCATAATAAAAAATATTTGCCCTACATATTATTATAGGGCAAATATACTAAAAATTAACGTAACATTATTAAAAATTCCCTTAATTTCCCTATCTCAAAGAACTCAAATACTTTAACAGGGGTAGCACCATCACCATATACACTGGTAGTTCTTTCTTCTGGATTATAAACTACTCTAAATATTTGTGTAGCACCTTCAAATTCATAGTTGTTGGTACTTGTAGATGTTAACATCATTGAAATACCTTCATCATCATATGATAACTCTGCTACTGCATATTTAGCTGTTTCTTCCTGCTCCTCAAACTTAATAATATATTGAGCAGCATCTACTAACTCCTCCAATGCCATAATGTTCCAGTCAAACTTATCTTCTGGACAATCCTGTAAAGAATGGCCATACTTAGCTAATCCCTTAGCTACCTGTTTATCATAAGTCTCTGAAATATGGTTACTGTTGAGATACCACATACCCATTGAGTTAAGTATATCTGGTACTATCTTTAGTACTAATCTTTTATAGTCCATTCTGTTGACTTTTAAATAGTTGATATAATTCTTCAGTGGTGTAGGTTTTACTATATCCTAATCTATTTGTACCCCAACAAGTTACCTCATTTCTTTCGTCATTACTTCTATCTATTTTTGTAGTAATTGTCATAGAACCTTCTTCACTATTTCTATTAAGTATCCATTCAGCAAATGCTACAGCATCATTTTTGCTATACCAATTTGCATATTCTTGTGCAAAATTAAATATATCATCATAATCCATATCCTTATCTTCTGGATAGTTATTAGATAATTGCTTTAACCTTTTTTCAAGTTTTTTATCAATGTTTCTTTTATATTTTCCCAGCATCTTCTTTACTTTTTAAGTATTCATCAAATGTTTGGTATGTAGGTCCATCACCTTGAGCTTCATCATAACCAGATTCATATCCATTGGTAAAAGCATCTTCTAACAGAGCATTTAATTCTATCTTCCAATCATTAGGTAAAGTTCCTAATGTTTTGTTTCCTTTCTTAAAGTGCTCTTCCCATTCCTGTATTATCTTATCTATTAAGTTCATAATTCACTTAATTTAGTTTTAATCTGTTTCACAGGCTCATTACCAAGATACTCTAATTTAAGCTTAAACATTCTTCCATCATGTGTTGTAATAACTCCGTTGTTGTCAATAGACTTAACAGTTTTATATAACTCAGTAGGGACTATGTTTAAAGACTCTATAATAATTCTTCTTGTAAGATGTCCTGCTATACCATTTAATTTGTAACTATTCATGTTAATTTAATTTTAATTTGTTCCTTATTTTGTACCAAAAAGTTA
>NZ_JBOFOR010000065.1:0-19546 GCF_051659545.1 Romboutsia sp. | reverse complement strand
AAATGATACCACACTTATATATACTTCTACTTTAGTTTCGGGAGCACAAAGTGAAGTGTCTAATATAGTAAATACTCAAATAAACTACTCTAATTTAAATGGATTAACTAAGAGTGTAGATAAAGATTTTGTAACAATTGGAGATACTTTAACTTATACCGTAACTCTTGTAAATAGTGGAAATACAACTGCTGAAAATATAGTGTTTTTTGATACAATTCCAGATTCTACAACATTTATCAATAATTCACTTGTAGTAAACGGAGTAACATTACCAGGCCTGAATCCAGACCCACCAACAGGTGCAAGTATTGGAAGTATTCCTTCGGGAGCAGTTACTACAATATCATTTAAAGTTTCAGTAGATGCAATACCATCACCAAACTCTATTCCTAACACTGCAAGTTTGAATGGTGATTATATACTTGACCCAACAGCAGGAACAACTATAAGCGTTGGAGGAAATACCAACACAGTTATTAGTAAGGTTTATTTTGCTGATTTAAGCAATCCTATTAAGGGTGTAGATAAAGTATTTTCAGATATTCCAACTACTTTGACTTATACAATAACTATTGTAAATAATGGAAATACAACTGCTGATAATGTAGTATTTGTAGATACGATACCAAATGGTACGAATTTAGTTTTAAATTCAGTAACAGTAAATGGGTTACCAATAAGTTCAGTATCACCAAATCCTCCAGGCGTGACTATAGGAACTATACCTATAGGAGGAACTTCAACTGTAACATTTATGGTAACAGTTAATAGTATACCAACTACAAATCCTATACCTAATATAGGAACAGTTGGATATAATTTTATAGTTGACCCAACTCTATTAACAACATCAACAGGTGTTCATAATACTAATACTGTTGACACTAGGATAAATCATGCTACTTTAGGAAATATAATAAAATTTACAGATAAACAATACGCAACTTGTGGAGATATTATAACTTACACGATATCTATTCCAAACAATGGGAATGTAGATGCTCTTAATGTAGTGTTGAGTGATACTGTACCAAACGGAACAAGTTATGTCCCAAATTCTCTACAAGTAGATGGAAGTCCAATTGGAGGAACACCAGCTAGCATAAATGTAGGTACTGTACCTGCTGGAAATACTTCAATAGTAACTTTTAAAGTTCAAATTAATTGCTAGAGATTTTTAAGATATCAAGAATACTTTGAATATATACAGACATAGAAGGTATTAAATTATAATATACTTTCTAGGTTTTTTCATGTATTCTCCTTTTTTAGTATGTATATTTAATATAATTGCACATTAATAGACCTAGAAATTTTTCATTCTAGGTCTATTAATTGGTGTTGGTATACTAACTTTTAAAACTAGCAATCACAATAACATCCGCAATTACATTGCTTTTGATTGTGGCTGTTACGTATATGACTAGGATTTAAATTACTATAGCATTCTTGAGAGTCTTGTAATAATTTACAAGAAGCCTTCATAAGTTCTTCCCCTTTACATGCAGCTATATTAGCATTTTCCATAAATTCATTGTATTCCCACCAAGCAGCTTGTACTTGTTCTTCTAATTGCTTAGCTTTACACTCTGCTTCAGATGCCATAGATAAATACTTTTCTATTTTTTTATTATAACATAAAGCTTGATCATATAAAGCTTGAGACTGACATGCAAGTTCTTCACATTTTTGAAAATTTGTAGGATGGCAATTACAATTAACTTTATTTTCTTTTTCACAATTACATTTATTTTCATATTTATTGCTCATAAAAAATCACTCCTGATATATTTTATTATGAAGTTACCCTCTATATACATTATGAAGTGAAGGGACAAAATGTTATTGTAAAATAAAAAATATTTTATTTTACAATAACTTTAATATGTATAATAAAAGTTAAAACCCAATATTTAAACAGATATTGGCTTTAACTTTTTACATTATAACTCAAATACATAATAATGTATTTAATTACGCTTATTACAATTAAATGCATCGTCATGAATATTCAAGTTAGTATAGCATCCCTCAGATTCTTGTAGTAATTTACAAGAAGCCTTTATAAGTTCTTTGGCTTTAGCTGCTGCAATATTAGCATTTTCTATAAATTCATTATATTCCCACCAAGCAGCTTGTGCTTGTGCTTCTAATTGCTTAGCTTTAGATTCTGCTTCAATTGCCATACTTGAATACTTTTCTATTTTTTTGTTATAAGATAAAGCTTGATTATATAAAGCTTTAGACTGAGATGCAAGTTCTTCACATCTTTGATAGCTTATAGAAGTGTTTATATAATTAACTTTATTTTCTTTTTTACAATTACACTTATTATTAGTGCATGTATTTTCATATTTACTTTTCATAAAAAATCACTCCTGATATATTTTATTATAAAGTTGCTCTCTATCATACTATGAAACAAAATAACAAAATGTTATTGTAAAAATAAAAAAGACTAGCTAATAAATAATATAAATAAAAGCCAATGTTGAAATAGATATTGGACTTTAACGTTTTAAACTAGAAATCCGATTAATTGTGCTTATTACAACTGTATATATTTTTATTAGAGTGTAAGTGAGTATAACATTCTTGAGATTTTTGTAGTAATTTACAAGAAGCCTTCATAAGAGATTCAGCTTTACATGCCGCAATATTAGAACGTTGTATAAATTCATTATATTCCCACCAAGCATCTTGTATTTGTTCTTCTAATTTTATAGTTTTACATTCAACTTGTACTTGTTCTTCTAATTGTCTAGCTTTACATTCAGCTTGAGCTGCCATAGCTGAATACATTTCTATTGCTTTATTATAAGATAAAGCTTGATTATATAAATCTTTAGATTTAGATGCAAGTTCTTCACATTCTTGATAATTTATAGAACGTTTCATGCTATTGTAATTAACATTGTTTTCTTCTTCAGTTTTATTGCCACATTTACTTTTCACAAAAAATCCCCTCCTGGCATATTTTCTTATAAAATATCCTCTATATAGGTTATGAAATAAAACAACAAAATGTTATTATAAAAATAAAAAAACACATTACAATTAGTATATCTTTTAATTTTCTATATTCTTTTAAACTTTAATTAAACATAACCAAATCATTATAAGTAAACACTTTCTTTTTTATCATTACAAACTTCGGTAGCCTTTTTGTATTTAATTTTAATAAACTAAAAATGATTTAGGAGCATAAATAGTAACAGTAACAATTAATTAATCATACCATATATATAGTACTTAAATGTACTAGTGTTTACAAATTTATATTTTTTTAGAGAGGTGATTTCATTGGCAGCAACCATATCTGGTATAGTTTTCAATGACCTAAATAGTAGTGGAAATACTAATTTAAGTGGAAATAACTTTGGTCATGATAATATCACCCCTTGGGGATGTATTGGCTATGCGCTACAATCTTCAGATAATAGTATTTATAATATAGACTTAGTTTCAGGTCAAGAATCGCTGATTGGATCTACTGTAGCATTAAATAGTCTTGGATATAATGTTTTAACTGGTAATATTAATATGGGTTGGGGTGGAATTTTTCGTTTAGTTCCTAATTTATCAGTTTTAGATTTTAATGTAGCTAATCTTCCTTTAAATATACTTCTTGCTGGAGACGTTAGTCCATAGCCGTCAACCTAAGGAGGCCTATTTTCAGTTATGATATAATTTTTTAATCATAATAGAAAGTAGGACTTAAATTTATGCATAAAAGAATTAAACATTTAATTAAAAATATGAAAGATGTCTTTGATATTGATGAAATAAATAAAATAGCTAAAGAGACAAGATTTGTACAAAGAAAAAGTAATATAACAGCTAAAGATTTTCTAGTTTTCAATGTTTTTCATGGAGAAGATATATGCAGTGCTTCATTGACTCAATTAACATCTAAATATGATTCATTATTTGATACTCAAATATCTAAACAGGCTCTAGATAAGCGTTTTAACACATACTCCGTAAAATTTATGCAGGGAATCTTTAATCAAATGATGCATAGCCAAAACACTACACTTAAAAACTTAGAAAGTACTCTGAATTTACACTTCAACAGAGTAATAATAAATGATTCAACAGGTTTTGATCTACCCAAAGAATTTAAAAAGGAGTTTCCAGGTGCAGGTGGTTCAGGTTCTCCATCTTCGATAAAAATTCAATTACAATATGAACTTTTAACTGGATCATTTATGAGAGTAGATATATATTCAGGAACAAAAAATGATGCTGAATACTTGAAAACAATGAAAAAGACAAAGAGCGTAAAGATTTGAAATTAGCCGACTTAGGCTACTTTAAAGTAGAATACTTAAGGCAAATTGCAAGAAGTGGTGCATCTTTTATTTCAAAGGTAAAGAGCAATACTTCTCTATATATTAAAAATCCAAATCCTGAAAGGTATAAACTTGGGACTATAAAAAAATCTAGTGAGTACATAAAAATAGATATTTTAGAGTTAGCAAAGCCTTTGGCAGAAGGCGAAACAATCGAACTCAAAGATATCTACATAGGTTCCAAAAAGGAACTCAAAAGTAGATTAATTGCACTATTACTATCTTCATCAATAGTTTTTACAGCTAAAAATATTATTATGGAAGAAGATAATAAAGAAATTAGTGAGATAAAATCATTTGGAGCTCTCGCTCAGTATTTACCTAAACTTGCACATGAAATCTTTAAAAGTGAACTCTGTATCGTATGGATTTTAAGAAGAATAATACTCAATTTTAAGAGATTTAGTACAAAATCAAGAAAAAAGAATAAAAAAACAGTTTTTGATATCCTACAAATCATTAATTTAAAGCCAGATGAGATAGAAAGAATTGCAATTTAATAAAAATCTAATATCAAATTCACCTAAATTTAAGCATCAAATTCTTAAGTTCTTTTTAGTGTACTTAAAAATACAATTAATATGATTTATGAAAAAATAATCTTTCATTTCTTTTAAAGTTTAAACGTCAATAAGCCGTCAAGCTAATAATACCTCTTGATATATATTAGGTTGACGGCTATGACTTTAACGTGAAACAACAACATCGTATGAACTAAATATAAATCCCTAGGAAGTATTAATTTATAATGTACTTTCTAGGGATTTATACTTAAATTTTAATTTTTAACAATTAATTTGTACCTTAAATGACACAGTTGAAATACTTCCAGCTGGTATAGTTCCTATGTTAATACTAGCTGGTGTTCCTCCTATAGGATTTCCATCTACTTCAAGAGAACCAGTTACATATGTTGTACCATTAGGAACTGTATCTATAAGAATTACATTTGTAGCAGTCATATTGCCTGTATTTGGAATAGTTATAGTGTATATTAAAATATTTCCACACTCAGCATATGATTTGTCTACTGCCTTAGTTACATTTCCTAAATTTGCTATGTTAATCTGAGTATTAACTGTATTAGAATTTCCACTTCCTGATGAACCATTAGGTAAACTAGGCTGTGATGTATAGTTAAAAATTATGGTTGAATCATTAGGTATAGGATTAGGAGATGGTATTGTATTATTTACAGTTACTTTAAATGATATAGTAGAAACTGAACCAGATGGTATTGTTCCAACTTGAATTCCTGTTGTTAGTATTCCACTAACAGGAGTTCCGTTTAAAGTAGCTGAACCTGGTACATAGGTAGTTCCATTTGGCATTGTATCTGTAAATACTACGCTAGTTGCAGCTGTATTTCCACCATTTCCAAGCGCTATTGTATAAGTTAATATATCTCCTACTGTTGCAAATGATTTATCAACAGTTTTTTGTAATATACCATTTATATTATTTATTATTGCTTGAGTAGCAGGTGTTTCAACTTTATTAGAATTTCCACTACCAATTGCACCATTAGGTAAACTAGGATCTTCTGTAAATGTAAAGTTAACAGTAGAATCGTTTGGTATTGTTCCACTTGTAGGTAATGTAACTACGATAACATTAAAAGAAATAGTGGTAGTAGAACCAGAATCTATATTTCCAACAGGAATACTACTTGGTGGATTTGGATTAGCACCAGGAACTGTTACACCATTTACCGTAATATTGTTAGCAAAAGTAGTACCTAATGGAATAGTATCACTAAAAAATAAATTGTCTGCAGTAGTACTTCCTGTATTATTTAGCTCGATAGTATAAGTTAATGTATCGCCTAATTTTACATAAGATGGAGTTGCAGTTTTAGTCATTCCTATCTGTGCACGCCCTAAAATAGTAGTTGTGACTACATTTGAAATAACTCCAGTATTTATTGTATTACTACCAATTACAAATGAATAGTCTGTAATGGCGGTGTTAGAAATAGTAGTTCCTGCTGGTACAGTATCTACTTGTACTTGGAATGTAATAGTATTTACTTGACCTGAAGGTATAGTTCCTAAATTTATTCCTGTTTGAGGATTTGATGAATCTCCAACGCCATTAATCATTACTGAATTGGGTATAAAGTTTGTTCCTGTAGGAATTGTATCTAATACTACTACATTGTATGCATTGTCTGAACCAGTATTTGTAAAATTCAATGTGTAAGTTAATGTATCACCAACATATGAAATTAATTTATTTACACTTTTATTTATAGGTGATAAATTAGCTTGATTAACATCTACTTCAAGTCCAAATGTAGATACAGCATATGAATCTTGAACTGATCCAAATCTTAAGACAGCTTGATTTATTCCATTACCTAAAGCTGAACCACCACTAACATTAGTGATATCCCAAGCATTTCTAACTCTAGTAACGCCGTAAATACCAGTTGGTAGTGGCTGATTTAATGTACCAAAAGACCCTGTAGTATCTAATAACCCAGTACTATTATTTATTTGAGAGCAGAAAAAATTATTTACCGGATTATTAGGTCCTACTAATGTTGTAAGAGAAACTATATTTGGTCCTAATTGAATAAAATCTTCAGTAAGGCCTGCATTACCTTCCATAGCGCTGATAACTACTCTAGTAGAAAAACTTCCAGATAGCGGTGTTAAAAAACCCGTAAAAGTGGTGTCTATATTTCCAGCGTAAGTTCCAATACTAGATACATACATTGTAATACTTCTATATGGTAGTGTATTGTTACTATAAACTACTGCTAGTACCCATCCACAGCATCCTGTTTGGTTATATGCGAAGGTACCAGTCTCTATAGTTCCTGGTACTCCTTTTACCGTGTATGTTCCTGAACCTGCAGAATTAACTAATGATGTTACATTTTTAGAGCAAGTATAAAATGTTTGTGAAGAACCCACTGAACTTAAGGCTGTTATTGTATCTGATGTGACTAAGGTCGTAGTTAATGGAGTTATAAATGTTATAGGTACAGTTGTACTTATAGCTGGAGTGGCAGTACCAAGAGTAGACCCGCCCCATATTACTTCTGCATATACTACTGAACTATTTGCAGGAATATTTAATTGAGCAGTTGATCCATTTTGATCCCATCTAAATGTTGATGGTGTAGGATATCCTGCTGCACTTAATGTTGGATCAACAGCTAAATATGCACCTATATCTACATAAGTATTCGCTACATTATATGAAAACCCAAGTGTATTCCCTGTATATATTAGTGATCCTTTTATTGTATCGCTATATCGTTGAACTATTGGCATTTTTTGTTAAATACCTCCTTAGTTAATGGTAAAATAATGTTAAGATAAAAACATCTATTTTATATTATGTTTTTTTATTTAAGAGGTGCAAAGTATTTAAAATATTTATATATAAGATTAAAGAACCAAAATCTTTCAGAGTTCATATCTTAAATTAAAAATAATTTTTTTAAATTAATTGTTAAAATTTTAATATGTTTAAATCCCTCGAAAATATATTAGATATTAATATTTTTAAGGGATTTTTTTAGTTTATTCATAATTAACTTGTATCTTATTAAGATTTTTAAGTGCTTATGCGAAATTATAAATATCTTTACAATTTATGTTAATATTTACTTGAAACTTCTTTTTCTAATGCATTTATAAGCCCTTTTATATTATTTAGTTCATCATGCCTTACAACAGGATATTTTGCTGGTTTATCGTGTAAATAATCATACACTCTTAAATTTGATAAAGCATTGTTATAATTTCTAATTTGAAGATAACTTGCTGCTCTTGTAAAATATATACATTTAAAATTCACGAACTGTTTTAATATCTCATCACAGTACTGTATACATTCTTTATATTGATTATTTGAAAATAATGAATCTACTAACCTTTGTGATAATTGAGTAAAGTATGGTTCGCTTTTATCTGCTATCTCATAACCTTTTATAAATATTTTTGACGCTGTATCATGATCATTTACCCTAGTGTACTCAGCACCTAAATGAAAATAATACATTCCATCTCTTTTATCTTCATCTACTAAATTTAGAATTTTTAAATTTCGCTCTCTTTTTTTAACTTCTACTTCTTCGTCATTGAGTATAATTTCATCAACTACATCGACTATGCTTTTTAGACAAGAATCTATACTTTTTTCTTCATTTTTTGCTATCATACACGCACTAATTCCCATGTTAACACTCCTTCCAAATATTAATTTATATGTTAGTTTTAATTATTATATTTATTGAAGTTTTATCATGGTAATATTATTTGATATTAACAAGATAAAATTTTTGCTCCTATTAGTATTGTTACATTGTTGAATACTTCTTTTGAGTTTATTAAGTTATAAGAAATATCTTCTACTATACCTTCAACCTCTATATTACTACCTAATACATAATCTAATGGTAAAATTAAAAAGTGGCTAAAAGGCGTTTTGAAATCAATTGCAACGACTGATTGAGTTGGTTCATTTGCTGTATATTCAATAGTTGTTTTTAGCACACCTTTTACTATTAGTTTATATTTGTTTAGTTTTTGACCTTCATTAGATGTATACTCTGGGGTTTGTATAACATTAGATGTTGATATTTCAATTTTACCTTCAATATGGTTTATAGATTCTATTTCATACATATTATCTGGAATTTTAAAGTACTTGTCTATACTTGCTTGTTTAAATGTTGATATATTTATATCAATTACTGAATTCGCTTCTTCTTTATCTGAACTCTCTATAGTACCGCTACATCCACCCGGTAGTATATATTTACATTCAACATACGCTAAGTTTAATATTTTCGATTTACAATTTGAGGAAATTACTTTAACTTGGTAGGTTATTATTACAATATTACCAGATTTAATTATAGGTACTTTTATACCTCTAATTAAATCTGCTCTAGTTATAGCAATAGATATATTGTCTACCATAAAACTTCCTTTTACTAATGATACAGTAGATGATATATCATCTTTAAATACTACACCTACAAGATCAATATCTCCATCATTTATAATTTAAATTTTATAGTTTATTGTATCACCTATTGATACTACTTTCTTATCAGCATTTTTTATTACTTTAACGCTAGGATTTTTAACATATATATTATTTATATTACTTTGAACATATTCTTGTCTTGCTAGCAAATCAGGACTAATAATATAGCTATATTCTGCGAATGAACTATTTGATATTATACCATTAGATGGCTTGGATACTATTTTTGCTTCAAAAGTTATAGTCTTAAAAGCATTTGGCGGTATTGTGCCTACATTAACTCCAACTCTTATATCTTCATCACTCTTTGTATTATCTATTTTTACTGAATCTTTAATAAAACTTAAATCTGATGTTAATGTGTCTGTTAATACTACATTACTCATTTGCAATCCGTCTGTATTATCAAATTTTATCGTATAAGCAATCGTATCTCCTATATTTACATATTGAACATCTGATGATTTGATTAATTTAGTCATTTAATTCACCTCAAATTTAAATTAGTAGTTTTATGCCTACCAATTTATACTATGATAAAGTAAGACTTGCAGTGATTACACTTATACCAATAATTCTTTAATTTTGGATTATTATTTTTTTGCAAATCTAAAGCTGGGTACCTTGAAGTATACGCAGCAGACAGACTTTCAAAATAAAAAAATTGTATTTTATATCAAAGTATATCTAGTATGCATACTATAAATATGAAAGGTGTTATCTTTCAATAAAAATATAGAGGTGAGCATATTGGATGACATAAATAAATCAGATGTAGGATTATCTCCTCCATGGTATATTTTAAGAGATGAACTATATTATACTGTAGGAGCTTCCGATTACGTTAACGTAAGTGAATTGCAAGAAGTAAAAGATGGATTTGAAGTAATACTAAGTGTGAAATGTAATAAATATAAGAATTGTAGTATATGTAAGTCAGAGTGTTGTAATGAACATGATACAATTAAAATAAACAAATCCGCGCAATGCTTAAGAAATATAATCCCATATATGTATGAATTTGGAAATATAAAAATCTTTACTAGAATTTATGATTCTTGCAACAATAAGTTTATCCCGTATGAAGAACAAGTTTATAAAAATGTTGAAGAAGTAGCAAATGAATTTTGTTGTGCTTTATCAGATAACCCTTATTTTAAAGGTGTTATCTTAGTACCTGAAGGGTTTCCTAGTACTTTAGGTTCTTTAGTCGTAATAATAGACAAACAGGTAATTCAGTTTTATGATGATAATATAAGTGATATTTGTCAAAATTATAATCAAGTAGCTGCAGTAACATTTAGTAATGTGCTAAAAACAAAGTTTTTAAATAATTTTATTGCTACAATGTCAACATATGACCATAAGTGTATAAAGTGCTCAGATTTATATTGCAGGTAGTATCCTCATATATATTATTAATATTATAAGCTCTTAGTATAAGAAAATAGAGTGTTGTATATTTAGGTTTTTACTCAACTAGGGGTATTTCAAAAATAACTAACTCAAAAAAAGAAATGGCATTTTCGGGTGCCATTTCTTTTTTTGTTAAGCTATTTAATACATTTAAGAATTTTGGTAGACTAGGATTATATCAACGAAGGGTAATGACATAAATGAAATATAAAGAACTAAATATTAATGAAAAATTATTCGGAAAAGATTATTTAATCTATGATTGGATAGAATCTGATGAAGAAATACATATCTATTTAAAATCTAAATCACATACAGCTATTTGTCCAAAGTGTGGAAAGACAAGTAGCTTTTTTCATGATACTTATGTTCGTAAAATACAGACAGTGCCTATACATTTAAAAACTACGTATCTTCATGTTACTGCTTATAAGTATAAATGCCTTAATGAGATATGTGAAACAAAAGTAATTATGGAGACACTAAATTTTGCCTCCGAATCACAAGTAAGAACGACAGAACTCAACTCACTTATTCTAGCAGTTCCAATCTTTCTTAGTAATGAAGGGGCTAGCAAGGTTCTTTCACTTATAGGAATTAAAGTAAGCAATGACACAATTAGAAGAATTTACGATAAAATTATTATTGACGATGAACCTAATGTTGAGGCCGTAGGTATTGATTATGTTGCCATTAGAAAAGGTCAAACTTATGCCACAGCCATCTATGATTTAAATGACCATCATCTAATTACATTATTAGATGGGAGAGATACAGATAGATTTCATTTATTACAAAATCTAGTGCAGCGCATACGTGATATATTTAAAGTTATATTATCGAAAGAAATATTTGTAAAAAATGAACAAGTACTTGATGATACGCCTAAACAAGTAAGTGTTTTAAAAATAAATCCTCTTTCAAAGGAATTAGATGTATATTTATATAATAATAATCCTCCTGTGAATGAAGATGGCTTGATAATTATATATTGATGATTATCTTAATATAATCTATAAAATGCTTGCTGATAAAATAGATACTACTATCATTTTGGCATATACAATAAAAATGGGATATACAGGAAATGTAAAAACAATGCAAAGTTATATCGAATTATTTGCTAAAAATAATTTTAATTATAAATTTTACATAAATTGGGCGTATAAAAAAGAGTATCCAAAAGATATAGATCTCATAAAACGGAATCAGGTATTAAGCTATATATATTCTAAGAATAATTCTACATTATTAGAGCCTGTTACTATTGGTGATATATTCAATCAATAAAACTAACTTAGTTTAAATGATGTAATATTTTAGTTAGAAGATATATACTTAAAAATATAATTAATAGCTTAATTGTATAATGAAATTGAACCAATAAAAATACAATTACAATATGCACTTTTATCAGGTACATTTATGAGATTAGATATATTTTCTGGAACAACAAATGATGCTGATTACTTAAATATTATGAAAAATGATAAAGATCTAAAAGATTTGAAACTAGCCGACTTAGGCTACTTTAAGATTGAATACTTAAAAGATATTGATGAAAGTGGGTCTTCATTTATTTCTAAAATAAAAAGTAATACATCATTATATAGAAAAAATCCGAATCCTGAAAGGTCTAAAACTGGAGGTGTTAAGAAATCTAGTGAATATATAAAAATAGATATCTTAGAGTTAACAAAGCCTTTGGCAGAAGGCGAAACAATCGAACTCAAAGATATCTACATAGGTTCCAAAAAGGAACTAAAAAACAGATTAATTGTAACAAAATTAACTGAAGAAAACAAGATAAAAAGAGAAGATACATATAAAAAAAGTACTCGAAAAAGTCGTGGGGGGATAAAGGAAAATAGATTGAATTTTAGTAGCATTAACGTTTATATAACTAATATAGATGCTGAAGTGCTTGAACTTACACAGGTTCATGATTTATATAGTCTAAGATGGCAGATAGAAATAATGTTTAAAGTTTGGAAATCTATATTTAAAATTAACCAAGTAAAAAAAGTTAAGATGGAGAGATTTAAATGCTTTTTATATGGAAGATTAATCGTATTATTGCTATCTTCTTCAATAGTTCTTACAGCTAAAAATGTTATCAAGGAAGAAGATGATAAAGAAATTAGTGAACTCAAATCTTTTGGAGCTCTCGCTCAGTATTTACCTAAACTTGCGCATGAAATCTTTAAAAGTGAACTCTGTATAACACGGTTCTTAAGAAAAATAATACTTAATTTTAAGAGATTCAGTACAAAATCAAGGAAAAAGAATAAAAAAACAGTTTTTGATATCCTAGAAATCATTAATTTAAAGGCAGACGAGATAGAAAGAATTGCAATTTAATAAAAATCTAGTATCAAATTCATCTAAATTTAAGTATAAATTTCTTAAGTTCTTTTTAGTGTACTTAAAAATACAATTAATATGATTTATGAAAAAATAATCTTCTATTTATTTTTAAACTTCAACGCAAATAAGCCGTCAGGCTAATAATATTTCTTGATATATCTTAGGTTGACGGCTATGGACGCTACCCCTGTATCACCAAGTCCTCCTGGCGTGACAAGAGGAACTATACCTATAGGAGGAACTTCAACTGTAACATTTAAGGTAACTGTTGATACTATACCTTCTACAAATCATATACCTAATGCAGGAACAGTTGGATATAACTTTATAGTTGACCCAATGCTATTAACAACATCAACGGGTGTTCATAATACTAATACTGTTGATACCACAATAAATCATGCTAGTTTAGGAAATATATTAAAATTTACAGATAAGCAATATGCAAGTTGTGGAGATATTATAACTTACACAATATCTATTCCAAACACTGGTAATGTTGATGCTCTCAATGTAGTGTTTAGTGATACTATACCAAGCGGAACAAGTTATGTACTAGGTTCTTTACAAGTAGATGGCAATCCAATAGGTGGAACACCAGCTAGTATAAATGTTGGAACTATTCCTGCTGGAAATACATCATTGGTAACTTTCCAAGTTCAAATTAATTGTTAAGCTAACGTTTAAATATATAAGATGTAGAAATTATCAGATTTAAAAATAATTTCTACATCTTTTTATATTGATTATAAAGTAGTGTATACTGAATAAAATACAAATGATCTTATTTAAATTAGCAATTAACTTGAACCTTAAAAGTTAAAGTAGCAACATCTGCAGGGCTTATATTTGGAATTGTAACACCTATAGATGGATTTGATCCTGGGATTGTAACTCCATTTACAATTACTGAATTTGATATAAAAGATGTACCATTTGGAATTGTGTCGATTAACACTATATTTAAAGCTGTTGTGCTTCCTGAATTAGGTATAGTAACTGTATAAGTTACTATATCACCACATTTAGCATAAGATTTATCTGTTGATTTTGTAATATTTCCTAAATTAGCATTATTAATTTGAGTACTTACTGTATTTGTATTGATTGATCCACCTCCAAGTGAATTTGGTGTAGTTGTTGAATCAACAATATAATCATAAGTTTGGGTAGCTGAGTTTGGTATTGGATTAGGAGAAGGAATAGTAAGTACTGTAACCTTGAAAGTGACAGTGCTAGTTTTTCCGTTTCCTATAGAATTTGGTAGCGTTACTCCAGATGGATTAGGATTACCACTAATATCAAATCCATCTTGTTTAAATGAATTTGATACAATTGTTGTACCATTTGGAATTGTATCTATAAATATTATATTGTTAGCGGATATATTTCCGCTATTTGTTATAGGAATAGTATAGGTTAAAACATCACCTATATTTGCAAATACCTTATCAACTATCTTAGATGAATTAATAATCGCAGCATTTATTTGACTATTCGTAGAGTTTGAATTAAATAGACCAGTTCCATTAACAGGTAATACTGCATAAGTGAAATTACCTGAAGAGTTATTTATAATTGGATTTGGTGATGGAATTGTGCTATTAACCGTTACTTTAAAAGAAACAGTTTTCACACCAAATGCTGGAATATTACCTATATTTACTCCCAAAGGTGGGTTAGGATCTCCAGGGTCACTAACACCATCTATTATTAAACTATTTTGAATAAATGTTGTACCATTTGGAATTGTATCTATAATAATAACATTGTTGGCAGACACACTACCTGTACTAGTCATTACAATAGTGTAAGTTAAAATATCATTTATATTTGCAATATTTTTATCTACAGTTTTAGTACTTGTTATAGTTACAGGAAGAATGCTATTAACTACAGTTGCTACAAATATGTCACCAAGAGCAAGTGTAATACTAGTTGGTAGTGTATTAGATATTGGAACTGCTGTACCTCCTGGTGATAGATTAGTGTATTGAACAGTTCTTGTATATTGTGATAATAGACTACTACTTCCTGGGTCCATTGTTTCATTAAGTGTATATGAATTTCCAGTTGGACCAATAATATTAGAACTAACTGGTTGAGGTCCATAAATAGCTCCATTAGTTATAGTCGAAGATGATGGAGTTCCAGTTATAGATAAATCAAATTGATCATTTGCAAAAAATCGATTAGTTATAATTTTATTTAAATGTATTGCATTTATTGCAGCACCAAGAATAGTAACTTCATCACCATTTGAACCAGTAGCACCAATTTGTGCAGATACTCGAGTAGGATTATGAGTTAGTAAAACAGGTGTTTGAAATGCATTAGTTGTACCAACTACGCCCGTTAAAGTTACAGTATTTGTTCCTACACCTACTATACTAGGGCTTACAGTTCCTCCAGGTGTAGGTGGAGGTAATAAAGCTATTTGTTGCCAAGCACTTCCATTTGTTTTATAAACCTGAAATTCTGAACTAAATGGTCCTGTTGCTTCTGCATCAGCAGCTATTATATAAAAATCAGGAACTGTATTTCCAAGAACATCTTTAACTACTATATTACTAAATGTTAATATCTGGCTAGAAAAATTAACATGAGCATATAACCCTAAATTTGCAGATAATCCTCGATAGCCAGTACGACCAAATGGAGCATCTGGAAAAGGAGCAGGTACTATAAGGGATGTTACATTTGTAGATGCTCCAGATCCAACTGAATTATTTAAATCAAAAGAAATAGTTGAACCATCTCTAAATGATGCTGTAAAAGGTAATGTTACACCATTTGCAATTGAGAAACCAGCTCCCCAATTAAACCATCCAATACCACCATAACTAGGGCTATTAGTACCAGGAATTGTGGCATATGTTAAAGGAATTGTTGCCATTATATTTCCTCCTATATTTGTATTTTATAAATATAAAATCTATGACTATATAACTTTTAACATTAGTTATTAGTATCTTAAATGTTGATATTATCAAATAAATTATATATATATATATATAATTTTAAGCTTAATTGTTACAATATTTGAATAATTTCTACTGTTGCATTTAAAATTTATGAATACAACAGTACTTTTTATTTAGACTAAATTATATATCAATATGAACTATTTATAAAACTATATTCAAGCTCTATCACTTTTAGGCATAACAAAACTAAACCTTTCTTGAAATGAAAAGTCTTAAAATTATACTATTAAATTATTGTAACTCCGCCTAGTTAGTAAATTATGGATTGAGGAACTATATATTTCACGAAAATTACTAGCTAAAATTCTTTTAATATCCAACAATCCTTTTGAACTATTTGTTTCCTTTTGTAAAACATATAATAATAAATATGTAATTAGTGATGCATATATTTGAATAGTTAATGCATTTTTGTTATATCCTAAACACTTTTTCATTCTCAAATTACTCTTTATAAATTTAAAAAAACACTCAATATCCCAACGTCGCCTGTAGGCCTCTGCAATTTAGCTAGCGTTTATATCAAATATATTGGTTACATATGTTAGCCATTCTTCATTTACCTCATCGTACATTTCTACTTTCCTATACATATGTTCTAAAGGCTTTCCGCCTAATATAATTTCAGTATCATAAATATTACTATCTAAATCACAAGAAAGTAAATTAATCTCTTGTACTTTGCTATTTTTCTTTAATCTAGTAATAAATCTAATTCCTTTAGTTGTTAATTCCTCAAGCAGGGAATATTTCAAATAACCTCTATCAAAAATATATGTTTTATTTGGGTCATTTATTAAATCACCCAAACACTTTACATCAGCAATTGATGCTGCTACTACCTCTACGCCGGTAGGGATACCTTCGGCATTAATAGAAATATTTGCTTTAATACTTGCACGAGAACCTTTATATGCTAAATTTGGCGATAATTTAATACCTAACGTAACAACTGTTGCATCTATAATTGATATATCTTTAATATTTTTAGTTAACTTGGTATTTTTACAATAAGATAGTGACTTAGCAACTAACTTCTCAAATATTTCTCTATACATATTAATATCTCTTCGAGCGTTAGCTCTTGATATTTGAGATACACTGGGAATATTTATTTCTCTACTCAATGGTAAACATGAACCTAGTTGAGTAACAGCATCTCTAAGACTATTTAGAGATAAAATATTTATAGCGATTAATAATTTAATTTGTGATTCAACATCAAAATATCGAACTTTATAATTACCGTGGTATTTATTGATTATATTGTCTAAATTTTTTTTCCTGAAATACTGAATTATTTTTTAGCAACTTGTTGAAAATAGACCAAATCAAGAAAAATCTAACTCACATACCATACCTATGTCAATTCAAAGACATAGAAGATTTGGTGAGCTAGATTTTCTTGTAAAGTGGTGTACTATTCATAAACAATAATTTTATATGAAAATATTAGTAATAACAATAACAATAACAATAACAATAGCATATATAGTAAGGAATAGAAATTATTTATTCTTAGTTAAAATGAGTTTTAATATAAAATAATAGTTACAAATAATAAATAAAGGAGACTTTTTATGGCTATAAACCCCACATTTTCAGGTTATTATCATGCTCATTCAGCTATATTTGGAAATTCATTAGAAGTAGGCAATGGAAGTACACTTGGCGTCGTCTATACCACTAGTGTAGGTGGAACTACAGCAAACTACCTATTAAATGGATCAAGAGCTGTATTTAATTTACCACCAGGAAGTACCGTAATTTTTGCTGAACTAGTTTTGGCTTCACAAAGCATTACTCCTGGTCCTAGTATCAATTTTAAAACACCTGTAACTTCAACTACTCTACCTTATGGAACTTTAGATACAAATGGTTGGGTTGCATACCATCAAGATATAACATCTTTAGTAAGTGCAGGTGGTGCAGGAACTTATGAAGTAGGAGCTGTTAATGGAAGTGTTACTTCTCTAGCATGGTTTATATATGTAATTTATACTAATCCAACATTTTCATTTAAATATATGTATTATACTAGAGGAGTAATACCTGTATCATACACTAATTCTCCGATTACTGCTGTTCTAAATAATGTATATACTCCTTCTCAAGGAGCGGTAGATGGATATATTCTAATGGCATCAACTGGAGGAGATATTATAGATAATGCAACAATAGCCCTTAATAGTACACTTTTAGGAAATACTAGTAATCCTTGGAATGGATTAGCACCATATAATCCTCAAAATGACATACAAGCAGGTATTATTTGTATAGCTGATACAAGTAATTCAAATATTGGACTATTAGATACTAGCGGTACTTTTGGAACTGCAAATAACAATCCATATCTTCAAACTTCTCCAAATCCAAATAGAGCCTGGGTAGACATTACTGGATTAGATGCTTCTGACGCTTTAACAAATAATTTAACTACAGTAACATTGACTATGACAACTCAAACTATTTCAGCATCTGGATATTTTGTGAATATTATAGGTTTAGAGATATTAGCTGTTATATCACCTACTAAATATGTGGATAAATCATTTGCAACGGTTGGAGATACATTAACTTACACTATTACAGTACTAAATACTGAAACAATCCCTTATACAAATGTAGTATTAATAGATACATTGCCAAGTGGAACAACCTTTGTACCAAATAGTTTAAATGTAAATGGTTCTCCTATTTCAGGTAACCCTGCACCACCTAGTGGTGTAAATATAGGAAGTTTACCTGGTAGTACTACTATATCTGGAGGAAGTATTCCTGTTGGAAATACTTCAACAATTACATTCCAAGCTATAGTTTCAAGTACTATACCAACTCCAAATCCAGTTAAAAATAGTGCTTATCTTACTTTCAACGTAGGAACAACACCTCAAAGTTTTACTTCAAATATAGTTAGCACAACAATAGCTACTGCAATTTTATCAAGTAGTAAACTCGCTAAAAGTTATGCTAATATAGGTGATGTTATAACGTATACAATTCCTATAATAAACACAGGAAATACTACTGCGATAAATATCAGATTTATAGATACAATACCAAATGGAACTACCCTTGTGGCAGGGTCAATAAGACAAGACAGTACTGTTGTTGCTGGAAGTCCTAATCCTCCAGGTGTAACACTTCCAAATCCTATAAGAAATGGTGTTACTTCAACAGTAACTTTCCAGGTTAGAGTAATTACTCTACCAAGCCCAAATCCTATACCAAACTACGCTTCGATGATTTTTCAATATACCATAGATAACTCTACAGTTCCAAATATACTTGGAAGTGGTTCTTCTAACACTAATATTGCAAATACTTTTATAAATAGAGCCGATTTATCAAATATAACTAAGTCTACAGATAAGGATTTTGCAACTATTAATGATGTAATAACTTATA
>NZ_JBOFOR010000064.1:0-2181 GCF_051659545.1 Romboutsia sp. | reverse complement strand
GTAGTTTACTATATGATTTCCCATAAATCTATAACTATCATAGGATTGGCCTATTTTAAATCCTTCTAGATTTTCTTTGCTAATTAACTCTTCATAATTTATTATTTTTTTATTTTTCATAAATTACCCCCTTTCGTCTCTCTATACAGTATAGTTATTTATTATATAATAAATTGGCCTCTTTTTATAAAACAAATATTATAAAAATTCAGACATTTATTTGTATTTTTCGCCATAATATAACAGTACCTACCCTATACTAACTCTTTGTTAAATTTAAGTTAAATTTCATGACTCTTTATATTTTATACTTTAAATATTAATTAATTTAATTAATTCGATTACATTCTTTATTTTCCTCCTATAAATTTGTACATTTTAAAAAGAAACCCTTTTCTTTTTAAAAAAAGATTTCTTTTTTAGTTTAATAATTAAGTTTTAATTATTTTTCATCACTTAATATTTCTTTTATTCCCTTAAATGTTCCTAAGAAATTAACAGTATCTGATGGTAAAACAAGTTTTGTTGCATTTCCATTGGCAACCTTTTCTAGAGCTTCTATAGATTTAAGTGCTAGAATATTGTCATCTACATCCGACTCTTTCATTGCTAAGAATACTTTTCTAAGACCTTCAGCTGTAGCTTCTTGAACCTTTAGTATAACCTCAGCTTCACCTTGAGCTTTTGCTATTGCTAGTTGTTTTATAGCTTCAGCTTCACCTTCAGCGTGCAGTATTGAAGACAATTTTTGGCCTTCAGCTTCACGAATCATAGACTCTTTTTTTGCTTCAGCTCTTAAAATTGCTGCCTGTTTTTCACCTTCAGCTTGAAGTATTGTTGATGACTTACTACCTTCAGCTTGAAGTATTGATTCTCTTCTTTCTCTTTCTGCCCTCATTTGTTTTTCCATAGCAACTTGAATATCGTGAGGTGGCATTATATTTTTCAACTCTACTCTATTTACTTTAATACCCCATTTATCTGTAGCTTCATCTAATATTACTCTCATTTTAGTGTTTATTATATCTCTAGATGTTAAAGTTTCATCTAAATCTAATTCACCTATTATATTTCTAAGTGTTGTTGCCGTTAAATTTTCTATTGCTGTTATTGGATTTGCTATTTCAAATGTATATCTAACAGGATCTGTTATTCTGTAATATACAACTGTATCAATTTGCATTGTTACATTATCCTTAGTTATTACTGGTTGTGGTGGAAAATCTACTACTTTTTCTCTTAAGTCAATTATGTAACTCATTTGATCTAAAAATGGAACTAAAACATGAACTCCTGTATCCGCTACCTTACGAAACTTTCCAAGTCTCATTATTATTCCTACTTTAGATTGCTTAATTACTTTTACACATAATAATCCTAATATTACTATTACCACTACTATTACTATTGGCATTATTAATGACATTATGAAATCCATTTTTTATTCCTCCTTATTATTTTGATTTTTCTACTACTAACTTAACACCTTCTATTTTTATAATATTTACAACTTCATCCTTTTCTATATATTCTTCATTTATAGATACTGCAGTCCACTCTTCTCCTTCTAAAACTACAATGCCTGTTTTATTTTTTTGTATTGTTTCCTTTACTATTGCCCTTTTATTAATTATAGCTTGCAAGTTTGTATCGTATTTGTAATTCTTGTCTTCTTTTACAAATTTCTTTGTCGCTATTATTAGCATTGCAGTTGATATCACAGCAAAGATTATTATTTGAATAAATATATTTTTTATAAAACTGCTTAAAAACATTACTATAACAGCACCAATACTAAACCATATTAATGTCAAGGTAGTAGTCATAACTTCTCCTATAGCAAATCCTATGGCTATTGCCAACCATAATAATTTCATAATATCCCTCCTTATTATTTTTTATATTTACCCCTTCCTGTATTTTAATTATATGCTATAATTTGTATCCTTTACTACTCTATTCGTACTATTGTTATTTCTTGTTACTTTTTATACTTAATATATTTTTCTTTAAATATGGAAAATAAAAAAAGCGCTTACGTCAGCGCTTTTTTTATACTCCTACTACTTGCTTTACTCCTTCTACTTCTTTTACTAGTAAGTTTTCAATTACTGCTTTTAAAGTCATTGCTGCACCTGGGCATCCTTTACATGCACCTTGTAATCTTACTGATACTACACC
>NZ_JBOFOR010000063.1:0-7000 GCF_051659545.1 Romboutsia sp. | reverse complement strand
ATAGATAAGCATAAGTTTGGTTTGAAATATTTCTCTATAGATAAATATAATTTGATATCAGAATATTATACTATCTCTAAGATTGAAAATATATTTAAAATAAATAACAATGATGATGTAATAAAAAATATAACTATTTAAAATACAGTTGTCGATAAATGTAAAGTAACAAAATAAATTTATTTATCATATTATAAATAAATTCTAATTTTTAAGTTTGGTAAAAAAAAATAAATAGGGAGTAATAAATATGAATAAGAAAATTTGCATAGTTGGACTTGGATATATAGGACTTCCGACAGCTGCTATGCTTGCAAGTTGTGGGCATAATGTAATTGGGGTAGATACAAATAAAAAAGTAGTTGAAAATTTAAAAATGGGAAAAATTCTTATCAAAGAACCACATCTTGACAAATTAGTAAAAGAAGTTGTAAAAAATAAAAACTTAATAGCTATAAATGTACCTTGTGAGGCTGATGTATTTATTATTGCTGTACCTACTCCAATAAATGAAGAAAAAAAAGCAAACTTAGATTATGTACTAAATGCAATGAACTCAATACTTCCATATTTAAAAAAAGGTAATGTCGTAATCTTAGAGTCAACATCGCCTGTAGGTACAACTAAAGATATACTAAAACCGATACTTGAGAGTACCAATTTAAAAGTAGGAGAAGATTTGTACTTAGCCTATTGTCCAGAAAGAGTACTTCCTGGAAATATATTAACTGAATTAGCAAATAATCACAGAGTAATCGGTGGAATAAATGAAGCATCTGCTCTAATAGTAAAACAAATTTACGAATGTTTTGTAAGAGGAGATATATATATAACAGATACAAAAACTGCAGAAATGGTAAAATTGGTAGAAAATACTTATAGAGATGTAAATATAGCTCTATCTAATGAGTTATTAAAAATATGTGACTCTATGAGTATAAACATTTGGAATGTAATTAAATATTCTAATAAGCATCCACGAGTTAATCTATTAGATCCAGGACCGGGAGTAGGTGGACATTGCTTAGCTGTGGATCCATGGTTTATTGTTGAAAATAGCCCTAACCTATCAAATATAATAAAACTATCTAGACTCACAAATGATTCAATGCCTAGATATATTTTTAATAACATAGATTGCTTAATAAAGCATACAAGAGGTAATAAAAAAGTTTCTATACTTGGAATGACATATAAGGCAGACATTGATGATATAAGACAAAGTCCTATTGTTGACCTTATTGATATTCTTCAAGAAAATAATTATGAAGTTTCTATATATGACCCTTATGTAAAAGAGCACGCTTTAATAGAGGATGATTTATTTAAGTGTGTAAAAAATAGTAGTATATTAGTAATAGGTGTAAACCATAGTGTATTTAAATATATAGATTTTAAAGAAATAATTGAAGTAATGAGTGGCAATTTAATTTTAGATACAAGAAATTTCTTAGATAAAGATAAGTTAGAAAAAATAGGTTTCAAGTATAAGTTAGTTGGAGCATAGAAGTATCAATGGAGGTTTATTGAATGAACAAAGTAATAGTTATTAATATGAATTTTAACACCTTAAACTTTAACCCTGCTAGACTTACAGAAGATTGGATAATCCATAGAATAAAAATATTTATGAATTACACTTGTCGAAGTATTATCAACCAAACAAATCAATCTTTTATTTGCTTTTAAAATTAAAGTTTTTTGCAGCAAATATTCAAGCAATGATTATAAAGAAAGATATCTTGATAAATAATAATCTTATTGGTATTGAGAGATCATTTTGTGAAGATACCTTACTTTTTTATCAGCTATTAATGACCTCTCAAAGAACAAAGGTAATAGATGAAACGATTTTTATATATCATACTAACAATTCAGGCTCAGCTGTTAATAATATAAACAGTGATTTTTATAGTAAATATTTAGTATTAGAAAGTAAAAAAATAGAAATTTTAAGTAAGTATAATGTTTTAGATGAGTATCTAAATACTCGATATGATCTTTACTTTAAATTTTGGTATCTAGGAAAATTAAAAAAGATAAGTGATGAAAATGAAATAGAAAAATCTAAAATACTACTTGATCAAATATACAAGTTATACGATGGAAAGTGGCTAGTTAAAGATATAGAATTAGTAGAATATTTTAAAGTCAGAGGGTTATTATAATATTTTAATATTGAATGTGTTAAATATGAATGAAATTATAATATTAGGGTCCTGTGTAAGCATAGATATATTTAATTTTAGTAATGATTTTAAGATTAATGAGTATTTTCCAAGAACCACATTAAGCTCTGTTTTTGGAGAAAAATTTAATGATTTATTTGCTCTATAGTGGTCTTTAGTACTTTTTTACGCTTAAGGAAATTATATTGCCTAAAAAATTGTGGATAAGTTACGATATTCAAGCAATGTCAACATACTTAGTGAAAGTAAAAAAGATTTTTAGCAACGCGCAGAGCCGTTGGCGATATGAAGTGTTTCGCCGACAGGTCGCTCAAGCGAAGCGAATTTTTTATTTCTCATGAAAAAGATGATATACATTCATGTCTGTAGGTCTTCCGTATCATTTATACAAAAAAACGAACTTCATAAATAAATGTATCATCTTCACCGCCCCAACATTTAAATATTTCGTCAAATACTCCACGTTCTTTAAAGTTCTCTCTTTTTACAGTTACTATAATTACGTATAATCAAAAATCATATTTAAAGGATTTTATTATGTCTATTTTAAATCAAGATTATTCTAAAATTGAAATAATAATAATTGATGATGATTTTGATAAATTGGAAATTGAAGAATATATAGTAGAAAATAAAAAAGAAAACTTAGTAAGTTTCATAGTTAATGAAAATAATGTAAATATAGGAGAAGGTACAGCAATAGTAACTTGCTCACTGGTTATAAAAGATTGCCAGCCATGGTATATATATATTGGAATACCTGTAAAAAAAATAAAAGAGCAAAGCAAAAAATTTAGAACTAGAGCAAGAAATGAATATCAAAAAATAAATTTAAAAATAGAACTAAACTACAAAACTGTGCATATTATACAATAAAATATTATTCATTTAGTATTTTATATATAAATTTATAAATCGTACTGGAGGAGTACTATAAATGAGCTGTAATAATATAGTAACTTTCGAAAATTTAATACCTATTCCAAATGGCTTAGAATATGTAGTTCCAAGTGGTGAAACTACATTTTATGTAGCTGTTAATACTGATGATTTAAAACCTGCTCCACATTTGGGCAAATATAACATTGAAGATGTTAATAATATTTGTCCTAATAAATCTGTTAATGGATTTGTTGATTTATATGAAATTCGAGTATCTGGCTACTTAACGTATTCAATTTCAGTGAAATGCTTAGCTAGTAGTATTAACTTTACTACAAATGTTTCAAGTACTCAAAAAAAAGGATGTATTTCTCAAAGTTCTATACTACCTATGTCCTCACCAGGATTAGATAGTACAACTTTACCTTATGTAGTAACAAAGTATAGCGCAGATAACTCAACAGATATAAATGTAAAAGTTTCTCTATTAGATATAAGTATAGATTCACCAATAGTAATAGATGGAAATTCAGTAGTAATACTAAGAGGTTCTTTTAAAATATCAACAGATTAATATAACAGGAAAAAGTGTCTCAAAATAATTTTCTAATTATAGAGGCACTTTTTTTATGTTAATAAAAGCTTTTTCTATAATATAACTAGCATAAGTAGTAAGTAAATTTGAGCATGCATTAAATATGAAATAAAAGTTACAAAAAAGTTACATATATGAAGAAGAGTAACAATATACATATATTACAAGGTCGATTATTAAATAAAATTTAATATTTCAAAACATTCAATATGGACTATCTAGTAAAAATTATATAAAAAAGTAACTTCAGAAAATAGTTGGTAAAGCATAAAGATTATATTTTTATAAACTAAAATAGTAGGAGGGAAATGCTTTGAATAATGAAGAAAATAAAAGAGTAAGCTCAATATTAGTAGTTATATCTCTATTGATTATTTCATTAGGTACATATTGTAATTTATACAAAGAACAAATAAGTTTGTGTATTGCTAGAAAGGAAACAAAAGTATCAACATTCAAAAAAACGGTTAAAGAATTATTGGATGAAAATAATGTAAAATACGATAATGATGATAAAATAACGCCTAGCTTAAATGCAATAACTAAGGATGGTATGAAAATAAAAGTAATAAAAGTAGATGTAAAAGAAGCTAAAGAATATGAAAATATACCATTTGAAACAAATCTAATAGAAGACAAAAACTTAATTAAGGGAATAACAAAAATTGAACAAGATGGAAAATATGGAGAAAAGGAACTTTTATATAAATTAGTTTATGAAGATGATAAATTAGTAGATAAAAAGTTGATAAAAGAAATTATTTGTACAGAACCAACAGAAAAAATTATAAAAAAGGGGACAAAAGAAGATTTTAAGTTAACTTCAAGAGGAGATATTTCGAGAGTTGGCAAATCTGAATATATGAAGGTAGTTGCTACAGCATATGCTGGTGATACAATAACATCTACAGGTACAGCACCTAAGTGGGGAACCATTGCTATAGATCCAAGAATAATACCTTATGGAAGTAAAGTTTATATCCCTATATTTAACATGATTTTTACTGCTGAAGACTGTGGAGGTGCTATTAAAGGAAATAGAATAGATATATTTATGTATAGTGAAAGTCAATGCAATGATTGGGGAAGACGTTCTATAGATATATACATAGTTAACTAATTTTAATTATTAACTTTAGTTTCTGTAGGAAAATGTTTATTTTAAATAATTTTTGATTTATTTATAGTATTTACTAAAAAAGGAAAAAAGTATAAAATATACATATGCGAAAGCAAAACAAAAGATACATAAGGGGAGGAATAGTGTACTATGTGCTACATGCAAAAATATGAAGAATGGCTAAATAACTCATACTTCGATAATAATACAAAAGAAGACTTAAAAAAAATATCAAATAATAAAAGTGAAATAGAAGATAGATTTTATAAAAATCTAGAGTTTGGCACTGCTGGACTTAGAGGTGTAATCGCTGCGGGAACTAATAGAATTAATAAATATACAATAAGAAGAACAACTTTTGGTCTAGCTAACTATATAATAAAAAATACTACTGAAGAAGATAAAAATAGAGGGGTAGTAATCGCACATGACAATAGACATATGTCTAGAGAATTTTGTATAGAAACTGCAAATACATTGGCAGCATGTGGAATAAAAGCTTATATATTTAATAACTTAAGAACGACTCCTGAGTTATCTTTTGCAGTAAGAAATTTAAATACAATAGCTGGAGTAGTGATAACAGCTAGCCATAATCCTCCTGAATACAATGGATATAAAGTATATTGGGAAGATGGTTCACAAGTAATGCCACACATAGCAACTGCTATAACTGAAGAAATAAACAGTATAACTGATTACAGCACAATCCCTACATTAAGTAATGAAAATAAAGATTTAGTTATAATGCTAAGATGTGAGGATGATACTGCATTTATAGAAGCTGTTAAAAAACAAGTTATAAGAAAAGAACTAATAGAAGAAATTGGAAAAGATTTTAAAATTGTATTTACACCACTTTGTGGTACAGGAAATATACCAATAAAAAGAGCTCTTTCAGAAGTAGGATTTAAAAATATAGTAATTGTTCCAGAGGAAGAACAACCAGATCCTAATTTTGCAGGTATAGAATATCCTAATCCAGAAGAACAAAAAGCGTTAATTAGAGGAATAGAACTTGCAAAAGAAAAAGGTGCAGATTTAGTAATAGCAACTGATCCTGACTGTGATAGAGTTGGCGTTGCAGTTAGAACTACAACTGGAGAATATGCTCTACTTACAGGAAATCAAATTGGAGGGCTTCTTACTAACTACATAATAGAAGGTTTAAAAGAAAAAAATAAGCTAAAAGAAAACTCAGCTTTAGTAAAAACTATAGTAACCTCTGAGTTTGGAGCATATATAGCTAAAGCAAATAATGTAGATGTATTAAATGTTCTTACTGGATTTAAATTTATAGGTGAAAAAATAAAGTTATTTGAAGAAACTAAAGAAAAAACTTATATATTTGGATATGAAGAAAGCTATGGATATTTAGTAGGAACTCATGCTAGAGATAAGGATGGAGTTGTAGCCTCAGTACTAATATCAGAAATGGCTGCATTTTATTGTTCTAAAGGAATGAGTTTATATGAAGGGTTAATAGATTTATATAACAAATATGGATTCTTCAAAGAAAAAACTATGTCTATAACATTAAAAGGTATTGAAGGATTAGCTAAAATACAAGATATAATGACTTATTTTAGAAAAACAGAAATCAAATCTATAAATAATACTAATATAGTAGATGTAAAAGATTACAATAAAGGAATAGATGGTCTCCCAAAAGCAGACGTATTAAAATATTTCTTAGAGGATGGTTCTTGGATAGCAATTAGACCTTCTGGAACAGAACCTAAGCTTAAGTTCTATATAGCGTTAAAAGGAAAAGATGAAAATGAAGCTAATGAAAAGCTAGTTGAAATAAATAAAGATATAGATATAATCTTAGAAAAACTAATATAAACAATAGAAGGATGTAACTTTTAGTTGCATCCTTTTTTAAGCAAAGGGCAAAGTGTTGGAAGAATATTTTTTTGTATTGTTTAAGCTAAATGAGTTGTTATATAGTTAAAGGAATTTATAAATTATAATTTAAATAGTATATTACTAGACAGTCAAAAGTTCTAAAAAAAAATAACCCTTTTATATAGATTTATAGTATCCTAAAAGTTACAACACAGAAAGGATAACATCTATTAAAGAGTTATTTACATATAATAACACATTATTTAGATTGATACTATACAGATGCTTAAATTAATTGATAATATTTTAAATGAATTTAAAGATTGCTTTACAAGAAATGCCACATTCAAGTGGTTTGTTACA
>NZ_JBOFOR010000062.1:0-29793 GCF_051659545.1 Romboutsia sp. | reverse complement strand
TGTTTCTATTCATATCTCTAATGTAAAAAGGACTATCCTATTAATAGGATAGTCCTTTAATTCTTTATTTCTTTAATTCTTTATATTCTTTTTCATTTTGAGGAACTTTTATTTCACCTTTTTTAATCTTTTCAGCTTGTTCTTCAACATACTTTAATACATCTGGTGGTACATTTTCGCTTGTAGTTGGAGCTATACCAACTCCGCCCATTTCTAATGTATTAGTTACTACTTCTCCACCTTTGTACTCACCTTTTATAAGTTGCTCACCAGCTTTGAATACTGCTACATCTATATTCTTCATAGCTGAAGTTATTATATTATCTGGAGCTAAAGCATTTTGGTCTAAGTCAACACCTATAGCTTTTTTGTTGTTTTCTTTAGCAGCTTCTATAGCACCTATTCCAACAGCTCCTGCTGCCGAGAATATTACATCTCCACCTTTAGAGTGCATTTGGTTAGCTATTGATTTTCCTAAAGCTTGGTCAGTAAAACTATTTGCATATTGAACCATTACTTCTGTACCTGGTTTTGCAGCTTCAACACCAGCTCTAAATCCATAGTCAAATCTGTCTATAACTTCACCTGATATTCCACCTATAAATCCAACTTTACCAGTTTCAGTCATTCTACCAGCTATTAATCCAGTTAAGTAAGCTGACACATTATCTTCAAATACTAAAGATGTTACATTTTCAGGGTTTCCACCGTTACATACTGCATCTATAAGGATGAATTGCTTTTCAGGGTAATTTTTAGCTGCTTCTGCTATAGCTGGCTCTAATTTAAACCCTACACCTATTATTAAATCTTTTTCATCATCTACAAAAGTCTCTATGTTTGGAACATAGTCAGCATCTTGCTTAGATTCTAAGTATTGTACGTCTACTTTTTCTGCACCGTATTCCTTTTTAAGGTCTTCTAATCCCTTCCATGCAGATTGGTTAAAGCTTTCGTCATTTACTCCCCCAACGTCAGTAACCATACCTATTTTGAATTGCTTTACATCATCTTTTTTGTCTGGTTCTTCAGTTGATGGCTTTGAGCTACATCCAACTAATATGCTGGCACTCATAACAGTAGCTAATCCTACTGCTAAAAACTTTTTAAGTTTCATAAATATCCTCCTAATAGTACAATCAAATTTAATATGTAATAATGATTCTTATTTTATTTTACACTATTTTTTTCTTTAATTCTATATAAATTTGTGTAACGTTTAAATTTATTTCGTGTATAATTTTTTTTATAATTTGCTTATATATTGGCTTTTATTTATGTGTGTGACATACTATTTAGCCATTTAACGCTTTTTTTTATATTTTGTATACACCTTTTCTTAATTTAGTAAATAAAAAAAGTCTTCTACTTAAATTTTATTAAGGAAGACTCTATTTATATTTATTATTTTTTTACCCATACTATTCCTGTTAATCCAGGCCCTGCATGAGAACCTACACAAGTTCCAATTTGGAAGTATAGTATATCTTTAGGGTTAAATTCTTCTTTAACTACTTGAGTTAATATTTCTCTTTCTTTAAAGTCATCGCTATAGCCTATGCATATAGTATCTTCACTAAAATCTGTTCCGCTATTTTCTTTTATTATTTCTACCATTTTAGCTATAACATTTTTCTTACCTCTGACTTGGCATACTTGAGAAACTAATCCTTCTTTCATATCCAATATAGGTTTTATATTTAATATGCTTCCTATTGCAGCCTTTGTAGAAGATATCCTTCCACCTTTTTGTAAGTATTCTAAAGTATCTACAGAAAACAATACTTGAGTTTTTTCTCTTAGTTCGTGTATTTCGTCCATTATTTGTTCTATGTTTTTACCTTCTTTAACTAACTGAGCAGCTTTTACCACTAATATTCCTATTACATAAGAAAATGCTTTAGAGTCATATGTATATATTTCACCTTCTGTGTCATTTTTAGCTATAACTGCACTTTGGTACGTACCTGTAGCTACAGATGAACCAGCTATATATAATACAGCTCTACCTTCATTAACATACTTTTTAAATACTTCTTTAAATTGAGCATATGTAGCTTGAGAAGTTTTTGGATATGCATTTGTTTCTCTAAGTATTCTATAAAATTCATCATTAGATAAATCTATACCATCTTTATATTCTTTTCCGTCTAATATAACTGTTAATGGTACTACTTCTATATCGTATTTATCTATTAAATCTTTCGGTATATCCGATAAACTATCACATATTATTTTTAAATCTCTCATTTAAAATATACTCCCCTTCTTAAACTATCTTTAGATTAAATAGAATTACCTCATATTAGGGTATTCTAATTGTCTTAACGCTTCATATACCACTATAGCCACTGAGTTTGATAAATTCAGCGATCTAGCTTTTTCAATATTTATCATAGGTATTCTTATACCTGTTTCTAAGTTTTCTTTTATTAGTGTTTCAGGTAATCCTTTTGTTTCCTTGCCAAATACTATAAATGAATTTTCTACAAATTCTACATCTGAATGTGATTGGTTTACTTTAGTTGTTGAATAGAAGAATTTTCCTTGTGGATTTTTTTCTAAAACTTCTTCAAAACTATCATAATACTGTATGTTTGCTAAATCCCAGTAATCAAGACCACTTCTTTTTAAATATTTATCTTCTAATGAAAAACCTAACGGTCTAACCAAGTGTAGCGTTGTTCCTGTAGCTGCACATGTTCTTATTATATTTCCCGTATTTTGAGGTATCTCTGGTTCTACTAAGACTACATTTAATGACATGTCTGTCCTCCTTATTTTTGTCTCAACTTTAATTATAACAGAAAATATATCACTTAAAAACTTACTTTATTAAAGTTATTATTATATGTAGATATAAGGATTAAAGTATTTTAATTATTTATAAAATATTTTAATCCTTATGTTATAGATCCTAAATAACTTGAGTATCCATATTATTTTTTATTCCTCTTTCTTTGGTTCCATGTATTATAATTTCATCCAACGGAGGATAATAGCTTTCATTTATAAACTCTTTTATCTTATCTCCTTCACCATTGTATATCCTAAAAGTATTTACTTTATATCCAACTCTTCCTTTTTGAAAAACTTTACTTTCTCCTACATAAAGTTTATTGCTATTTTTAACTTTTACTTTATTGGGCATTTTTTTTGTTATATATGTTGTTACCTCTATATTCTTTTTATCTTCTTTATTTCCATAAATAGTTGAAATTATTCTATTTCCCTTAATTTCATTATGAATAAGTATAGGTGAATTAAAATTATTTTTAAATCTAAAATCAACATCTCCAGTTGAAACAGTAGCATCTCTTCCTTTTGAGACATATGCACTTGGTATACTATGATTTTTAACTTTTGTTATTTGTAATCCCGAATAAAGTGATGCATTATAAATGGTACTTGAAACTTGACAAATGCCTCCACCTAAACCGTCTTTAAGTTTTCCATTTACAATTACTGGTGCCTTTTTGAATTCACTAATTATAGTATTATCATTTACATATTTATTAAAAGAAAATTCTTGAGATTTATTTACTATTACATCATTGGTTGCTTTTGCCGCTACTCTTATATTGTTTACTCTATTTTGTAATTTTGCATTAAAGTGTGTTTCATAGCTTCCTAATATTGTATCTATTTTGACTACATCACTGTATAAGTATTGTGGGTTTAGATGATTTATAGGAATTTCATTCTCTGTGCTATATATAGCTTCTATTTTTGATATTATTATTCCTTTAAGTTTGTATTCATCTATTTCAATTCCATAACTTTCTTTTTCATACTTTAACAAATTATTTTCTACTTTTATAGTAGCATCTATAGGTGTTTTATTTATTTCTTGTTTTATATAAGATATATAATTTTCTAGTTTATTATTATCATAAGCATAGTTTAGATCAACTTTACACGATTTTCCCATTTTTAAATTCATTCTAGTCTTAATATTAGAAAGTACATCTTCACTTCTCCCTACGCTATACGCTTTTTTAATGCTTTCATCTATTTTGTAGTAAACGCCTATTTCATTAAGTTTTAAGTTGTACACTCTATCTGCTAAGTTTAAATTAAATTGATTATTTTTATTTATTACTTCCTCTAGCTTGTTCTTTGCTTCTACCTTCGTAAGATTTGATACATCAATATTTTTAATGTAAATATTTTTATATATCTTCTCTTCTTTATTTTTAGCTTGTACTAAATTAAGATTCCCTAAAAAAAAGATTCCTACCAATAACACTACTATAACATTATGTCTTTTCACTGCCGTCATTCCCTTCTTCATAGTAATTGCAATCGTTTTTTATAGGACAATTGTTGCATTCGGGTTTTCTAGCTTTACATATCCTCCTTCCATGAAAAATTAAAATGTGATGAGCATGAGACCATCTGCTTTTAGGTACAGCTTTCATAAGCTCAAATTCGGTTTTTTCTGGAGTATCTGATTTAACTATACCTACTCTATTTGCAACTCTAAATACATGTGTATCAACAGCAATTGCATCTTGATTAAACGCATTACTTAATACTACATTTGCAGTTTTTCTTCCAACTCCAGGTAATTTAATTAAATCTTCCATTGTTTCTGGCACTTCGCCTTCATAATCACGACAAATCTGGTGAGCTGTTTGTTTTATTTTTTGTGATTTACTTTTATATAATCCACAACTTTTTATAAAACTACTTATTTCTTCCTCACTTAAATTATCAAATTGATTCGGAGTATTATATTTTTCAAATAACTCTGATGTAACTTTATTTACTCTAACATCAGTACATTGGGCCGATAGTATAGTTGCTACTAAAAGTTCAAATGGCGTAGTATAATCTAACTCACATTTTGCATCTGGGTAAGTTTCCTCTAATATATCTAATATTTTGTTAACATTTTTCACTATTATTCCCCCTTTAAGAATTTTCCTTTGTTAATTATATTATTTATCATATTCATCAATATATAACAAACTATTATATATTTTATTTTTTATTTTAAAAAAAGAGCAAAAACTTTTTTAGTTTTTACTCCTTATAAAATGTACCCTTTTTATTGTTTTGTAAAACTACTTTTTACTATTATTTTGCAGATTACTGAATTCTCTTAATCTGTCTATCGTCATTCTTTTTATTTCCTCAAATTTTAAGTCAGTCAATATTTCTATAGCTTCTTCTACTCTTTCAACTGTATATATGTGGAATTTACCTTCTTTAATAGCGTTAGTAATTTCATCTGATAAGACTAAGTTTCTACTATTATTTTTAGGAATTATTACGCCTTGACTATCACTTATCCCTATTTTATTACAGGCTGAGTAAAATCCTTCTATTTTTTCAGTAATTCCTCCTACTACTTGAATTTCCCCTTTTTGATTCATAGATCCAGTAACTGCTATATTTTGCTTAAGAGGTATATTACTTAATGATGATAATAATGCATATAACTCTGCTCCTGTTGCACTATCTCCATCCACTCCACCATAGTTCTGTTCAAAACAAACATATGCATTTAATGATAATGGGAATTCCTGTGCAAAGTTTTCACTTAAATATCCTCCTAATATTAAAACGCCTTTACTGTGTATTGGACCACTCATCTCAACTTCTCTTTCTATATTTACTATTCCTTTACTTCCTGGACTTGTTGTAACTGTTATTCTAGATGGTCTACCAAAAGAATATTCTCCTGTATTTAAAACTGATAATCCATTTATAACTCCTACCCTTTGACCTTTAGTTTCTATAAGAGTAAATCCATTTTCTAAAGACTCATTCATTTTACATTCTATTCTGCTTACTCGTTTTCTTCTTTCGCTTATTGCTTTTTTAACATCTTCTTTATCCACATATTCAACTTCTCTAAGCTCAGCATATGCATTTCCTTCTAGTACAATCTCCATAATTTTATTAAATTGAGTTGATAATTTATATTTATCCCCTGCAATTCTACAACTAAGTTTAACTACTTCTTGCACTGCATCATAAGTAAAATGTTTTATTTTATTTTTATTGCATTGGAAAGCTATAAATTTTGCTATACCATCTTCGTTAATTTCATTTTTATCCATTTCATTGTCAAAGTCTACAAAAACTTTAAAATATTTACTAAAATCAGGGTCGTAATTATACAATAGATTGTACATATAATTACTTCCTATTAATATTACCTTCATATTTATGGACATGTTTTGAGGCTTTATTGAAGTTTGAGTATCAACACCTATTTTCCTTGATTGTATGGCTCTTTTTAACATATCCCAAGACAAAGGATACCTTAAAAGTTGATCTACATATAAAACTAAGTATCCTCCATTTGCTTTATGAACTGCACCTGGAATTAATTTTGTGAAATCTGTTTTTATATTTCCATTATTGTAATCAAATTCAGCTTTCCCAAATAAATTTGCTGGACTTGGGTTTATTTCTACTATTACAGGGGCAGGAGACTTTTCTTTATCTATACCATTGTCTACAAATAAATTTACTTTATATTTTACAAATAAGTCTTTATCATATTTTTCTTTTAACTCCTCCTCATCCATATAAAATAAATATACATACTCTAATATATCTTCTCTCATATTTTTAAGGTGTGTTTGAACTTTTTCATATTGGCTATACTTTTCGGCTAAAATTTGTATATGTGGATCTATTATAAATTTAGCTACTTCTTCTTCTAACTCTAAAAGTGCTTCTTTCGCTGCATCTTCCAAATCTCTTATTTTATATACTACCTGTATTGCCATATTTTCTAATTCTCTTTTTACTTTGTAAAATTCTTCATCACTAGCATCTTCATTTTCTTTTTCTTTTTCTTGTTCTTTTCCTTCTTCTTGTTCTTTTTCATCTTTTATAGGTATGAATACCATTCCAACTTTACTATTTTTTAGTTTGAATCCTTTTTCTTCACCATATTTTTTTATTTTCTTTAGTAGAACATCTTTTTCTCTCTCATAATCTTCAATTAATTGATTTTTTCCTAACTCAAAATCTTCACTTTCAAAAGCGTCTTTTAATTCATCTGCTAAAGTTTCAATTAACTTTTCAATATCTTTTTTAAATACCTTTCCCAATCCCTTTTCTAAATCTATTATTACTGGTTCTCTAGTATTTTCAAAATTATAAACATAACACCAATCTTTATGTGTGCTTTTTTTCAAAGCATATTTTTTTAAAGCTTTCATAGCATACGTAGTTTTACCTGTTCCAGAGTCTCCCGCTAAGTACATGTTATATGCTGGATTATCAACTTTTAATCCCATTTCCATAGCAGTTATAGCTCTTTCTTGACCTAGTATACTTTCTAGAGGTTCTATTTCAGATGTGTTGTTGTAAATTAGCATAAACCTCCCCCCTTCTTTTTTATACATTCTATGTTTTTAGGCTTGTAAATGTTAATTTATCTATTATTAATTTTATTCATCATCCCTCTGCATATTACTTAAACATTTATTTAATATGGTTAACTACTATATTTTCCAAAAAAAAAGCCTTCAGATTGCTAATCCTCAGGCTCTTCTAAAATCAATTCTAAATTCCTTTTTATTATGTTTTTTCCTCTCCAACTAAATGCTCTATCTCCATATTTTTTTTTAAATTCTTTGTTAGATATTTCATTTATCTCTTCATATTCTAATTTGGTGATTATGTTGTTTTTAAATTCATCTATATTTGTTTTTATTATATTTTTATTATGTGGGCATACATCTTGACATATATCACAACCAAATATTTTTTTATTTTCTTTTAGAGCTTCTATTTCATCATTATCTAAATCTCCCTTTTTTTGAGTTATATACGACAAACATCTCTTTGGATTCATTTCAAAATTTCCTAAAAGAGCATTTCCCGGACAATATTCTACACACTTACCACATTTTATACAGGTTTTGGGTAAAGGTTCATCCGCATTAAATTCATAATTATTTATTATGTACCCTATAAAGACGTATGAACCATAATCATCAGTTATTATATTGTTATTTAATCCGAAGTATCCTACGCCTGCACTATACGCTAAATATCTATCTACTAAAGGTCCATTATCTACAAATATTTTATATTCAAAACCATCTATCCTTTGAATTAAGTGATTTGATATTTCTTCCATTATACTTTTAGCAACAATGTGATAATCTTTTCCGTAGCAATATTTTGATAAATTACTCTCTTCGTCTTCTCCTATATAGTAAGGAAAAGCACACACTATTATAGATTTAGCATTTCTCATTATATTTTTAGGATTAACCCTATTTTCTAATATAGGTTCCTCCATTCCCGTTGTATGACCATTTGATAATCTACGTTTTATTATAGTTTCTAAAGTATGGTTTATTTTCACTCCACATATTCCTACATATTTTAAACCTATAGATGCACAAAAATCTTTTAATTCTTCTTTCTTCATAAAATATCCTTTCTTTAAACTTATATTAGCTTTATAATAACTAATGTATAAGGATGGTGATAATTTGATTAAACTAACAATACCAGGTAGACCTATAAGTAAATCTAATTTTAAGCTTCATAATATTCACGGACAAGCATGGATGCCTTCTACAGGTAAACATTCAAAATATTTAGCCTATGAAAATATGATTGCAGGTTTTATAAATCAACAGTATTTAGGAGATACTATTGAGGAAAATTTAATAACAGTACTTAAATTGTATTTTCCTAATAAGGTTATGGGCGATCTTCATAACTATCCTAAAAGTATTTGTGATGGCATAGAAAAAAGCGGAATAATAAAAAATGATAAGCAACTTAAACCTGTATTATTATTTGATTTTATAGATAAAGATAATCCACGTGTAGAAATAGAACTTTATCCAGTATCTCAGTTCAATGTATCCTATAATATTTCTAAAAAATAATATTTTTAAAATATTACGAACTATACAATTTTTTACTATTAAAAAGAGAACTAACATATTTGTAAGTTCTCTTTATTATTTTCTATTTTATATTCTATAATTCTTATTTAGTCTAGCTTTTCTGATACTTGTTTTAGCATGTCCCTTATTGGAAGTTCATATGGACATTTTTTTTCACATAAACCACATTCTACGCAGTCTTTAGCTTTTACATCTAATGCCGCATATCTCTCTTTTGACCATTCTTTTAAGTTATATCTTGTGTAATACCCTTCTAATAAAAAGTTTACCGGTATGTTTATACCAAGTGGGCAAGGCAAGCAGTATTCACATCTTCTACAAAATCTCTTTCCTAAAGTTTCTTTAATCTTGTCTATTTTCATTTCATCTTCTTTAGTTAATTCTAGATTTTTGATAACTTCTGTATTTTCTTTAACTTGCTCTACACTTTCCATGCCTGGTATAACTACATCTATATAGTTTTTTGATAAGATATATTTTATAGCTAAGGTCGCGTCATCTATAGCTCCTCCCGCTAAAGGTTTCATTACTATTATTCCAATTCCTTTTCCACTCGCTTTTTTGAAAACTTCATCAGCTTGATTTTCTACTATATTGTATGGAAACTGTATAGTCACAAACTTATCATCTTCTACTGCTTTTTCTATGGTATCTAAGCTATGGCTAGTTATTCCAATGTATTTTATCTTACCTTCTTGCTGCGCTTCTAATAAAGCTTTATAAGCCATTCCATCTTCTAATACTTTATTATATTCCTCTACCTTAACATTATGAAGTTGATATAAATCAATATAATCTGTGTTTAAATTTTTCAAACTTATTTCTATATCTTTCTTCATACCTTCATAGTCTCTAGACATACTTTTTGTTGCAATAAAAAATTCATTCCTTCTACCTTTTAGTGCATTTCCTATGTACTCTTCACTTATAGTGTATCCTCTAGCTGTGTCTATAAAGTTAACACCTGATTTTTCTAATTGGTCTATTACCATATTAGTATCTTCTTGCGTTATTCTTTGAATTGGTATTCCACCAAATCCAACTCTATTAACTTTCATTTCAGTTTTCCCAAGTAATCTCATTTTTTACCACCTAAATTTATAATGTATTTTTCTACCTCTATTTATTATAAATTCAATTTACCAGTTAATTCAAGTTTTGTCTTTAATTTATTTATCAAATAGTATTTTCTTTATCATTTCTATTTCTTCTTTATGGCCTTCATCCTCTAAAGGAGTTTCTAAGAAAAATGGCAATGAAGCAATTTTAGGATGTGCCATAAACTTTACAATAGCATCTAATCCGATTTCTCCTCCTCCAATTACAGAATGTCTATCTTTATTAGCTCCAAAAGGCATCATACTGTCATTTAAGTGTACAACTTTTAATTTATCAAGACCTATTATTCTATCAAAGTCTTCAAGTACTCCTTCTAAATTGTTAACTATATCATATCCTGCTGAAAATATATGACAAGTATCTAAACATATACCCATTCTTTCTTTATAATCTACTTTATCTATTATTTGTTTCAATTGTTCAAAGTTGTAACCTATTTCAGTTCCTTTTCCTGACATCGTTTCTAAAAGTATCATTATATTTTCATTGCCTGTTATAGCTTCATTTAAAGCATTAGCTATTCTATCTATTCCTGCTTCTATACCTCCACCTACATGACTACCTGGATGAAAGCATAAGTATTCTACACCTAAAGAATCCATTCTTTTGATATCTTCCTTTATTACCATCTTACCAAACTCGTATACTTCTTCTTTGTTTCCACCTAAGTTCATAGTATAAGGCGCATGAGCTAAAAGCGGCCCTAAATTATTTTCTTCTCTAATTTCTTGAAATTTCTGTATATCTTTTTCGTCAAATTCTTTAGCGTTTCCTCCTCTTGGATTTCTACTAAAAAATTGAAAAGTATTTGCTCCTATATTAACAGCTGTCTTAGCAGCATTTGTAAATCCCTTAGCTATGGAAATGTGTGGTCCTATTACTATCATTGTGACTCCTCCTAATAAAATTTAATTACTTTTAATTATACCCAAAAAAATAAGTATCAACAATGTTGATACTTATTTTTATATACTACACTCTTGCTTTTGCGCTATTGGTACGGAAACAATTGCTATATCATACTTTATATCATTTTCTTGTTCTACTCTCTTACTTAAAATTTCTTGCACTTTTATGTTAATTTCATTGTTGAGTTCTACTAATTCACTTTGAGTAAGATAAACATCATGGTAATCAAGTATATTTTCACTTTCTAAAAGATCCTCTTCCGCTGCTTGATAAAATAGTTCGACTATATCTTCAAATTTAGATATACATAATTCCTGTTTTTCCTCTTGGCTATTATTTAAAGAAAAGTTAATTACACTTTTTGCTATAACTATATTTTTTGCCTTTGGATAATAATATTTTTCTACAATGCCCGACTTTATCTTTTCCTCTACTAATTCTAAAATTCCTACCTTGTAAAGTGTCTTTATATGATAGTTAATTTTAGCATGAGGCTCATCTAATAATTGTGATAATTGCTTAGCTGACAATGGTGATTTGTCAAATGTTTTCAATATGTCTATTCTTCTTGGATGTGCAATTGCCTTTATGCACTCCAAATCTCTAAGCACAAGTACTTCTTTCATTCCCCCACCCCTACAAAAAAATTATTTTATTGTAATTTAATTATATATGAACTACTTGAAATTGTCAAAAAATTCTATATTTTAAAAAATATTTAATTTATATCTATGAGAAAGTTCTTCTAATACTTTAACTCCTGCTATACTATTGCCTTTTTTGTCTAAAGCTGGCCCATATACTCCAATACCCATAGAGTTAGGAACTGAAGCCATTATGCCACCTCCAACTCCTGATTTAGCCGGTATTCCCACCTTTATAGCAAATTCGCCTGATGAGTCGTACATACCACAAGTTATCATAAATGTCTTCACCATTCTAGAAACACGTTCACTTAATAATCTCTCATTATTTTCTATATTTACTCCGTACATTGCAAGATTTATTCCTATTCTTGCTAAATCAACTACGTCTACTTCAATAGAGCATTGTTTAAAATACAAATCTAGAATTTCTTCTACATTACCTTGAACAAATCCATCATTTTTTAATAAATATGCCATTGCTCTATTTCTATCACCAGTTGTTTTTTCTGATTTATATACTTCATAGTTTATATCTAATGTATCATTGTTAGCTAGTTTCCTAAAAAACTTTAACATTCTTTCTTCTTTTTCTTCAACGCTAGCTCCTTTTATAAGAGATGTAGTTACAATTGCTCCTGCATTTATCATTGGATTGCTTGGCTTTTTACTATCATTAGTTTCTAATTTCATTATTGAGTTAAATGGATCTCCACTTGGCTCCATTCCTACTTTAGAAAAAACATACGACCAATCATTATCCATCAATGCCATTGCAAGTACTATTGGCTTAGAGATACTTTGTATTGTAAATTTTGTATCACAATTACCAGCTTTATAAATATTGTTATCTTTGTCAATTATACATATGCCTAGGTCATCTCTCTTAGCATTTTTTAACTCCGGTATATAACTAGCAACCTGTCCATAATTTGTATATTTTCTATTTAAATTTAATATTTCTTTTAACGTTTTTTCCATATTTGCCTCCTTATTAGTTATAATTCCAATTTTATAGTTTTCTATAATAAAAATTTACTTTACTTAAACCAAACTTAACCGAAACACTTTAAGTTCTATGTACACAAAATGTTTTATTTTCTATAGGTTTTGTAAAAATATAAAAAGCCCTATATATATTAATATCAGGACTTTTTGTGTGAAGAATTAATCTACTATCTTACTTCCACCTATAAATTCTCTTAATATAGATGTAGATGGTATATCTGAAACATCTTTTAACTCAACAAAATACTGTAAAAATTTTAATATTCTATTTGCCTCTATATACGCTTCACTGTCTTTTTCAATTTCTTCTAACAATGGTTTAGCATAAGTTTTTAATACTGCTAGTTCATAGACGCAAGCTGAGTTAAATATAATGTCTGCTTCCTCTTGATAAGGGAATATATTTTTCTTTTCTCCCCTTCTTACTGAGTCCCATTGCATAATAGTACGTTCTGCACTATAACCTCTAAAGTTATAGTCTCTAACCATTCTTCTTATAAGTCTTAAATCCGTAGTTGGTATTCTATTGTGGTCATCTAAATTTATTTGCGTAAGAGCGCTTATATATATTTTAAATTTATCTTCATCTTTTATAGATGATGTAAGCATTGGATTTAAACCATGTATACCTTCTAATATTATAGGTTGATGTTCTTTAATTTTAAGTTTTCTTCCTGTTTCTTCTCTTATCCCTATTTTAAAATTGAATTTAGGTAAACTTATTTCTTCACCATCTAATAATTTCTTTAGGTCAGAGTTAAATCTTTCTAAATCTATAGCATATATTGATTCAAAATCTGGCTTACCAAATTCATCTAAAGGAGTATCGTCTCTATCTACAAAATAGTCATCTAAAGATATAGATACTGGATTTAAGTTGTTAACTCTAAGATGTATAGACAATCTATGAGCAAAGCTTGTTTTTCCTGATGAAGATGGTGCTGCTATTAGTATTACCCTTTTTTCTTGCTCTTTAATTATATCTGCAATCTGAGAAAGCTTCTTTTCATGTAAAGCTTCTACAGTTCTTATAATATCTCCATACTCATCATTTTCTATCATATAATTTAATGTAGTAACTTTATCTATCCCGATAAGCTTTGACCATTTTTCTGCTTCAAGATATACATTCGATAGTTTTGGTTGAGGAACAAATTCTGTTGGTATTTCTCTGTTACTTTCATTAGGACCTAATATAACTGCTCCATTATTATACAACTTTATGTCAAATGTTTTAATATGTCCTGTTGATGGCAACATATATCCATAAAAATGATCTATGTGGTTATTACATTTATAAATTTTTACATCAGTATACTCTTTATACTTTAGTAACTCTGCCTTTTCATCCATACCATAGCTTTCAAATATATCTATAGCTTCTTCCTTAGTAGTAGAGATTTTATCTATTTTATAATTATTATTTATTATCTCTACCATTTTTTCTTTAATTAATTTTATATCTGCATCTTCTAATTTTCTATCAATATGAACTTCACAATATAAACCATTTGATAGAGAATGTTCAATTGTAACCCTACATTCACTAAATAGCTCTTTACATGCTATTATAAATATAAATGACATAGTTCTAAAGTAAACCCTTGAGCCATCTGCATTGGTTGTATCTAAAAATTTTATTCGACAATCTTTAGGTACTTCATAGCTTAATTCTCTTAATTTGTTATCTATAATCCCAAGAGTTATATATCCTTTGTATTCATTAGATACATCCTTTACTATGTCTTCTAATGTTAGTTGGGAATTTTCATCTTCTAAATGATACTTTTTTACACTTCCATTTATTTCTATATTCATATTCCTCATGTTGTTACTCCTTTCTCCTAATAGATAGGAAAAAGAGGTATTTATACCTCTTTTTTAATAGATTCTATTTTTTTAAGTGTTTCCTCAATATATTCATATCCTATTTCTAATATTAAATATTCTGGATTAAGATTCAGTACCTCTTTAATCTTTAAATTTGGTAGTATTCCTATACCTATACCTATATGTGTATCTTCAATACCATCATTATCACTTAAGTGAACTATATCTATTTTTTCTTTTAGTGCCTCTATATAATTACTACTATTTATTAAATCGTGTCCTGTATCGTAGCAAAACTTTATATCATTCCTAGCCTTACTAAATATATATTCAAAATCCTGTGATATGTTGCCAACATTTGAATAATCACCACAATTAGAATATGTATTTTCTATAGAAATTTTTGTATTTTTATGAGCTTTTATATTATCTAAAAATATTATACTTTTATCTAAGTACTTAGTTCTATTTTTATTTAATCTATTTGTAATTACATACCCTAGATGCATATTAAAATACTTAATATCAAAATCATTTAGCTGTATTCTTATATCATCTATAAAATTTAGCCAAGCATCTCTTATATATTCTATATTTTCACAAGTATTTAGCTCCATAGGTAAATGAATACCTATAGATAGTTTTAACTCTTCAAACTTATCCTTATATTTGTATAATTCTTTACATTCATATAAATTATCTATTCCTATTTCTAGATGGTTTATTTCTTTTATTTTGGTACAGATTTCTAACGCTTCATCTAGATTAAATAAAAGTGCTCCTATTCCCAATCTCATGGTATACCTATTTTACAGTTCCAAGTTTATTAAATGGGAATAATCTTACTAATACTTTACCCATTATATCTTTTTCATCTACTAAACCTACATCTTCATATCTACTATCTAAGCTTTGTTCTCTATTGTCTCCCATTGCAAATACTTTATTTTCTGGTATAACCATATCTATGTTTCCTTCAGTATAATTATCATGTATGTAAGGTTCTTTTACTAGTTTATCATTTACATAAACTTTTGAATTTTCTATTTTTATATGGTCTCCTTCTACTGCAATAACTCTTTTAACTAAATCTTTGTTATGACCATTTTCTTGTAATAAATGGGTGCCGAATACTATTATATCTCCTTCTTTGGGTTCGCCTACCTTATATGCGATTCGATTAATTATTAAATAATCATTTTCTACCAACGTAGGGTACATCGATTCTCCTCTTACTAATGTAGGCCTAATAAACTGCGTTATTATAAATGCAAGCACTAGTGCTGTAACAATTATTTTAAACCACTCTAATGCTTCCTTTTTTAATTTTTCACTCATAAAATCATCTCCTCCAAAAATTAATGATTGCTATAACTTCCAATCATTTGTACCACCATTTCATTAATGTTATCATATTTATTTACTGTAATACCTAAATCTAGCAACTCACATACTTTAACTAAATCTTGCATAACCTCCATAGGATTTCCATAGATTTCTTCAATTTCTTCTTTGCTTACCCCTTTGAAACCATGACCTACAGGACTTTCATTCCTAAGTTTTATTAGGTTTTCTAATCTCTCGCTATTTAATATTTCAACTACTTTTTCCATTCTTTTGGTTTTTTTTAAGTGTCTATTTATATATTGAGTTACTCCATGAATTAGGTTTCCATTATATATATTATACTTCTTTTTTAAAGTATAGAGAATATTTTTCTTTGATACCATATATCCGTGCATGCTTACCTTATAACTCTTCCCTTCTTTGGTACTAACAAATATATATTTAAACAAAGCTTCTTTTAATCTATATAACCTGCCTAAAAAATCTATATACTCCTCATTTATAACTTGTATCTTCATATTTTCAACTAATTCAGATAGTACATCTTCTGGCTCTCCTAGGTCTAAATTTTTTAAATTAGCAATTAGCTTTTGTATTTCTCTTCTTGATACCATTGTATCACTCATTTTATTTAAACTATCTAGAGCTTTCTTAAAATTAAAATTAAGTGCATACTGACAAGACCTCATTAAAAAATACAAATCTCCATCTACAATTCCAGCCTCTTCTAATATATCTATTATAGCATCGTAATCATATCTGTCTAAAAGCCTAGATATTGCATATTCTTGGCTTTTGTTTATGTATCCCATAAATATCCCTCCTGAAAATAACGTTATATATTATTATTGAACTGTATGAGGTATTTTATAATATTTAAATTATTTTTATCTCCATATTCTTAGTTTCTCTTGTTTCTAAAAAATCTTTTCTTAGAATTATTTGTATACTCATCTAGTTTATCTAAGCTTAATTTTAATAAAATTACTATATATACTATAAATATTATAATAGATACTCTATTCGGTATCATTAATATAAAATCAAAAGTTCCATGTAACAAAATAGGAAGTAAAATAGCCATAATTAAATATTCCCTTTTTTTAGCCCCTGCGCTAGTAAATTTATATTTCGAAATATAATACCCCATTGTTATTCCAAACATTATATGAGCAGGAACAGACACCACTGCTCTTATTAAACCTACCTCAAACGCTGTCCTTATATCTTCAAATAATATGTATATTAAATTTTCAACAGTCGCAAATCCTAAAGATAAAAATATAGAGTAAATAACTCCATCTAGTTTTTCATTAAAATGTTTTTCTTTTATTAAATTCGGAATAAGTACTATCATTTTTAATCCTTCTTCTGTTAGTCCCGCCACTATAAAAGACATATAAAATATATATGAGTATCCATCGAAAATATTTATTTTAATTAAAAGTTCTTCAATTATAATTCCTAATACACTTATTATCGCTCCTAATATAAAAAACTTACATAAAAGCATTACAGGTTCTTTTTCATATTTATCTTTTAAATATATCCATAATATATATCCCAAAATCGGTACAATGGCTAACATTATTAATTCTAGTTTCATCAAAATATTTCCTCTCTTTTTATTTTATCTATATATTATTTCCATTTAGCTTAACAAAATATGAATCATCTTCATACTATGAGTATAGGATGTTTAATTATGTTAAAGAAGAGGTGATTATATGCAAGATGGCTTTTTAACAGTTAGTGTTTTAGATAGCGCTACTAATAGACCTATCGATGGAGCAACTATAAATATCTATACTTATCCTGAATCTGGTGAAGCTCAAAAAACAGTTTTTGAAAATTTAAAAACTAATAATTCTGGGCAGGTTACTAATCTAATCTTACCTGCCCCTGACATAATTTATTCTCAACAGCCTTCAGATATAAGACCCTATAGTAGATACGCTGTAGAAGTAATTGTAGATGGATACGAAGCATCAATTGTAGATGGTACTCAATTATTTCCTACTATAGAATCTAGACAAAATGTGCCTCTGCAAGCTAAAACTAGAAGCAAAAACTCTTATTCTAGGCAAAATGAAGAAATCTATAATATAGGAGATAATACTTTGTATGGAATTTATCCTCCTAAAATCCCTGAAAGTAGTCTAAAGCCATTACCTCCACCTACAGGATTTGTTGTTTTAGACAATCCAGTTGTTCCAGAATTTATAGTTGTTCACGATGGTCTTCCTGAAAACACTTCAGCACAAAATTACTGGATTCCATTTAAAGACTATATTAAAAATGTTGCGTCCTCTGAAGTTTACTCTACTTGGCCAGAGCAAACAATTTATGCAAACGTAATAGCTATAATTTCTTTTACATTAAACAGAGTCTTTACTGAATGGTATAGAAATAAAGGGTATAGCTTTACAATTACATCTACTACAAATTATGATCATAAATTTATATATAATAGAAACTTTTTTGATACTATAAGTGTTGTTGTTGACAATATATTTAATACATTTATAAAGAGACCTCCAACTTCTAGACAGCCCCTTTTAGCTCAATACTGTGATGGTAAAAAATCACAATGTCCTGGTCAAATGACTCAATGGGGTAGTAAAGATTTAGGAGATCAAGGTAAGGATTATGAAGGTATATTAAGATACTTTTATGGTGATGAAATAATATTTGAAAGAGCTCCAATCGTAAGCGGTGTGCCAATTTCTTATCCTGGAGACAGTTTACAAGTTGGGTCCTCTAATAAGTATGTAAAAACTATTCAAAATCAGCTTAATGCAATTTCAAAATCTTACCCTGCCATTCCAAAAGTTAAGGAAGATGGAATCTACGGTGATAGTACTGCTGAAGCAGTAAAAACATTCCAAGGAATTTTTGGTTTACCAAAATCAGGAGTCGTAGATTTCAAAACTTGGTATGAGATATCTAGAGTTTATGTTGCAGTCACTAAAATAGCATCTTTAAATCCAACTATTTAAGTAAAATAAAAGACCATCACTGGTCTTTTATTTTTTAGTGACATACTACAACATATCCTACACCTCTAGCAAAGGTAACTGATTTTATTTTAAGAATTCTATATATTCATCTTTCAATATATGATTTACTACTTTTATATTAATAGGAAATTCAGGTATACCTGCTGCATAAGGAGCTATCTCATATAAATCAAAATACACAACTATATTATCGTCCTGTATATAAAATTTGGTGTTATCTTTTACTCCATTAAACTCATATACTCCATCATATTGTGGATCTTTCTTTATTATATTTTCTATTTGGTTCCTAATTTCCTTATCGATAATATTTTTGTAATTAGATTCTTCTTTAAATAAATCTTTAAAACTTAATATTTTCCCATCCCTTGAGTCTATGTTATAAGTTATATCTTCGTAATATCCATGAGCCCCACCGCTATATTTATAATATTCAATAACCAAGCTAAGCATATTATCACTATTTTTTTTAATTTTAAAATCTGTATTGGCCACAAATTTATTACCTATATCAGGTAAATCCTTTTGATATTCTTTAGCTTGGCTTTGTGCTTCATTATAAAATTTCATTATACTATTAGTTATTTCGTTATTAATTGTCTTTTCTATATTTTTATTCTCCATCATAATTATAGGTATATTTATTATTGAACTAATATAGCTATTATTTTTAGTTATTGTTTGAGTATCTATATTAGAAACTATAGGGTTAGTCGTTACTATTCTTATTTTGTTTTTAAAGATATCATAAGGTATTTTAAATTCATAGTTTATCTTATCGTAGCTTGTTTTATAAGGATTAAAATATAAATCTATTCCATCTTGTACAATTATATAATTTGTATTTCTATCGATGGTTATTTTATTTTTATTAACTTTTAATTTATTCTTGTAGATATAGTCGTCTATATAATCACTTATGGTTTGTATATAATCTTCATTGTCTTTTAAAAAGTTATTAAGGTATACTCTTTGACCTGTTTTCAAATCAAATATATAACTCTCTTTTTCTAATTCAACTTTACCTTTACTCCAGTTTTTATTTTTATAAATTACTATATTAAGCAAATTTTTATCTTCAAATGCCACATGATAATTTATACATACATTTATCTTAGAATTATTATTGTAAAGTTCTGCTGATTGCCTTTCATGATTTACAAAATTACTTATATCTCTTCTAATATATGAATTTATATATCTTTCTACCTTACTATTTGAATAATGAATTTCTGGCCTTTTTATACTTATAAAAAGTTTTGTATCATCTATATTTGCTTTTTCTTCTGTTATTTTAATAGTTCTTAACCCTTCATATAAACTTGCCTTGCATCTATTAAGTAAATCTATTTCTTTATTTAAGTTGCATAGTGATACAATTAACATCACAACAAATACAATTGCTATATATTTTAAGAAGTTTTTTTTACTACTCATTTTAGTTCCTCCTAAATATAATTCTTTATTATAGTTGGAATTTTTTTGAGTTTTTATCCTAAATAAATTATTTTTTTATATTTTATAAAAAATCTTAAATCTACAAAAAAAGAGCAATAATATAATTATCGCTCCGCTTGATTCATATTTTTTAAGCTTCTTGTTTCACTTTAGATTTATTAGCTGATGCCAAGATTAATCCTAAAGCTATTGATGCAAATGCAGATGCTACTACTCTGTATTCTGCTGGTAACATAAACACTAGTGTATGACACGGAATCCAAAAGAAAGGTATTGTTTTAAGTACTGTAAAGCTAAGATATGTATGCCAATCTATCTTCTCTGAAATATCTTTTAAACTTACTTTTTTACCATTTCTATTATGTTTTTCATCTACATATGTATCTGTACATTTGTGAAATAAAAATATAGCTGGAGATTGAAGAACATTCATAACTGTACTAGTTAACAATGCATGTGCAAACATAGATTCTTTAAAAGGTAACTTTCCTATTTCTTGTGCTTTTGTTACTCCTGCTGGAAATACAGACATTGCAAGAGTTGTTACCATTCCTATTATTCCCCATACAAAAGCTCTAAATATTATTCCATTTGGCTTCATCCAATTTCCTTTTATTATTCTTATTCCTAACAACTCTCCCATAGTTGCTAATATTGCAAATTTAATAAATCCTCCTATGTATGGATGTGCCTCTGTAGCACTTATAAAAGCCACTCTACTACTTGGTACAACAAGCATCATCACCCATAATAAAAGTACTCCACCCCATATAAAATCTCCCTTTTTCATATCTTACTCTACCTTTCTATGCAAATATGTGCAATTTTTTTATAAATAACTACAATATATTTCTTTATATCTACCAAAACTCCTTTAAATTATTTCAAATTTAAAAAATAAAATTTATAAAAAATTTTTCTTGTATAAATAATTTTTTCATAATAAAAAGGTTACATTATAATTTATGTAACCTTTTTTCTTAATAGCTTCTAGTTAATAACTTTTTTGTTACATCTAAAAGTATTTGTTTATATTCATTGTCTGGTAGTTTATTTATATCTCTGAATGCTTTTTGAGAATATTTTTGTGCAATTTTTATAGCCTCTTTTATCCCATCATTGTCTTTAACTACATTTATTATAGTTCTTACTTCTCCATCAGTGTAACCATCAGAGTTTAAAATAACTTCAAAAGCATTAGGATTTTTTTGCATAGCTAAGATTAAGGGTAATGTGTATACTCCCTCCTTTAAATCCTTTCCAGCTTCTTTTCCTAGCATTTCATTAGTAGAAGTATAATCTAATATATCATCTATTATTTGAAATGCCATTCCTATATTGTGACCTATATTCCAAAATAACCTGCAAGTTCTTTTGTCACATGAGCTTTCTGCTGCTCCAATGTACATACTTAACGAAAATAACTCTGCTGTTTTTCCAGATACTCTTTTTAGATAATTTTTTACCGATACATTTTTGTTAAATCTAGAGTTTAATTGCTCAATTTCTCCAAGACATATTCTAGACATTACCTTTGTGTCTACATCTATTCCTCTTTCTATTGAAGATGTAGTAGCTAATATTCTAAAACATAAACAGAAAAGGTAGTCTCCAATATATACAGCATAATTTTTACCGTATTTAGATTGTACAGTTTGATTACCTCTTCTAGACTCTGCTTCATCTATAATGTCATCATGAACTAACGTTGCCATATGGAACATTTCCACAACTGCTGCTAACGCCTGTGACCTTTCTTTGTTATAATCTCCAAAATGTGAAGCTATAACAGTAAATGCAGGTCTTAGCATCTTTCCTCCTGAGTTTAATAATTCAATTATACTAGTTTCTATAACCTCGTCTTTACACTTAGCATTTTTTTCTATGAGTTTACTCACTTCTTTTATTTCTTTTTCTATTATGGGATAATCGCTCCAAAATTTACTCATTTTTCATCCCCTCTTTTCATTATTATGTCTATTTGTACCTTGTTGTAATTTATTGATTGTTAATATGATAAAGGGATATATTCTTTAGGAATATATCCCTTATTTTATTTTTAACTTACTTTTTTTGCTACTTTATTGTTTGATCCGTGTATATCGTAGATTGGTCTTCTTTTACCCATCCATAGATTACCGACTATATCATTAATCCATGGTATAACATAGAAATCTAATCCAAATGTTCTTCCAGCTCCACACATTAATGCTATACTACCAAAAGTATACCATAAAATGTCCCATCCAGCCATAGCAGACAATATAAAGTTAACAGTCATAGCTGCAGATACTGCTGATGCTAAGAATGTAAATAATCCAGCTATTAAACATAGTCCTATTCCTATTTCAACCAATACAACCATTCTTTGAGCCCATACTGCTATTTCAGCGTTTGGCATAAATATCTTCATAACACCTTCATATATCTTAGGCATACTTGATAATATAGGCTTTGCCAACTCAGTTGTAGCGTCAGCATTTTGTGATGCTGCAGAAGTTGCATCGTATAGCCATTCAAATGGCATTTTAACGTTACCCATTCTCATCCAGCTATCTGTACCTATTGCTATGTTGTTAAATAAATTTGAGAAATACTCACCTATATTTGCACCTTTTGATGCTGCTTCAAACGCTGCATCCCAAGTACCTTCACCAACAAGTTTCTTTAATCCTTCTAGAACCCATAAACATCCTATGTATAGTCTTAAAGGCACTAGCCATAATCTATTTCCTTTAGATGATACATGACCTCTCATTATGTTTCTTCTTTCTTTCATTCCAAAGAATTCATGTTGTAAATAATGATATACTGCATGAACATTATTTACGCTAAATAAATATACCATATTTATTAAATGCTTCACTGCCATCGCAAGGAAACCTGACAATTTCATTCCCATTAAGTTTGCTACTGCATACCTACCACCTATAGATACCATAAACCCATGGTAGTTAGGCTTAAACTCAACTTTTTCCTTTTTTTCCATAGAAGCTATTATGTTTTTAGCAGCAGTAGTTCCTGTTTGCTCTGCAGCCTCAACTATTTGTGGATTTGAGCCACCTTGTGCATCTTCTACATATGCAATATCTCCTACTACATATATATTTTCTTTTCCTTCTGCTTGCATGTGCTTGTTTGTTTCATATCTTCCAGCTCTTGCTTTCTTTAGTTCAACTTGGCTTAAATCTTGATTTCCTTGAACACCACAAGTCCATATTAAAGTTTCAGTTGGAATTACAGTTCCATCTTTAATTTTTATAGATTCTTTAGTTACTTCTACTATTGGAGAATCTTTTAATATCTTTACTCCATTTTTAGCCATGTATCTTTCAGCTTTATCAGCTTGTTTTCTATCTAACATGTTTAATATAGTCGACATAGCTTCAACTACTAATATTTTTATTTCATTTACGTCTACTCTATATTCTTTAGCTAAAGCAGTTTTCCATTCTAATAACTCTCCAGCCATTTCTATTCCAGTGAATCCTGAACCTGCAACTACGAAAGTAAGCATTTGCTTTCTTTTTTCATCATTTTTTTCGTAAGAAGCTTGTTGAACTCTATCTTTTATGTGTGCCTTTATCTTAAGAGCATCTTCAAGTGACCATAAAGTAAATCCATTTTCTTTTACTCCTGGAACTCCGAAAAATGCCGGTTCACTCCCTGTACCTATTATTAGGTAATCATATTCATATTCACCTTGTTTTGTTTGTACTACTTGATTGTCACTATCTATATTTTTTATATAGTCTACAACAACATTAACTTTAGTTCTATGGAATATTCTATAAAGGTCTATTTTTACTGAATCTTCCGGAACTCTTCCTCCAGCTACTTCATGTAACTCTGTCATTAACGTATGGTAAGAATTTTTATCTATTAAAGTAATCTCTACATCGTCATTTTTTTTGTATTTTTTTGATAATTTTTTAGCAGCATGGATACCTGCATATCCTCCACCTAAAATAAGTATTTTTGTTGCCATATAAGTCCCCCCTCATTTCTTTCGTTAAATATAAATCAAACATTTTAATTATATCTCTGATATACTTAATCGTCTACCTACAGTTTTTACTTAATAAATTAACTCTATTAGGTGTTTGATTAGTTTTTAACATATTGAATTCACTAAGTTTTTTTGCTATATTGTCTACTAATTAACCTTATTTTTTTGTAATTTTATCTATATTTTTCTATGCTGTATAAATATTTTAAATGACTACTCTTATACTAAACTAATTAGAATACTTACTATATATGAAATCCCTAATATAGAAAAGTTCTTTACAGAAGTAACAAATGTTTTTGATTTTATCTGTTCCTTTTCAAATACTTCAATATTTTTTTGTACTATATATAAAGTCAACATTGATAATAATGCTGTTTTAGGAAGAATATCTATTACTACTGAAAGTAGTATTGTAATATAACCTACATAATATATATACTTGTACAGCTTTACAGCTACTTTTTTACTTATATAATATGGTAGCGTATACCTTCCAACTTTTATATCCTCTTCTAAATCACAAATATTATTAGCTAACATTATATTTGCAATTCCACCTATTAAAGGAATACTAACCGTTCCAATCACTAACATTTCTACTAAATTAAACTTCATTAAAAGTGTAGTATTATCTATATATATTCCAAAATAGTCTTTGTTATAAATACTTATATATATAGTTAAAAATGGAATTAATAATCCCATAAATCCACCTGAAAAAACTTCTCCTAGTGGCATCCTTGAAATTGGTATTGGTCCAAAAGTATAAAATATTCCTACAAAAAAGCAAACTACGCCAACAGCTAAAACTAGTAAATTAGTTCTAAAAGTAAGTATTATTCCAAATATAGTTGCTGTAAACAATAAAATTGCTATTGTGCATAATGCTTTTTTTTGAGATATATTATATACAAACATTGCATTTCTACCTTTATAATCATCTTTAAAGTGTTTTAATTCATTTTTATAATCACAGTAATTATTAATAGCTGTAGTCGCCATATCAAATGTTATCATTGATATAAACATTACTACTATATTTGTAAAATTAAATTGCCCATATCTATAGTGAGTATAAATAACACCCATTATAAAAGGTATTACACTTGCTATTTTTGTTGGTAATTCAACAAAACTTAAATATGCCTTTAAGCTCATACTTCTCTCCTTTGTTATATGGCTACGTTTGAGCCTTGTTCATTGAGTATATTTTCTAATTCTTTTTTAAATGTTTTAAGTTTCTTCTTTAGATCTAACTCTATATCTTTTCTATAGGTTATAAATAAATCATAATCAAATTCATATTTTTTCGAGAACACTTTTACAAACTCTCCCGATTCTAGCTCTGAATTTACTGCTATTTGCGGTACAATAGCTGCTACATTAGTATTTTGAAGATATGATTTGATTACATCTAACGAATCTGTTTTTAAGCATATATTAATTTTATGTAGTCTTTCTAAATCATCAATTTTAATATTAGAGTTATCTTCTAGTAAAGCAACAGATACATCTTTTATACTTTCATAGTCCATCTTGCATCTGCTAACTAAAATTAATTTATCACTTCCAATATAATTAGAAATTAAATCTACATCATCTATTTTTTTACAGCCAACTACTACATCCGCTCTATTGTGTATAAGTAACGCCTTTTCACTTGTATCTCTTTTGCTACTTATACTTATGTTTAAATTCTTAAAAATTTTCCCCATGTCTTTTATTATTCGTTCTAATAAAAAATTTGCATGAGGATTTAGAATATTTATTTTTATTTCTTTTTTGGTATTACTATTTTCTTCAATATCTTGGATTAAACTATCATGTAATAGAAGTATTTGTTTTGCATAATTGTATAATATTTTGCCTTTATTAGTTAGTTCTACACCTTTATTACTTCTTTCAAAAAGTTTAACATCAAGATCTTTCTCTAATTTAGACAATTGATGACTCAATGCTGGCTGAGATATATGTAGATTACCTGAAACTTTAGATATACTTTTTAACTCTGCAACTTCATAAAAATATCTTAAGCTGTCTATTCTCATATCTTTATTTCTCCTTTACTTAGTTAGAAAGTTTAAATTCTTCATTTGTTATTTTAAATTTATCTCTTAATCCTTCACTTATATATACTTCTTTTTTATTAGTAATAAATATAGCATCTATACCATCTAAACTTTCTATAAGTTTTAATCCTTCATCTATTCCTTTGGTAAACACTAAAGTAGATAAAGCATCTCCATCAATAGACTTATCCGCTATTATTGATACTCCTTGGATATCAGTTTCATAAGGATACCCTGTACTTGGATTTAATATATGGTGATATTTAACGCCATCTTCTTCAATATATCTTTCGTATACTCCTGAAGTTACAACTGTTTTATCTGAAACCTCTATAGCTCCAACTACACTTCCTCTATTATCAAAAGGATTTTGTATTCCTATATTCCAATTTTTATCTCCTTCTTTTAATCCTAATGCATATATATTTCCGCCTAAATCAATTATTGCTGATTTAACGCCTTCTTCTTTAAGAAGCTTTGCAACTTCATCGGTTGCATATCCTTTTGCTATACTTCCTAGGTCTAACATCATACCTTTTTCACTTAAAAATACTTCTTTAGTCTCTGAATTTATTTCAACCTTAGAATAATCTATTTTCTTTATAATTTCGTTTATTTCTTCTTGTGTTGGCACTTTAGCTTCTGGCAAACCTATACTCCAAAGTTTTACTAATGGTCCTATCGTAAGGTCATATCCTCCTTTAGATAATTTTGAATAATTTAGTGCTTTATCTATAATGTCATAACTTGTATCACTAAGCTTAGTAGATTTGATTCCTGCATTTTGATTTAATTTACTTATTTCTGTTCCTTCTTTATTTACACTAACTAAATCTTCAATTTGACCTACACATTCAAATGCTTTATCTAATATTTCTTCACTTCCACCATCAAACAAGGTTATTTTTACTACAGTACCCATAATTAATTCTGTTCTATAAATTGGTTCTTCTTGCTCTTTTTGAGTACACCCTACTATAGAAATAGATAAAACAGCTACTGCCATAATAATTGCTATTAGTTTTTTGATCATCGATTACTTCTCTCTCCTATAAATTATTTTAGTGTCTTAAACTTTTCTAAAATTTCTTTTAATATCATTTTTTCTTCAACTGTTAACGTTTTAAATATACTGTTTATACTCTCAATATGCTTAGGAAAAATGTCTGCAATCTTATTCCTACCTTTTTTTGTAATCGTTATCATAGTTGACCTTTTATCACTTTTACTTTTATATGTAGTTATCAATTCATCTTTTTCTAGATTCTTTACAACTACAGTAATATTACCTGAAGTTGTGAGCATTCTTTCCATTATTTCTCCTATTTTCAAGTCACCTAGATGATATAGCGCTTCTAAAACCCCAAACTGTGAGGTAGTTAAACCTCCCTCTCTAATAGTCCTATATTCTATTTCATGAATTATGTGTTCTGCTCTTGTAAAGGTAACTAAGGTAGATAAGTTTAATTCACTTTCTTCATTTATACCGTATTTATTATCCATATAATATATTTATCACTAATTAGTGATAGTGTCAATGTAATTGACTATTTTTTATCTAACTTTGTCAGTTTTATAACGTTTATATATAAAATGTCTCTATTTGTGTTTTTTATATATAAACAAGGACTATAGATAATCATCTATAGTCCTCTTTAATAACTTTATTTTAAGTTATTATTATTTAACTTCATCTAATGCCTTTTGAACACCTTCTACATACTCAGGTACTGCTATTGTTACACCAGAAACTGCATCTGTCTTTCCTTCTTTAGAAACTGTTACCTTAGATAAATCAAAGTTATTTTCAACTATGAAATCTTCTAAAGTTTCTATTTGCTTATTCCATGGAGCTGTTGCATTAGGCATTTCATATCCACCAGCTGCAGCTACTTCTTTCTTCATTTTACCATCTTCCATCTTAACGTCTATTTTAACGTCTACTGGCTTACTTTCTTCAAAAGATACAGTAGTTACAAGAGTCTCTTTTTTATCTTGACCAATTGTCATTTCTGTTGTTTTATCTCCTGTAAATGCTTTATCAGTTCCCTTATCTGAAGAACATCCAACTAAAGATAACGTTAACATCCCCACGCATAATCCCATTGCTATTTTTCTTTTCATAAGTGCATCCTCCCTAAATTTGTTAAATTTATAATAAATTCGTATACTTGCATTATACAATGTTTTACTATATTGTTATAATAGATTTTTTTTATACAGTATAATTTTTTTATATTGCCATTTTTGTTTAATATGACTTAAAATGCAATTAATGAGTTTTCTTATAAAAATAACTAATTTCATTTGAGGAGAAGCTTTTTATGAAAATTTTTAAAAAATTTGATTTTGTTATAATACTATCTCTTTTAATTTTATCTTTTGTTCCCCATTTTATCTTTGGAAAAACATTAGCTAAAGATTATAATTCAAGTTATGTTTCTATAGAAATTTCAGGAAAACATTACAAAGATATTCCTCTATCCAATAAAGATAATACTCTTATAATAGAGACGCCACGTGGAAATAATACAGTTGTCGTAAAAAATAATTCAATCCAGATAACAGAAGCAGATTGCCACGATGACCTTTGTGTTAAGCAAGGCATTATTTCAAAGGTAGGAGAAAGCATTATTTGTTTACCACACGAATTAGTAATAGAAATAAAAGGAGATAATGATAGTTCATCTGATGATATGATACTATCACATTAAATATTATGAAAATAAATAAAACTAGAAAAATGATATATATGGGTCTATTAGTATCTATGGCTTTAATACTATCTTTGATTGAAAGAATGATACCTGTACCATTTATAGCACCTGGTGCTAAACTTGGTCTAGCAAATCTAGTTATAATAATATCCGTTTATACATTAGATAACTACAAAGAGTCCTTTACCGTTTTAATCTTAAGAATTGTACTATCTACTTTACTAGGTAGTAGTGTTTCTATGCTACTATACAGTATTAGTGGTGGTCTTTTAAGTTTTATAATTACAATTTTGGTAAAAGAACTTGGCGGTAAATATGTTTCTATAATTGGAGTAAGTACTTCTGCTGCTGTATTCCATAATATAGGTCAATTATTTGCAGCATCACTTATATTAGATAACTTTGGGGTATTTTTATATATGCCAATTCTATCTATTGCAGGTATAGGTACAGGTATATTTGTAGGTTTATCTGCAAATTATATTTTGGAACATTTCCAAAGATTAAATTATTTCAATGGTAAAATATCCTCCTATAATTCTTAGCATTAACTAATACAAAATAGTCTATTAAGTACTTATTGAGTACTCACATAGACTATTTTTTGTATACTTATCCTTATTTACCACAACATTTTTTGTATTTTTTGCCACTTCCACATGTACATGGATCATTTCTTCCTATTTTAGGTTCTTCTCTAACAACAGGACTTTGGAATACATAAAAGTCATCTTCATTTTCAATCTCTTCTTCAAGCCCA
>NZ_JBOFOR010000061.1:0-3824 GCF_051659545.1 Romboutsia sp. | reverse complement strand
CTGTGGTATCTTCTTGTACTGTAGAATCTACACTATTTTCTTCTACTACAGATGTTGTATTATCCCCTTCTAATGCAAATGATGTGTTAGCGATAGGCATTCCTATCATTATAGCTGTTACCGCTAAAGCTATACTTTTCTTTAGTTTTTTTAATGCCATTTGTGTATCCCCCTTAGTATTAGTTCTAAATATTACTTTATCGGGCAGAATCCTAGATATTCGCTACATTATATTAAGGTCTAAAACCTTATTTCTTATTAAGTAATAAAGCATTACCCAACATATTATAAAAAATGCCAAAACAAATATATTAGAAATAGAAAAGTAACCTAAGCTAATAAAAATAACGCCTAATGATATTCTAGAAGTCCCTTCGAATATATAAAATTTGCTTTCATCTATATTTTTATTATACTTTTTTTGCAGTTCTTCCAGTTGATATTTTTTAAATGGTATACATTTGAAAATAGTCATACAAGCTCCTAAAACAACAATTAAGACTCCAATATAAATATACTCTATCATTAAAATATTCCCCCCTCTTTATACGTTTAAAATCAAATCATCACAAATACTAATTTTATTTTAAATGTAGAATCCCTACTCTACCACTTTTAAAATAAGTTTAAATTTTAATTTATGAATTAGTTAATCTTTTAATATTAAGGTAATTATGCCACCATTTATCAAAAACACACAAGTTGTATACTAAAAAAGGGCATAGCCCTTTTTTTAGTATACAACTTCATCTACAGGTATAAATTAATACTTAATTGAACATATAAACATACGGACCACATACTTGACCTGTACTTGCCGTAAATTTCCATGTGTTTTTATAATTACTTATAACTGTAGAGTTGAATTTATGAATATCTTGATAAATGGTTCCACCAATTGAATTATTAGCAAGGTTAGCTAATAGGGCAGAACCCATTGCTTGTATTACTCCTGAAGGACCAAGAAAACTGAATGCAGCCGCCATTATAGTTGCTACACTAGATACACTTGTTCCAGCTTTCCAAGAAACTTTTTTTGATGATGATGAGAAATGTGGCCAATCTGCAGTTCCTGTAGATTTTCCTTCCATAGAGTTAGCATTATAAGTTTGCTCTATACTTCCAATAACTTCACCATCTAAAATAAATTCTGAGGATTCTTTATCAAATACTAAAATTTCACTATTTTCACTATTTTCACTTCTAATTTCTGTTACCTGATTACCTTCCGAATCATAAGAGTACTTATATGTATACTCTACTCCTTCTATCTCTACTACTTCCAAAATTTCTTCAGCATAGATATCAACCTTATCACTATTTGCAATTTCAATACTCATATTTGGTGAATAGGCATATGATGCATTCAATACAGGTACAATTACACTTATTCCAGCTAACGCCAGTGCTATACTTTTACTTGCTCTTTTTTTAAAATTCATGATATTTTCCCCCTTCGTAAACACAAAATATAATAAAAATGTTTATTTATTGTAACAATTGGTTTTCTAACATGAACTTGATGTCATCAGTCAAGTTCTGCAGAATACCGCCCCTACCCCCAGTAGGAAAGTACACAGGTGTCACCTAAAATAACACATATGTTGTACTCCTCCATTTATGACGCAACCTCTATTTTTGTTATAATTAAAAAATGTTATATCCTGTGCACATAATTTAATATTTTAAATATCTTGTGACTAGAATATAACATTTTCTTTTATTCATTTTCAATATAAAATACATCAATAGCTTTTTCTTAGACATGAATAGTTTTATACTCCAATGGTATATATATATTTACAATAAACTTATCCTCTGTATAATCCGTTGCCATAGTACCATCATATTTTTTCACTGAACTATTTACACTGCTTACACCTAATCCATGCATATATTTATCTCTTTTGTCTGAAATTATTTTATTAGATTTCTTTTTTATTTCATTTATCTTTGAATTCTCACATCTTATAACATAAAATTTATTTACTATATTACCCACAATTTTTATATATCGATTGTTCTCATTTTCAATTTTATTACATGCTTCTATTGAATTATCAAGTATATTGGAAAATATACTACAAACATCTATCATATCAACAAAATCACATTCTTTAAAATTAATATCCGTTGAAAATTTTATACTCTTTTTCTTACAAATATCTTTCTTCTCGCTTAATATAATATCTAATATCATATTTCCTGTTGTACTTATAGAATCCCATTGATTAAGCTCTGATTTTATACTATCTATATAATGTTTGGAGTATTGATTATTGTCAATCATCTTTTCTATACAAATAATGTGGTTACTCATATCATGATACAATTTTCTCACTTTAAGCTGTGCATTTTGAAGTTCTTTATAATGCTCATATTGAGCTTCAATTTTTTGTTTTATTATCTCATTTTCAGCCTTTAAGTTATACTTCTTTATTAGATTTCCAACCATATTTATTAATGATATATTTGAAATTAATAATAATATTGCAGATACAAGCAAAATTAAATTATTTAATTTATAATCTTCAAATACTCCAAACTCTGACCCAAATATTACGGCTATACTTATTATATTTGCGACTATTGGAATTATTATATTAATAAACTCTTTAAGCTTTAGTTCTAATTGAATTTTTATTCCCTTCACTAAAGGTACCATTGCTATTAATAATAGTTTTGATGTTATGATAAGCTCTAGCCTAAATATACTATAATCTAATAATCTATTTATATCGCTTATTGAGTGTACAAATGATATTATACTAGTACTTAAGATATCTGATCCAAGTATAATCATCCAAAACATCAATAAAACTAATATAGTTTTTAATAATTTTTCATTATAATTATACAAGTATACTATAAGTGACATGACTATTCCTATTATTAACTTTATACTTGGATGTATTTTGGATATTGCTAATAATGTAGTTATAAATGTTAAAATAATAATTGATATATTTATTACAACAGTGCTATTTTTCTTTTCGCTAAACTCATCTAAAATACATTTAAAAGCTCCCCACTCTATTCCCGATGAAATTAAATTTATAAAAAACCAAAATAATATTGAATCTAACATAAGGTAGCTCCTAACGTATTTACTAATTTTAGCTTAAAGTTCTCAATTCTATATCTACTTATTGGAACTTCATCATTATTTACTATAGCCATATTTGAGCTTATACTTTGAACATATTTTAAATTTATTAAATAACTCCTATGAGATCTATAGAAATTGTAGTTTTTTAACTTTTTCTCAATATTACTTATACTCATCTTTATTGTATACTTATCATCTAAGGTATGTACTGTTATATTTCTTTGCAACACCTCTATATAAGTAATATTATCTATATCTATTTTATATAAAATACCTTTACCTTCAAGTACTAAATAATTCTCTCGCTTAGACAATATATCTGATATACATGCTAGCAAATGTCTCTTTAAATCGTCTTTCTCAAAGGGTTTTATCAAGTACCTATATGCCCTTACCTCATATCCTTGCTCTAAGTAACCTGATACTGCTGTTGTAAAAATTATTTCTACATTAGTATCATGTTCTCTAAGTTTTTTAGCTACATCCATTCCAGATAACTTATTCATTTCAATATCTAAAAAAAAGATATCTATATTTTCTGGATAGTTATCAAACAAAGCTTCTCCACTGCTGTACTCCATAATCTCTAAGTCTATACTTTTCTCAATGAAAACATCAGAAATAGCTTCAACTAAAAAACTTCTAAATATATTCTCATCTTCACAAACAACTATCCTAAACATATCTTTTCTCCTACTTTAATCAAGGCACAACA
>NZ_JBOFOR010000060.1:0-4671 GCF_051659545.1 Romboutsia sp. | reverse complement strand
CTTTAGTTTTATAGCTAGAAGCTTTGAAATTACTAGGTATATTAGAATTTTTCCCATTTGCTGGTATAGTAGTGCATTGGCCAGTGTTATCATACTTAAAGGCATGAAATGGGCACTCAATTTCTCCATCAACTACTTTCCCCATACATAAGGATGCACCTCTATGTATACATTTATCCTTGATACAACATACTTCATTATTTTTACCTCTCCAAAATACTAACTTTTCAGAAAACCTTGTAACGCCTAAAGGTTTATCTCTAAGTTCATCAGAACTTAGAACAATATACCACTGATTTTTTATCACTATAATGTCCCCCTTTTTATATTCAGTTCCTATAATATGTATGTTAATTTAATAAAAGTGGCTAGTTATACTATAATCTTTAGATTAAACTAATTTATCTATATATTACCATATTGACATGAACTTTACAAAACAAGCCAAGTCCATTATCTATTGTTTTTCCATTTATTCAATCTCTATTTATGACATAAAAGAGTAGCCAATACAAGGGGTACCGCTACAAACATATCAAATTTGTCACATGAAGAGAGAGCATAGTTTGAAACTAAAGATAAAGAATTAACTTCCTAGGAATAGGCACATGATTTTCAACTTAATCTGTAACAAGCAGATACAGAAGTTAAATGATAGATATTTTAAAAAGGTATTATTTCCAATAGAGATAATACCTTTTTTTGAATACCCACTATTTACAGCTACTAAGACTAATGAACAGAAAAGATTCTTATTTTATAAATAATTAGATTAATATCATAATCAAATACATATATATACAATAAATCAAACAAATACATATAAAAATGTAAAGGAAGGTACACAAAGGTGAAAATACTATTTAAAAATGCTACTATCTATGACGGAAGTAGCAACGAGCCTTATATAGGGAGTATATGTATAGAAAATGACAAAATTCTATCTACTAACAACAATAATGAGTGTGATGAAATTATTGACTGTACTGGGCTTGCCATAGCACCAGGATTTATAGATGCCCATTCACACAATGATTGGTTTATTGCAAGAAATAACAACGAAAAGTTTTTCAAACCCTTCTTAGAACAGGGAATAACAACACAAATTACAGGTAACTGTGGTTTCTCACCCTTTGGATTTGACAAGGATACAAAATTTAGAAACTTAATAGGTAGTGGCTTATTTGAAATAGGCGATGTAGAAGGAGAGACTGCAACTCTACCACAATTTATATCTTGTATTAAGCAAATGCCACTAAATATAGCTCCCATATATGGACACGCTAGTGCTAGGATAGGTATTGCAGGATACGAAAATAGATTACTAAATCCAGATGAGCTACAACAGATGGATAAGATAATAGAAGATACTTTAACTAGTGGTGCATTAGGAGTATCACTTGGACTTATGTATGAACCAGATAGATATGCAGATTATGAAGAGCTAAAGCGTACTGCTAAGATTGTTGCAAAATATGGTAAAATTCTTACGGTACATGGTCGTGCTTGTTCTTCTGCATCCACATCTTATACTCCTTCATTTGGAGGAAAACCACACAATATTCGTGCCCTAGAAGAAATGATAAAAATAGCAAGAGATACTGGTGTCAAGCTACAATATTCTCATCTTATTTTTGTTGGAGAAAAAACCTGGAAAACCGTAGATGAAACTATGGAAATTCTAAAAAAATGCCAAGAAGAAGGCTTATCAATACAATATGATACCTATGCTTATACTTATGGTGCTTCAGTTATTACAGTTATTCTTCCAGTATGGTATCTATCGCTTTCCAACAAACAACGCAAAAATCCATTATACATAACAAAACTAAAAATTGAAATAGCAGTAACCTGTAAAATATTAGGATTTAATTTTAATGATATAGTAATAGCATGGTTAAAAGAAGGATATGATGACCTAATAGGACTTACAGTAACTGAAATAGCAAAAAAATGGAATGTATCTCCAACTGATGCATATATCAGACTAGTTGAAATCAGTGAAGGTCGTGGACGTGTTCTAATGCATAAATATTTAAACGATGATATTTTATCAACACTTATGAAAGATGAAAACTGCTTGTACATGACTGATGCATGGGTGGAGGAAATGGGAAAACAGAATTCTGCTTGCTTTAACTGCTTCCCACTGTTCTTTAACTTAGCAAAGAAATATAATATACCAACTCAAAAGATTATACATAAGATGAGTGGAGCAACTGCCAATAGATTTAATATAGAAAAAAGAGGATATATAAAAAAAGGCTATTATGCAGATTTAGTAATATTTGATGAAAATGAGATAGGACCAAGTATTTACTCTGATGAAGGAAAACCACAAGGAATAAAGTCTGTTATTATAAATGGAAAACAGGTAGTTATTAATGGTAATGCAGTAGGAACACTAAATGCTGGAAAAATGCTACTGAACAGCTTGTAATTAGTATACAGAAATTCTTTAAGTACAAAGCCTACTAAATAAGGAGGAGGAAATATGCAAACACCCATATACTGCATCATAGACTTAACAAAAAACACAACCGAAGATTACATAATAACCGAAGAAGAATACAAAAATCACCTAGGAGGAAAAACCTTAGGAGCATATCTATTAACAAAACTAACACCAGCCAAACTAGAAAAATTCTCACCAGAAAATATAATAATCATAAATACAGGACCTATGAATGGAACCTTAGCACCTTCATCTAGCAGATTTAATATGACCTTCAAAAACATTTTAACAGGAGGAATTGCATCCTCAAACTGCGGAGGGTCCTTTGGTTATATGCTTAAAAAATCAGGCTATGATGGAATTATAATAAAAGGAAAAGCTAACAATCCAATAACTATTGAAATACTAGACCAAAAAATAAACATAAAAGATGCCACAAAACTTTGGGGACTTAACACAGAAGAAGTACAAGAAAAGTTTCCTAAAAAGTGGGGGAAACTTGTTATAGGAGAAGCAGGTGGAAATTTAGTTTATTATGCCTGTGCAGTATCTGGTGAAAGAGTAGCAGGAAGATGTGGAACAGGAGCAGCCTTAGGTGCAAAGAATATAAAAGCAATTGTAACTTATGGTACTAAAAGAATAGAAGTCAAAAATAAAGAAGAGTTTCAAAAATATATAAAGAAGTGGGCAAAGTTTATAAAAAATCATCCAATGACAGGAGAAATCCTACCTAAATATGGTACAGCAAATCTTGTAAATAAAGCAAACTTTTCTAAAGCCTTACCCACACGAAACTTCCAAAAAGGGTCCTATGAAAAAGCAGATAGAATATCGGGAGAGACTTTATCAAAAGAACATCTAGTAAAAAATAATGGATGTGTAAGTTGCCCTATAAAATGTGAAAGACGGGTAAAAGTAAATGGAAAAGAAGTTAAGGGTCCTGAATTTGAAACTGTAGGGTTACTAGGAGCTAATATAGAAAATTCAAGCTTGGAAGTTATCAATCTTTTAAATTACCATGCAGACTTATTAGGAATGGACACAATATCTTTAGCTGGGACTATAGCTTTTGCTATGGAGTTAAAGGAAAAGGGTTTGGCAGATTTTGGACTGGAATTTGGTAAAGTAGATAATTTACTAGAAGTCTTTGAAAAAATAGCAAGAAGAGAAGGGGTATATTCTCAATTAGCTAATGGTACCTTTGAGTTAAGCAAAATATATGGTGGAGAGGACTTTGCAATACATTCTAAAGGAATGGAACTTTCAGCTTATGAACCTAGAAAATCTGTAGGAATGGGGCTTGGCTATGCTACCTCAAATAGAGGAGGATGTCATCTAAATGGAGGATATTTAGCACTGCTAGAATCTGTAGGCCCTATGTCTATTGGCTCACAACTTACAAAAGGAAAGCCAGAGCTTACTGTATTTATGCAAAATGGCATGGAAGCAATATCTTCAGCAGGCTTTTGCTTATTTACCTTACAAACAATGGTACCGGCATTTTTATTTAAAGGAAGTGTAGAGAAAGGAATAAATAAAATTGCAGGTAAGGTAACGATATCTATTAGAGGAATCTTAGGAAATTTATGGACCTTTATTCCATGGGCTATTCCAATAAATAGTATGTACTTAATTCCACATGCAAAAGCTATTGAACTAGCAACAGGAATTAAGATGACCACAGGAAGACTACTTCAAATAGGTGAGCGTGGCTACAATATTGAACGAATGTACAACATTAGAGAAGGACTAACTCATGAGGATGATACTCTACCTTATAGATTAGTAAAGGAAAAACAAGAAGAGGCTATAGAGGATAGTCTGGTCAAACTTGATGACATGTTACCTAGATACTATAAAATAAGGGGATGGGATGAAAATGGAGTACCAAAACCTAAGAAGCTAAAGAAATTAGTAATAGGAAAATAAATTTTTTCATAAAATTTTATAAGAAAGAAAATAGAGTGAATACTCGCTCTATAAAATAGAGTAATTGCTCACTCGAATCAATTACTTATTTAAATGGAGGGGATTTTTATTAATACTGTAGTAAAAGCTCATATTAATCTATTTGCAATTTTATCAGCTCTAGAACATCTTGTAAAACTAGACCAAGAGTGTAGAGAGATAATAAAAGACACAGACTTATCTATATTTATAAATGTATCAGATGGTCCAAAGGGAACCCTTATATTTAAAAATGGAAATTGTACCTT
>NZ_JBOFOR010000059.1:0-5145 GCF_051659545.1 Romboutsia sp. | reverse complement strand
AGATGGTCTGATTTAGGAAGGGCTAATGACATAGCCCCTATGGTGAGGTCATACTTCGATACTAGAAATAGACTTCGATTTAATCACTTGCTAATCTCAATGAATCCCCTAGCTTTAGCTATGGGCGAGAATGTCAAAGATTCTTTGGTTTTTATTAATATAAAAATATATTATAATAAAAACTAGATAAATAAAAAGATAATATATCATTAACAAGAATACAAAGCAAAATGGGCTAAGGGGGAACCAAGGATGAATTATGAAGAATCACTAAAGTACATAGAAGAAACTCACAAATTTGGGGTAAGATTAGGTTTAGATAATATAGGTAAGTTATTAGAACTTTTAGGAAATCCACAAGAAAAATTGAATATAATACATGTTGCTGGAACTAATGGAAAAGGATCAACGTGTTCATTTATAAGTAGCGTATTAAAAGAAGCAGGGTATAAAGTAGGGCTTTATACATCTCCATTCTTAGAAACATTTACAGAAAGAATAAGGGTAAATGGTGAAAATGTACCAGAAGAAGATGTAGCAAGGATAGTTACTTTAATAAAAGAAAAAATAGAGCAAATGGTAAGTGAAGGTTACTCATATCCAACAGAGTTTGAAATAGTAACTGCTATGGCATTCTACTATTATAGTGAGCAAAAAACAGATTACGTAGCTCTTGAAGTTGGAATGGGAGGAAGATATGATGCAACTAATATAATAAATAAATCAGAGGTTAGTGTAATAACATCTATAAGTTTAGATCATATAGGAATACTTGGAGATACTGTTGAAAAGATAGCTTACGAAAAAGGTGGAATAATCAAAGAAAATGGAACGGTTATTGTATATGACCAAAGTGATGCAGTTAAAAATGTAATTAAGAATATATGCAAAGATAAAAATGCTAAATATATAGAAGTAAAATTTGATAATATAGAAATTAAACAATCAGATATATACTCTCAAACATATGACTGCAAAGTAATTAAAAAAGAATATAAAGACTTAGAAATAAAGCTAATAGGAGACCATCAAATAAATAATTCTATGTTAGCATTAAGTGTTATAGAGTATCTAAAAGAAAATAAAAACTTAAATATAAGTGAAGAAACTATAAAAAAAGGTCTTATAAATACAAGATGGCCTGGAAGAATAGAAAAAATAAAAGAAAACCCTGTATTTATAATAGATGGAGCTCACAATGAAGATGGAGCGAGATCTTTAGCTAAAGCAATAAAAAAGAACTTTGAAGGTAAAAAATTAACTCTTTTAATAGGAATGTTAGAAGATAAAGACATAGAAGGTGTACTAGAAATACTTATCCCTAACTTCAATAAGGTAATAACTACAACTCCAGATAATACAAGAGCAATAAGCTGTGAAGTACTAAAAGAAAAGATATCTAAATATGTAGATAATGTTGTAGCAAAACCACAAATAGAAGAAGCTGTAAAATATACACTAGAAAATGCTTGTGAAGAGGACATAATAATAAGTGCAGGCTCGCTGTATATGATAGGTACAGTTAGAACATTAGTAAACGCTAAATAGATTATATAGAAAGAGAAGGTGGTTGTATCAACCACCTTCTCTAATTTTAATTTATTGTAATGTTTCACGTATAGCTTTAGCTAATTGATCAGGGCAAGAAGTGGATTTTCCACCACAAGGTATACCTTTTAATTTATCAGCTACATCGTTAGCCTCTTGACCTATAGCTAAATGCTTAATCCCTATTAAGTTACCAGGACAACCCCCAATAAAATCAACGTTAGTAATAATGTTGTTGTCATCAATTTCAAGAATCATTTCTTTACAGCAAACACCACTAGGTTTAAATGTTATTTTCATAATATAAAACTCCTATGTCTATTAATATTGTTAACATAATAATACACAAAAGAAAGTCATAATACAAGCATCATGTTTAATATATTATCATAGTATATGTATTATAAAGAAAGGAGGAGATTATTTGAAAGTATATATTTCTAATTATCTATCGAAAAGCATAAGTATATTAAATTATCCTAATTTTGATCTAGAAAAAGAAATTGAGTTAGAAGAGGATATATATCCTCAACATTTCTGCGTAGATAAAGATAAGAATCTAATGTATATACCAGGAACTTCAGATGGGATAATATATATTTTAGATTTAGAAAAGGATAAAATAATAGACAATATTTCCATAGGTGGTAGCCTAACTCAAATAGCGTTATTTAATGGGGAGCTATTTGTATCAAATGAAGATTCAAATAGTATATATATACTAGATAAAGATACTGCAAATCCTATTGGTGTTATAGAAGTAGATGAGATGCCTCACAGATTTGACTTTGATGAAAAAAATAGTAAATTATATGTATCTTGTATAAATTCTATAGTTTGTATAGACACATTAAGTAAGTGTATATATAAAAAAGTAGATACTGAATTTAAAATGTGGAATGTGAACATAGATAAAGAGAAAAGAGAAATATATACACTAACTTTAGATGGAAAACTCATAATATTAGACGAAGAAACTATGAGTGTGATAAACGTACTAGAGGAATTTTTACTACCTATTCAAATTTGTTTTGATTATAGTCATAATAAAGTTTATGTAGTAGATTTAGGATACCGAAACGTTAGGGTTTTAGAATATTCTACAGGTAAATACTTAAGAAATATAGAAATAAATGGAGATCCACAAGGATTACAAATATCTAATGATGAAAAATTGTTATTTGTATCTGATGGTCAAAAAAATTCTATAAAAATATATGATACCTCGAATTATTTGTTAATAAAAGAAGTGAAAGTAGGAAAAGAGCCTACAACAATAGTATGTGTGTAGGCTTAATGGCTATCACGTATAAGTAAATCTATAACTTCTGCATACATATAAGAAGCATTTTTCTTCCAATTGTTACAGATGAGCATAGCCTGTTTCTCCGAAGAAACATTTAAATTTAAATCTATTAAATTAGATTGATTTTCTATAACTCTTAAATTAACAATAAATTCATGATTACTTTGCTTTACAAAGCTAGATTTTACCTGAGTATCAGATAATAAACTTTCTTTATTGTTAACTATATACTCATCTATTTTTTTTGTTACATCTTGAGGTATTCTAGATAAAAAATATTCTAAAATTTCAAGACCTTTTTGAGTAATAGAGTAATATTCTCTATCAGAGTCATTGTATGTAGTCAAAAATTTAGATTCCATAAGCTGAGATAAAAACTGCTGTAGAGAAAAATAGTTAATCATTTCTGTTTCTAGAACAACTTGAGTTATTTGAGAATTAGTTAAATCCATATTAATTTTATTTAATAAATATAAAATTAAAAGCTTATTAGAAGCTAATTCTTCAGATGAGTTTTCAAACATAATATCATCCTCCGTAAACTATTTCTATATAATATATTAAACTAAAATATATAAAAATAAAAGCACTATTTATGTAATATTATTTTAATAAGAAAATTTATATGCAAAAAGGCTACCAAAATGGTAGCCTTTTTCTTACCTAGATGTCAGAATTTACTATTTACTTTCCAGCCATTTGGTTTTCAGCCATTTCAACTAACTTCTTAGTCATGTATCCACCAACATAACCATTTTGTCTAGCAGTCAAATTACCTTTATCAACTGTTTCGTAATTAGCTAAACCTATTTCGTTAGCTATTTCTAGTTTCATTTGATTTAATGCAGCCTTAGCTGCTGGAACTGCTTTTTTACTTGACATAGTAGAATTCCTCCTTAAGTTGATGTTTCACAACAACTATGTGTTGTTGTTGATAATAATTTACCCAAAACATAAATATATATACTTTATTTGAAAAAATATTTTGTTTTGAATTAATTTTGTTGAAATGTTTAATTTATTTGTATTTTTTAGATATTTTTATTTTCTTGTCTTTTCTAATCCCTTCCTGAATGCCATGTGCTTCTCTTAAATAGTGTCTATTTTCAAATTTTATAGTTTCCCTACCTGTTTCAACTTGATGACCTTTAATGTTGTTAAATTCGCTTCTAATATTTGACATAAATACACCACCTTTTTTTAAGATTAATATTAAGTTTCCCCAATAATAGATTTATTGTTGTAGTAATTTTTTGAAATAAAAAAATTAAATAGTTTCTAGTATTAATGAAATAAAAGGGGAATATAATGTAATAGAGTAGTATTCAATAAGGACATAAAAATTTAATTATATATATAAATTTATGGGGAGGTTTAATCAATGTTAAATTTAGTAAGAGGATTACTTTTAGTATTTACAGTATTCTTTGCAACTGTATTTGGTAAAGATTTAGTAAAGGCAAAAAAAGAAGGTACATTAGAGAATGATAATGTAGTAAAAGCTAGTTTTATTGGATTAATAACTGATTTCTTTGATACTTTAGGTATAGGTTCATTTGCACCAACTGTTGCATTATCAAAAGCATTAAAATTAAATATACCAGATAAAAATATACCGGGAACATTGAATGTTGCTCATACTATACCAGTTATTATAGAAGCTTTAATATTTACAACTGTTATAAAAGTAGATTCTCTAACATTAATAACTATGGTAGGTGCATCTGTTGTAGGTTCTTATATAGGTGCAGGTGTTATATCTAGAATGGAAGAAAAGAAAATACAATTAATCATGGGTATAGCATTAGCTATTACCGCAATATTAATGTTATTAGGTCACCCAAAAATCAACTTAATGCCTATAGGTGGAGATGCAATTGGTCTTACTGGAATAAAGTTAGTTTTAGGTGTAATAGGCAATTTTATACTAGGTGCACTTATGACAGCTGGAGTTGGATTATATGCTCCATGTATGGCTTTAGTTTATTTCTTAGGAATGTCTCCAGCAGTTGCATTCCCAATAATGATGACTTCTTGCGCAATGTTAATGCCAGTAGCTAGTACAAAATTTATAAAAGAGCAAGCATATGCTAAGAAAGTTTCTTTATGTATAGCTGTATTTGGTTCAATTGGTGTATTATTAGCTGCTTATTGGGTAAAATCGATGCCTATGGAGTTATTAAAGGCTTTAGTTATAGTAGTTATAGCGTATACATCAGTTACAATGTTAAAAGCTGTATATAAAGCTAACAAAGTATCAGAAGAAGTTAAGTAATAAATATACAATACAA
>NZ_JBOFOR010000058.1:0-5283 GCF_051659545.1 Romboutsia sp. | reverse complement strand
GCATCTCTTTCTTCATTAGTTATATCAAAAAAATCTTTTACATGCCTTTTCGGTATAAACAACATATGTCCTTTTCCTACTGGAAATTTATCATATATTGCATAGGCTAGTTCATTTTCTAATATGTACTCTTTTATTTCACAAAATATACAGCTCATTATTTTGTATCCTTCCCTGCAATTAATTTTATGTTGTTTCATTTTACCCTACGTCGTGAAATACGACGTGGGGTAAAAATGAAAATATAATCCTTTATCTATAGAAGAAGATTAATTTCTGTTTAATATTTCAATTAGTTCTTTTATTGTGACTAAACTATCATTTAACTTAATATCTCTATTTTCTAAGACTTTCACAAAACTATTTCCTATATAAAATCCTTCATTCTCTTTTTTTAATATAATGCCATACTTTTCACTATATTTTTTTAGTACTTTGTATACTTCAATCTCAGTTCTATTCTTTAATTTTAATTCATGTATTGTAGATGCCTTTTTTAATAGATACATAGTAGTGTAGCTCAATAATGGAGGTGCATACTCTACGCTCGAAATAGATCTTATACTTTCAAATGTATCAAGTTCAAATCTTAGATATATATCATTAGATTTATTTTTTTTAGATTCTAGTTCTTTGCAATCTCCTCTATTGTACTCATAAATATTATTAATTTTAGCTATATAAAATATACCGCTATGCTCTTTTCCAAATTCTTTTTTAGATTGATAAAAAGCTAAATACTCTACTCCTAATTTTAATTTAGATAGCTCTTCCTTAGGTATGTGGTAAAATTTATTTTGCTTATATGCTTCAAAATGTTTTTTATCCTTTGTGTTGACTACCATTACATTTTGATTTTTAAATCTATAATAATCTTCACTTTCATCAAAGATTGGATTATTATTTACTGCTTCTATATATGATTCATCTATTATTTTACATATATGTTTCTTCATAAGGGATGTTGATCCAGGAAGCATTGGTATTGCTCCTATGTTTACTTTATCTATACTTTTATAATATTTATGATTTTCAAAGGTTGTCTCATCACTACATGGGAACATTACATAAGCTCCAAAGGTTTCATATTTATAATAGTCCTCTAGTTCATTTTCACTAACTATAGAATCTCTATATCTATGCATTACGTTTATATCTTCTTCCATAGGCCCTATTGCACCATTGTCAGATACATATATTCTATACTTAGCATCAAATATATACACCCTGTCTGAAGTTTTATCTCCCTTTAGACAAAGTACTGTATCTGGTCTTTGACTTGTAGTTGGTAGTGCATTATATGGTTTGTTGTACCATAACTCTAGCTTTTCTCCTTTGATGTTTTCATAGATACATTTAGCCTTTTTACTTTGCATTAAGGATAGTGTTAGCCCATTGTTTGTAGTTTGTATAATAGTTGAATCTTTGGCTGTATATCCCAACTCTTGTATGATGTTGTGTATTTTTATATAACACCATATTTCATACAGATTCCATAACTTCTTATGGCTAACATCATATAGTCCTGTACAAATATCTAATCCCTTAGATAATAAATTATAATAATAATAAACTTCCTTGTATCCACTAGCCATTTTAAATACCAGTGTCATAGATTTATTATTATTCAAATCACTTATATCCCTAAAAAATGTATTTAGATGGTAGGCCAATCTACCTTCTATCTCATTTAATTTTCTATAGTATGGATTGTCCATTCCTTTGGATTTAGTTATTTGTACTTTGATACTCTTTATCTTCTTTAGAATTCTTTTTAATATATATTTTACATACTGATTTTCATAAATATCTAAAGTAGTTCTTTTTTTCATTTCTACTACTTTTTTAGATGTGTGATTTTTTCTCAAATGTTTTATAGTTTCTTTTGTTGAAGTACGTTTTGCTTTGTTCTTATCCTTGAAATTATACTCTGTTAGTACTCCATGCTTTGGCTGTTTTTCTATTCTTTTTATAGATTTTTCTAGTTTTTCATATATATTGGTTAATATTACTATAAACTCTAGATTAGTTTGCTTTTTTACATCTTTTATATCAATATTAGAAAAAGTCTTACTTATAAATTCAAATACTAAAGAAGTTACCTCTTCATTAACTTCCCTTAATAAATCATTGTAGTCATCTAAATAATCTAATTTTGAAGGGAATACTTGTATTGTAAAATTTAAAACCTCTTTGTTATTTTTTAATATTTTAAAAGTAGAAAAGCCAATATCACCATTAAATTTAAATGATCCATGCGCATCTCTTCTTCTACATACTATATTTTCTCTTATGTCTTTGTCTTCATGATGTATGGTAAAGTTATTCTCTGTATCATTTTCTAAATATATATTGTATGAACCATCTTCAAAAAAGCTCGGGTACATTGTATCTTCTTCATTCAATTCTAATTCACCAAATGAGTTGATGGTATGTACTTTTATATCATCATAATTAGATACTACACTTACTTTAGCTGATATTTGCTTGTTGTTGTTTGTTGCTCTAAATTTTTTGTTTTCACTATTACCTGATAAGTACAGGGTGAACTCATCTGTACTTATCTTTAGTATGTCTTTACTAACACCAGAAACTAATGTATCCATCATTTTGGTATCCCTTTAGCATGTATATTATTTTTTGAGCACTGTTTTTATATTTAGCATTTTGTAGGTAGTTTTGAGCTTCTTCTAGATTTATATCGTCAGTATCATTTATTACTTTTTTATCACATACATAATTGAATAAATCTACTAGTATTTCTTTGATGCTGTTTTCACTTCCGTTTATTGCTGGAAGTATTTTTTGCATTATTTGATAGTCAAATGCTATGTCTTCATGCAGTAGCTCTGCTTTTTGATTTTCTATCATGTAGAATAGTATTTCATCTCTAACTCTGTAGGCAAATTGTTTTTGTGATTTTTTTAGTATTTCATTTATTTGTATTATTTTTTTATTTATTGTTTTTGCGTATGCTCTATGCTCTTCTTCTATATCTGTTGTTTTTAAGTATGTGGTTTTCAAGAAATTATTGTTTACTAGTGTTGGTTCTATTTCTTCTTCTGTGGTGTCTGTAAATAGATTTTCTAGGTCTACGTCTGAGAATTCTATTGTGTTTGCTCTGTCTAGTACTTTTCTACTAAATTGGAAGGTTGTGTCGTCCATGTTTACTGTTCCTATTATGTAGATGTTGTCTGGTATATGTAGTGTTAGTTCTTGTTCGTTTATTATGTTGTCTGTTACTATTTCTTGTCCTACTTTATTACGGCTTTCTATTATGCTTAAGTAGTCACTAAGGTAGTATTCTACTCTTGCTAGGTTCATTTCATCTAGGCAAATAAAGTATGGTTTGTTTTTGTTTTCTAGTTTTATTGCTTCTTTTATTATTTTGGTTAGTTGACCTTCTATGAATTGATCTTTTAGATTTCTATATCCAATTAATTCCGTTGCGTCATTCCAATCCGGCTTCACGCTTATCATGTTTATTTGTTTATTTTCTGTTGTTGCTCCTAGTGCTTCTGCAAATAGGCGTACTATTTTTGATTTTCCAGTTCCACTTATTCCCGCTAAGATTACAAATGGTTTTGTTTTAAGGGATAAGTATAAGTTTGATAATTGCTCTACTGTATAAATAAAACCTTTACTTTGTATATAGCTATTAATATTCAGTATTTGTTCCATGTTGCTAATACTAAAATTATCTGTGTTAATTTTAACATAAAAAGTATTTATTTCTTCTGTACTGTAAAACTCCAAAGATCCTTTGCTTTCTATCTTCTTGTCATTGAGATCTTCTTCATTATAACCCAAGACTTCTAATATATGATTTTTTAATTCTTTATTAGAGTCATATCTAATTTGAATTACCTCATGCGTAGTTCCTTTTCTATCTGGATTGGTCAATCTGCAACTAAACTTATTGTCATTTATTATTAAATTTATTTCTTCTGATTTACCTCTCTCTACTTCTTTATTCGTTATATTTGCTAAAAACTTTTCTACCTTTAACTTAGGAATTGTTACTCCATATATTAATGTTGACTTGTCTACATCCTTTTTAAATATATATTTATTTGATAGTGCTCCATTTATTACTTCTAATTTAATAGTATCATTCTCACCTTTTGTAAATTCCATCCTTGTATAATTATTTATTTCTATATTTTTTTCTGCCCCTTTAAAATTATACAAATTTACACCTTCTAAATTTCTTAAATAATCAGCAATTTTAGTTCCTCTCCAATATAAAAAAGTACTTGGATTTGACTGATCTTTAGACTTAAATCTTTTTATTCGACATTCACAATTTTCATCCATAAATATAATATTACATGGTACTTCTTCTCCTTGTTCCAATTCTTTGTCACAAAAAAAATCTTTTATTCTATCAATTGGTACTACAGTTCTTGCATCTTTAAATACTGTTGGGTCGCACAATTTTATTGCTTTATTATCTTCTATAAACCAAGAAGTGTTTGTTATTCTCTCCATTTAACCATTCCCCCTTCTATATAACTTTAGCTTTGATACATATTTATTCTCTTTTGCTAAACCTAGTTTTGTAGTATTCCTTAGTTCTGAATTCTATGGCATCTTTTACATTTTTAATAAAATCTTTGTTATCTATATACTTTTCTAAGTTTCTATTTAAGCATACATATTCACCATCTGTTGTAAAAAACTCACTACTACTTTTGCATAGGAAATGTACTGGATTTTTTCTAGCCAAGTTTATATATTGTTTCTTTTCCCATGTTATAAAGTTTGCAGTAGACTTGTCTTTCAACAGATCTACCTTATTAGACCCTTTATTATAAAACTCTTTAAATGCTTTATATAAATCTTCATCATCTATTTTTAACTTCATGTTTCCTCCATTATAAAATGCAAGTAATACAGGTATTTTATAAGTCTTACTCATACTAGTCGTTTCTATGAAGTTTATAAATTCTGAACCTATTGTATCTTTAAGTAAATTTTCTTTAACTGTATTTTCATTTATATCTTCCATAAAACCTAAATAATCTCTAAATATATTTATTTTAGTTTTTTTCTTAATGTTGCTATATAAATCATCCTCCATATAAGTAAACATTTCTACCCTTGAAGGTCTATGACCTAAGTCTTCTTTTATCTTATAAAACTCTTCTATTACTAGATCTTCTATCTTTTGATTAGCTTTTTTCATTCTTTCAAATATATCTACCAATCTAAAGTCAAAATCTATAAAACAATCTTCTGGATAGTCTTCTTCATTTGGTATATAAGATGTACTTCTTTCCC
>NZ_JBOFOR010000057.1:0-7234 GCF_051659545.1 Romboutsia sp. | reverse complement strand
CAACTACTAATGCTTCAATTGTCCAATATTTAGATGAATCTAATTCCTCTAAGTATCCATCGTAAAAATCTAAGTTATATCTATATTTAGGAGTATTACTGCAATCACTATCAGATTTAAATTTACTATGTTTTAAGTTACATTCTATATATTGCTTTTTCTTACATGATTTGTATTCTAATTTGCTATGGTTTAGTATCCCCCATAAGACTTCTTTAGTTAAATTCAGTGAATTTTCTTCTAGTTCCGTTACTACTCTTATTCCTTGGAAATTATGTTTAAATCCTTTTTTTATTGGGTTAATATTTGTATTAAAGTCTGCTATTTTGTAACATCCATTCATGATATGATTAAGTGTTCTTTCTCCTACATGGCCAAATGGTGTATGCCCTAAGTCGTGTCCTAGCGCTATTGCTTCTGTTAGTTCTAAGTTTAATCCTAATACTTTTGCTATTGTTTGCGAGATTTGGTTTACTTCTAGTGAGTGTGTTAATCTGTTTCTTAAGTGATCATCTTTTGCTGCTAAAAATACCTGTGTCTTTCCTCCCAATCGCCTGAATGCTCTTGAGTACAAGATTCTATCTCTGTCTCTTTGAAATTTAGATCTGATATCATGTTCTTTGATAGTTGTTGATCTTTGAGCTTCTTCTTGTGAAGCTGCTAGTACTTTTGTTTTTTCATTTATGTACATTCCTTATCCCCCTTACATCACAAAAGCCGCAACTTTTATTTTTAAATCTAATGCGGCTTTCACTTATTTTATATTTTTAACTATTTTTTAAAATATGTATTATAAACATATAATACACCTCCAACTATAGCTACCAGAATAAGTGCATACACTATCAATTGAATTATTGCACCTCCGATAATTATAACTCCACTCAATATACTTGGACCTAATACGGCTATAAATATTATTCCTAGTATTATGCTAAAACATCCAGCTTTAGGTTCCTCATCCGTATTTTGAGAATTACTTGTATGTGAGTCATGTCTATGCAAATTAGCCTTTTTCTTTTGTTTAGCTAATGGTCTAAGATTTTCTTCCATTTCATCTATTGCATCAGGATTTAAATCATATATCTTAAAATACTGATCCTTTATTCTTATTAAACTGTTGTATACCTGTAAAGGTCTTTCTTCATTTATTTCTTCTTTTATTTCTTCAAAACGAATTTTACGTTGTTCATCACTTATTTCATAATCCATCCATAACTCTACTAGATGATAAATACCTAGCGAAATTTGAAAATCTTTATCCATAGCTTCATACTGTTCTTGTAGCATTTGTATAGATTCTGATCTTTTTAGTATATCTTCATATAAGTCTTTACCGTAATTAAACAATTCTATATAATGTCTCTTTAGTAAAACTATCGATTTTGCTACTTCTCCTGGTTTTTTATGAACTAACTTTTCAATTTGATCTATATTTTTATCAAAATCTTCTTCTGCTTTACTTTGGTCTTCAGATTTATATGAATAAATATAATAGTATAGTGGTTCTTTAACTTCCTTAATTATTCTCTGGTCTTGCTCTAGTTTAGTGTACAAATTATATATCTGCAAATTTGATTTTATATTTTCGTATAAATTGTTTACGTACTCATCTTCAAATAATTCTTTAGACCTTTTTGCTACTATTTCAGCAACTTGGTATAATTCTTTTTTATAAGCATCTATAGCTATTTCATATAATTTATCTGCTACATCTTTCTTATCATTTTCTTGACTAATTAAATTATGCTCCATACTATCTATAACATTATCAATCTCTTCTAGCTCTTTTAGATTAATATAGATTCTAATTAGATTTTCATAATATAAAAGGTTTATATACTTATTGTTTAAATTATTCTCTATATTGTCTTGTAAGAATATTATTCCCTTTTTATGTCTACCTGAGTATATATATGTATCTATTAAGTATGTAATCACTGTCTCATCTAATGGTTGTATCTCATGTGCACTTATGAAATATGATTCTGCTCTAGTATACTGCTCTTTATCCATGTACAGTATTGCAATATGTTTGTGATATTCATATTGTTCTGGACACATATCTACTAATTCAATAGCATATTTTATAGCCTCATCAATTTCATTATCATAATATAAGGCTAAGCTCAATCTATACAAATATTCATTTAAGTTTTTATTTAGGTTTAGTATTTTTTTACACCATTTTATAACAGTTTTATAATCCTCACAGTTCCAAGCTTCTACTACCTTTATTTTATACTGTCTTATTTCTTCTCCATATTTTAGATTTAAATCATATTCTTCTCTAGCTTCTTCATTTATTAAAGTCTCATATGCATTTTTAATCTTTTCAAACATATCTGGATCTTTTTCTGGTGTATGTATTCTTATTTTAGTAGCATAAGATTTTTTTATCTCCTTGCTTGTAGCCTCACTATCTATTTCTAAAATATCATATAAAGTTTCTTCATACTTTTCCAGCTCAACATGTCCATCTTTTTCATATCTAATTCTTTCATCATATTCAGCTCTAGATTGACTATCTATTAATATTTCATAGGCTTCCCTAACTTTCTTAAACATTTCTGAGTCTTTTTCAGGAGTATGACTTCTTATTTTTGAGGCATAAGCCCTCTTTATTTCTTCTTTGGTGGCATCCTCTGTAACCCCTAATATATCATACAAATTTTCCATATTTATGCCTCCATAAAAAACTACTGATTTATAACTTTTGTAACTTTAGAGTTTATAAATTCACTATTCGGTTTATATCTTACTAATTTTTCAAGCACCTCTTTTGATTTATTTTTTTCATCCAAGTCATTTAACATCAGTCCATAGCTGTAAAGACAGTCATCGTAATAGTTTTCATTTTTATATTCATTTATGTAAATTTCATAGTACTCTTTTGCATCTTCATATTTTTTTAGCATCCTAGCAGATTTTGCTGCAAAATATGTTGCTTCTGAGCGAATGTATTCTTTTTTAGGATATTCTTCAATTATATATTCAAACCCCTTTAGTGCTTCTTTGTAATTACTACTGCTATATTCATTTATATATTTATTGAAAAGTATAAATTTAGACTCGTCAGAATCTAAATTTAATATTTCAACTTTCCTACTCAACTTTTCGTTGATTGTTTTTTCTTCATCATATTTTTCTAAAAGCATATCATATTTTGAGTTTGAACTTGATAAAGCTTGATTATAAGAAATTTTTTTACTATTTAATAAACTGAGCAACATAATTAAAACAAAAGTTAATACTATTACTAAAATAATTAAAATAGTCTTAATCTTATTTTCTTTTTTGCGTTTAATTTTAAATGATACTCCACTATTTATTTGATTTTTAGCCTGCAAGTAATTTATATTAGAAGAATCCTTTTCTAGTAGTTTATCTATATATCCTCGTGCTTCTTTGTTTTTATTTAACTCAAGATAACACATAACAATCATTTCAACAGGTTCAATAAGGTCTGCATATTCATTTACTATTCCTTTTAATACTATAATGGCCTCATTGTATTTTTTTTGATAAATATAATCTATTGCTTTATTATAATTTATTACTAATTTTTCATACTTTGTGCTAGATAAAAAATCAATAAATTCATTTGCATCATTTTTATCATTTATTGTATTTTTACTTTTATACCAATATCTATATGCTTGTTCAAAATTGCAATAATAGTATTCACATACCCCCATCAAGTTTAGTATATCTATGTCCTCTTGGTATAGATTAAGGGCTTTTTTTAACTCTTCTTTAGCCGATGAGATTTTTTTATTTTCTATTAGATTTAAGGCCTTATTATAGTGAAAATAAGCTTTATTTATAATTTGTTCCATTATATACTCCTATACAGTTCTAAGATCAAATAGTATATCCGTTAACTCTTCTTCATATTTATCAACTAAATCTTCATTTCCATCTATAACTGCTTGCTTAAGTTTATCTAATACAGGCCTCAAATCATTACATTTATCATCTTCTAATTTTTCCATTTTTCTTTCTGCTAATTCTATGCTTCTTCTCGCTATCCTTGCCAATTCATATTCTTGCCAATTTTCAAGGTCATCACTGTTGTTCAAATACTTTTGTGCATTCCCACTACTTTTGTCTATATGTGGGTTATGAATCACTTCTTTGTGTACCTTTCCTATACTCGGTATAGTTACATATACTTCTAATATACTATTTAAATTGTATTTAAACTCCACTTCAATTTCTTCTTCTCCCTCAGGTTTAGCTGGAATTCCATCTACACTAAAACTTGCAATTTCTATATTATCATAAACAAAGTCTGAATATCCCTCATATACCCGTACTCCTACACTAGTTTGCCAATCACAAGAGGTATAGTAAGTTTTCTTTTTAGAGCATGGTATACTAGTATCTACTGGTATTAAGCAGTCAAAAACATTATCTACTTTTTTTACTCCTATTGTTTTTCGTATGCTTATTCCTAGATTATAGCTACATCTATCTGTTACTATTAGGCTAGTATTAGTATCTATTTCTTCATTTTTTATTCCCGCTTGTACTGCAGCTCCCATAGCTACAGCTTCATCTGGATTTATTCCACCTTTTACTTTTCCAGGAAATAAACTTTCTACTAATTCACTTATTGCAAATATTCTAGTTGATCCACCAACCAATACAACCATATCTATATCTTCCTTGTTGCAATTTGCTACTTTTAGTGCTTCTTCTACAGTAGATTGTGTATAGTGTAATAAATCTTTAGTTAACTCATAAAATTTTTCTCTAGTAAGTTCTACATTTACATTTATCAAATTATTATCAATAACTGCTATATATGGCATATATATATCTGTGGTGTTTTGTGCTGACAATTCTTTTTTAGCATTGATGGACGCTTCTTTAATTATATTTTTTGCCTCTAGTAGTTGCTTTTCATCTGTAAGTTTTTCATATAAATCTATTCCATTTTTATTTTTTATCTCTTCTAGAATAAATTCTTCTATTCTTTCATCAAAGTCTTTTCCACCTAGTTTATTATTTCCTCTACTTGACTTAACTTCTAATATCCCACTAAACATCTCAAGTACAGTTACATCAAAGGTACCTCCACCTAAATCATATACTAATATATTAGCTTCTGTATCTAAATTATCAATACCATATGCCATAGCAGCTGCAGTTGGCTCATTTATTATTCTTTCTACTTTTAATCCTGCCATTTCACCTGCTTTTTGAGTAAGCTGCCTTTGGTAGCTATTAAAATTAGCTGGTACTGTTATAACAGCTTCTGTTACTTCTTTTTTCAAAGCTTCTTCAGCTATCTCTTTCAATTCTTTTAGTAAAATAGCAGATACCTCATGTGGAAGGAATTCTTCATTTCCTATTTTTATTCTAGCATCATCATTTCCTATCTCTCGTTTAAATTCTGAGGCTACATTTTGAGGACTTGCTCTTAATATGTTTTCTGCTGCATATCCAGCATAGATTTCATTATTTTTTATTCCAACTAAAGATGGTATTATTTTACCAAGCTTAGCTGATATCATTTCTGGTTTACCATTTTTTATATACGCAATTTCTGATGTTGTAGTTCCTAAGTCTATTCCTATAATACTACTCATATTGTCCCCCTTTTTATTTTGCTATGATTACAGAAGCATACCTTATTACTTCTCCCTTTAATAAATATCCTTTTTGAGCTACTTCAACTATCTCCTCATTTTGTTTATCTATATTCTCAATTACTTGAACACATTTGTGTAAGTATGGATCTAATAGTTGACCTTTACATACAATTTCTTCTATTCCTATATTTTTTAATTGCTTACTTATTTGTTTATATACAATATCTAATAAGCTCTTTAAATTATGATTTTTAGTTTCTAAGACATACCTATATATTGAATCTACTTGATCTATTATACTTATTATATTTTTTGATATCCTTACTTCTTCTTTAGTTATTTCTTCTAATTCTTTTTCCTTCATATATAGTTCATTCTTTAGCTTACTGCAATTCTCTTTTAGTTGTTCAACATCTGCTTCTAACAATTGTAGTATTTTTTCATTCTTATTATTTATTTTTTTACTACTATCTTTATCTAAAGTTTTAATAATTCCATAAAAATCTTGTTCGTTGAAATTAGGATTAAAGTCATTAAATAATTTTTTCTCGTTAAATTTAGATTTTATACCCCCGCAAATTAAACTACTCAAAATATCACATCCCATTATGCTTTTCTTTAATTATACAAAATTTCACCTTGTTTTTTTGTAAATTCTTGTCAAATATCTTATATTTTTATGTTTCTATCTATTCTATATATTCTAATGATACACTTTTATATAATCTATATCTGCTTTAAATTTAAAAATTGAAATATAAACCTCTTAGCTCTCTTATCATTTTTAAGTCAGTATTGTAAGTTGCTCCTTCTGATCTTACATCATCCTTATACTTACCATCAAAAGATAGAAAGTTGTAACTTCCTTCTAAAAAGAATTTTTCATCACAAATTAATAACTTGTAATGTGAGTTTACCTTTTTAATTTTAAATCTACCATTATAATATCTAAACCTATCATTTAGTTCTTGTGCTACTTTATCACTCTTATTATCCCTACTTCTATTATCATTTCTACTACTATCATCACCCATTCCATAGACAATCTTGATAGTAGTTCCTTTTTTCAAACAATTCTCCATTTTTCTAATTAAACTATCATCTACAACACGATTATTCATCCAAGGACTAGCTATATTTAACTCATATATAGCATTTTCTATAGCATAGATAAACTTTTCTCTAATTTCTTTATCTTTTAAGTGAATAGCTTTATTTCTATTAGAAAATAGTTCTATTATGTAACTTATACTACTATCTACTACCTTTATATCTTCTATGATATAACTAGCTCCAGATTTTGTTATGTGTAGCTCACACAAATCCTTTATATAATACTGAGCTTTACAATAATTGAACTTAAGCTCTAACTCTTCTCTTTCTAACTTCGCTATTGTAGTTTCTATATACTTTATTGTCTTACTACTGTCCATGAATGCTATTGTATATAAAACTTTGTCACTAACTTTAACATGAGTATATTGATTTAACCTTTTACTTAAGTATAGTTTTTTGCTATTTATATCATTTATAGAAAAAGTATTATAATTATTGATGACATTGTCATATCTGTTAAGATTTTCTTTATATTCTTTAAACTCAGTTCTATCTATAGTTTTCAACTGATTTTTTAA
>NZ_JBOFOR010000056.1:0-8063 GCF_051659545.1 Romboutsia sp. | reverse complement strand
AGTAAGTACTACCTAGTAATATCAATATATTCACCTGTGTCATTAAATAGTGTCATAAGTATTAGTTACAAAACCGTTGATATTACTTAGATTAAAGGTAGTTTGATCAAAAATTTCGGAAAAAACACAGGTACCCCTTTAAGTTGGTTAGCTCTTTCTAATATTTTTTCTTGTAAATGTTGCATTTAGTATTTCTCCCCTTTCTTTAATATACACAATAAGGAGCTGAGATAAATTAATTTACCTAAACTCCTTATCTAACTTGTATATGAAACACTATCTTCATATAATGTTTCTGGATCAATGTCTGCTTCATTAGGCCACTTAATTGAATCAAAACTAACTTTAACTGCATTAAATATATTTTCATTTTTTAATTCTTGAAAAATACCTTTATCTAAATATGGGTTCATATCAAATTTTTTAACTTCATTGTTTTCAAAGGTTAATATTAATTTGTAATTCTCTATAGGTTTAACTTCTTTTATAGCTAAATACATATATTCACCTATTATATTAGTTTTTATGAACTGAATTATTTTTTGATAGAATATCAATTACTTGATCTTCTTTTAATTCAACTATTTGAGCTATTTGCTCTACTGTAAAACCTAACTTATGTGAGCGTAGTATTGTGCTTACTTTTTCATTATGTTCACCTGTGCTAATCAGATTAGCTCTCTCATACAGTGCTCTTTCTCTCTCCCAATATATCTCCATAGTTTGAGGGTCACTGCTTAAATATTCTAATCTTTCTTCTGCCTTTTTTATATCATTATCCATATCTATAAGCTCCTCCAATTCACTATCTGAAATATCATTTCTTAAAAACATTAACCATCTTTGAAGTCTATCATTTTCTAGGTCTTTGTTACTTAGCTTTTTGAATTTAGGCATTTCTATAAAGTGAATTTCTAATACATCAGTTAGCTTGTAATCATTGTGTTCACTTTCTCTTAGAGTAAATTCTGTATGGAATTTATCTAAATCTATAAAGTTAAAATCTAGTATGTTTATAGTTATTACTTTATTTAAATTACTATAATCTTCGCCTTTTATTATTCCTCTATTGTAAATTCTTGACCAATAAAATAATGTTCTTTTATCCATATTTTTTTGATCTGTCAATTGAACTTCAATATTTATACGTGTTCCATCTTCTATTTTAGCCAGTACATCTATTATTCCTGTTTTATTAATTATTTCATCTGTTGTAAGTTCTTTATCTTTTATAATTTCAATTTCCCTTATGTTTCCTATGTTATTGTATAAAAGCGCGTTAAGAAATGCTCTTAAGTTCTCTTTGCTCTCTGGCTCCCCAAATAACTTTTTAAATATGAAGTCATTGAGAGGTCGTAATCTTTCCATGTTATCACTTCCTATGTTTATATATATTTTATCAAATTTGTTATATTGCTTATTATCGTTTTATTTAAATATAGCTAATTATGCTTTTATTTTCAATCTAAAGTTCTGTTAATGTATTTTTATATTATAAGTTGAAGCCAAAATAGTCAAGTTTGTCGGCTCAAACTTGACTTTTTAAAATAAAATAATAGCTTTAATCTAAGATATACCAACATATTATACTTAGAAATCTCTATTTATTTTTTATTTTCTATATAAACTATTTTAATTTATTTCTCAAAGTTTGTCGAATATATAAAAATACATAAAAATAGAGGGCAATGCCCTCTATCTATAATTTATTTAGATTCATCTTCTAATGATTTTACTTCTTCTACAGTCAGACCAGTCTTATTAGCTATCATCTCTATTGTTAAGACCTCTAATAAATTCCTAGCTATCTCTATAGTTTTTTCTCTTTTCGCTTCTTCAATAAGGATCTTTCCTATCTCATTCATTATTAACACCTATCTTAACTATATTACGTGTCTTATTGCTTCAATTTCATCAATAGATAAATCAGTAAGATCTTTTATCGTATCATTATCCATTCCTTTTAAAATAGCCTTCTTAGCTATTTCTATAGCTTTATCTTTCTTACCTTCATTTATTCCTTCTTCTTTACCTTCTTCAATAAGGCTCTTTCCTATTTCAGTCACTCTTAACTCCTCCTTTACTTTTTCTAAATCTTTACCACTTAAAAATTTATTAGCAAAAGCATATAAAATAGATTCCATATCCCTTTTATATGGACTTGTTATTTCTTTACTTAACTTTATAGCCTTTAATATCTTTTCACTCTTATTCATTTTACCACCCATAACTGGTGTAAATGTAAGCTTTATTATATCTTTAATATCTATATCATTCCCGCTAGATAGCTTCTCTATTATTTCATCAAATACTTTATCTCCATCTTCATTAACCATAGATATAGCATTTACTTTATAAGTGTTTATACCACAATTATATTCACTAATTGGATTTTTGATATCACCAGAATAAACAACATATGTGATAACTTCCTTTTTAGTTTGATGATTAAGTAAGGCTTCATAAGTTCTAAACCTCATTAGATCATCTAGTCCCTTGTCAGTTGTCTGAAACTCAAAATGTATATAGCTATCATCTTCCATTAAGAATGTATAATCCATATACATATTCTTACTTTCTAAAACAACCAATTCCGTTGGACCATTCTCTTTTACTTTTTTATCTATTCCAAAGAACTTAAGACCTTCTTCTGCAAATATGTCCATTGCTCTTTTCATTATAAAATCTTCATAATTTGGCTTCTTCATTAGTTCACCGCCTTTAATTCCATTATATCATTAAGTTATTACATATATTTACTTATATTGTTTTAAAGCTCAACTTACTCATTTAACTAATTCCATTACTTAACTCTTGTATTTCTTCTTTCTTAATCTCTATTTTATCACTTAATATATACAAAATGTAACTTTATTTATTTCTTAGAATACACTATAATTAAGATAAAATAATTTTACCTAAAAGGTAAAAAAAATACTAAAGAGGAATATGAGAATTTTATTATGGATATAATTTATGATAATAAAGCCGTTGAAAAACAATGTACTAACTACACAGCAGCTCAGAAAAAACTTAATAAACAAGTTGCTGAGAAGTTGCATAGTACAATAAACTTTATAGATAACTCTACATGTTTAATGGATATCAAAAACATGCCTATGTATAGACTTCACGCACTAAAAGGTGATCGAAAAGGTAGTTATGCCATTGATTTAGGCAAGCGATTAGGATATAGATTAATAATAGTTCCTTTAGACAATTCAAAGAATAGATGGGATACAACAGATGAAAATAAAATATTTAAAAGTACTAAAATCATTTTAGCACTGGAGGTGACAAATCATTATGAATAAAATAGAATATAAAAGCTTAATTGCGTTTCATCCAGGATATTATATAAAAGACATGATAGAAGATATGGAAATATCTCAGGATGAATTTGCAAAAAGATTAGGTGTATCTGGAAAAACAGTTAGCAAACTAATCAACGGTAAAATAAACTTATCTAATGATGTTGCTCTTCAATTATCAACTATGTTTGGTACTAGCACTGAAATGTGGTTAAATTTACAGCAAACTTATGATATAAAATATTTAGAAATAGAAAAAGAAATACAATTAGACTCAGAAAAGAAACTCTTAAAGCTAATTGATTATAAATATTTTGTTAATTTAGGCTTTGTTGAAAATACTAGAGATGCATTAGAAAAGATAAAAAATTTATGTGCATATTTCAAAATATCTAAACTAAGTATTTTACTAAGACAAGACTTATTAGTTAACTATAGATCATGCTCTGAGTCTTTAAATGAGAAAAATATAGTTAATTCAAAAGCTTGGCTTCAAACAGCTATAAACATAGGTAAAGATATGGAAGTTGATCAATTTAGTAAATCTAAATTAGAAAAATACATCCCTGAAATTAGAGAAATGACACTACAAAGTCCAGGTGTATTTTTACCTAGGCTAAAAGAAATATTTAGCGAATGCGGTGTTAGCTTTGTGCTACTACCTCATCTAAAAAATTCTGGTATTAATGGAGCTGTAACATGGGTTAATAACAATAAGGTTATACTGGCTCTAAATGATAGAAGAAGTTTTGCAGATACATTCTGGTTCTCTTTATTCCACGAGATCAGACATGTGTTGCAAGAGAAGCATAAGCTAACTTTAATTAGTTTTAATTCAAATAAGATGGAGAAAATAGATAAAAGCTTAGAAGAAGATGCAGATTTATTTGCTCAAGAAATTCTAATACCTACAGATGATTATAAGTCTTTTGTAGCTATATCAAATTTCTCAGAGTATGAAATTTGTCAATTTGCAAAAAAGATTAAAATACATCCTGGAATTGTAGTTGGAAGATTGCAAAAAGATAAGTATGTAGATTATAGTAGATTAAATAATCTAAAAGAAAGATATAAAATTAATGTTTAAAAATAGTAGCCACTTTTACTAATATCCCAAAAGTGGCTACTAACTTATTGTATAATATTAAATATGATATATTAAATATTATATCAATTATTCAACTTTAAATTTATGATATAGGGGTGATTGCTATGGCAATAGATATAGATCCTCTTATCTTGGCAGCTAAAAGTTATGAGAAGTTACTAGGCAAAGACTTCATTATAACTATAGATACTAAAGATGGGAATACGAAAACTTTTCAAGTTCAATTCAAAAAAGATAATTTTTATCATCTAATTGGATTTCACTATTTAACTGATTTACCACAACTTGATACTAGACGTAATAAAAAGAATAGAATTTTTAATAATGTATTACAAGGGAATATTACATACAACTCAATAAAAAGCAGTGCTCATTTTGATAATAAAATAGATGATAGAGTCATCTATTTTCATAATATAGATAAGTTATTATTGGAGAAAGTTATTTTAGATTTTGATGCTTCAAATGTAAGTTTAAAAACTAATTTAAAATGCGACTATATGTTTTTTAAAGATGAAAATGGAAAATATATGCATCTAAGCTTAGCACAAGATAAAACTCACTATCCAGAAAGCTTTTTTGTTAGAGATGATAATATATACATCAAGGATCAAGATGTATTTGATATAGTTTCAATTGAAGAAATGGAAAAGAATAAAGCTAAAAAACCAAAAAAAGCATCTAACAAAAGTTAGATGCTTTCACATTTCATTGGAATGTATTTTTTGTTCGAAGTTAAAAACTTCTAGTCAGAAACGGCTAAATACAAGAAACCGTTGATAAAATCTCCGCACTTCACTTCTCTGACAAAGCAAGCACATCATAGATTAATATAATATGTTGATTAGAAGTTAACATATTATATTTTTATTATATACAAACACAATGTGTTTGTATACACATTTTTTTCACACTTTTTGTGCATAAAACGTGCACTACCTACAATTTACATAATACTTACCAAAACATTTCAATATTTTTTTTATGCTCGATATCCTCTTTTTCCTCAATTTTATACTCAACAATCTTATTATCCAAAGTACCCTTGAAGAACTTGTATGAAGTCGCTTTAATAGTCTCTACATCATCTCTATCAAGAGTTACCATTACAGCATCATTAAAAGCTTTCTCCATGTATTGATTCTTAAAATCAATTCCTTTAAAGTCCAATTTAAAACTTCTTAAAGTACCTTTGGTAAACAGGCTTTCATCAGGAACAAAAGGCTCAAAATCACATTTTTTTGACTCATTTGTATTTTCTTCAGTAGCACTAAATTTAGGTTTGAAAATTTCCTCTTCTTTATCATGAATAATAACATTATCCGCAGTAACTGCAACTGATTCAATTACTTCACTTGGTATTTCTTTTATAGTCTCATCCTTGGTAAAATACTTCCTTTTATCCAGATCTTTTACGATAAAGTCTATAGAATCAACTTTTCTACCTACTTTATTTTCTTTTATATCTATCTCAAAATATCCTGTTTCATTAAGCTCTTTTATAGCTGGAAGTATAACTCTTCTTTTAAAATCATTGTACCTATCATACTTATCTTCAATCATTAAAAGCTCTTTAAGATCATCTATCTTGTAATTTATAATTGACTTCGTTCCACTCCATAACCTCAATAAATCATAGAATCTTTGAGCATTTGGATTTATAAGTCCAAAAAATATTGATAAGTTAACAGGTGTATATCCAATCTCTAAATAGTTTCTAATGTAAGTATGGATCTCTTTAGATGCTTCAATTTTAAAAGTTTTCCTAGATTTTATATACTTAAAACCGTTTATAAATCCATATTCCCCCCATCCTTCTTCATCTCTAAAATAAATACTCTGTTTTCTTAAATTAACTAATAGATTGGAGATTGAATCTATAGAACTAGTCTGCTTCTTCTTTATTATAGTCTTAAATTCTTCATGAGATATTTCACACTTGATTACATCATCATTATTTTTTTGTAATTTGTATAATAACATTAGAAATATCCTATTTTCTAATGTAGATATATTATATTTAGCTTTTATAATTATATTATTTTTCATAACTATATTTTTTTCATTTGTGTCCATTCCCATACCTCCACCCAACTGTTACTATTAAATCTATTTATAATTTAATATAAAAATATAATTACGTCAACTTTTCAATACTTGCGTTTTATAAGGTTCCCATGTGTCGCATTTAAAGTTCCCTCCTGTCGCATATAAGGTTCCCATGTGTCGTATTTAAAGTTCCCTCCTGTCGTACTTAAGGTTCCCATGTGTCGCATTAAAGTTCCCTCCTGTCGTATTTACATTGAATTTTATTAGTAATTCCAACACTTTAAGATATGCCTAAATACTATTAAATACTATAAATACTTTTTTTAAATACTAGTAAAGACTAGTAAAGGTATTTTTTCTGCTCTTTTCTGTCCTATTTTATTTAATAAAAAATAAATCCCTAATTTGTCGTATTAAAAAAGACAGATTTCTCTGCCTTATTACTCGTGACTTTATTGAATAATTACAAAACGTCAAAATTTGCACCCCCGGGGGTTTTTGAGGGAAACAAAGTTTCCCTCTTGCTAAAATTTCTAAAGATGCCTCTTCTAATTCATCTTCTTTAAAATCAAATTCACTCATATTCTATCTCCCCATTATTATTAATTCATAATTTCACTATATGTCTTATAGTTATATCCGCTAAAATAAGTAACGCACTTTTCTACTAAAAACTTAATAATACTATCTGCATTAAGAGTTTCATAAAACTCTAGCATTAATGTGTTGTATTCTTGCTTGTTTCTAGCTGAAATAGATAATACGCCTATATCATTGCCTAAAAGAATTAAATTACTTGTTAATCTTGAAGTCCTCTTATTACCATCGTAGAAGAATTGGCAATATGATAACCATAAGTTTAGTATTATTGCTTTTTCTAGAGGGTTATTTATATTATTTATTATGTTTATATCATTTTCAAATGTATCATTTAGTTTAGATGCATCTATACACTTATACTCAGTCGTCCCTGCTATTCCAATATTTCCATTTCTAAAATCACCTACTATTAATGCTTCATCTTTTGCTACTATATTATGAATTGAGCATATTGTATCTTTATTTATGTTTATATCTTCTTTTACACTTAGACCAATCATATGATCCCAAGACGCTTTTATATTTAATATTTGGTTTTGATCACTTAATTTATGACCACCTACTGTTATTCCATCTAATAATGTTTGTACTTCAGGAAAGGTAAATGGATTATTTTCAAGGTTTCCCATATCATAAACAAACTCACTTATCATTTGTCTTACATATGTTAATATATATCTTTTATCCCCTCTTGGGATTTGTATAGGAAAATCGTAAGTATAATTTGGTATATATGATTTCATTTTTATCACTTCCTTTTCATTTATATTTGTTGTGATTTTACCAAAACAGTTCAATATTTCTTTGATGCTCTACATCCTCTTTTTCTTCAAGTTTATACTCAACAATCTTGTTGTCTAAAGTAGCTTTAAAAAATTTATATGAACTAGCCTTTATATCATCAACATCATCTCTTTCTAAAGTTATCATAAGGGCATCATCAAATGCTTTTTCCATATATTTATTTCTAAAGTCTATATGTTTAAAATCCTTTT
>NZ_JBOFOR010000055.1:0-4811 GCF_051659545.1 Romboutsia sp. | reverse complement strand
GTATCCTGGACCTTAGAGAAAGTGTATTCTTTTTTAGGTAAATAAATTAGAAATTTGCTAGATTTAACATAAACAAAATAAACACATCTAATTTTATTAAAATTGATAAAATTAAATGTGTTCATGAATAATTCAGGTTATATATTATTAAATACTTATTAATATGGTCTTACAATATATTAAATTTTTTTCCACAAAATATATCACTATTTAATTAAAAAAAACATAATATATTACAAACTAGTTCAGTTAGGCTACTGATAGTTAAATTAAACTTTATTTAAGAAGGTGGTTAAGATAGCAAATTTTGAGAAAAGTAATTCTAATCAACACAATACTGAAAAATATATTTTGTATCAAAAAAACTATGTTCTATCATTTTTCAGTAATCAGCTAAAATTAAGTTATAGAAACAATATTAAACCACAAAGTAATAAACTTAAAAACTTTATAAAAAGTATTTTTTCTACTGAAGCTACTAATAGTGCTCCAGTGTCAGAATCTACTTTTTTAGTTTTAAAATTCAATAATTTTAACGAAGAAAGTACAATCGAATACAAAAACGATAAAAATATCACATACACTAGTATCTATACTAATATAGATTTGAGTTATTACTTAAAAGATGAAAAAATAGAATGTGTTTTTATCTTAAAAGATGATTGTAATCCTAAGGATATTAATATTAGTGTAGATGAAAATTCAGTAGTAACATTTGATGAAAATAAAAACCTTTTAATTAAGGTTGATAGTTTTAATATTCTAATGAGCAAAGCTATATACAAAGGAAAAGATATATATTTTACGTTAGAAAATGGTTTAATAATATTAAATTTTGAAGATGAATACAGTACTTTAGAAGAAAACATTGACAGTGAAGAAAACTTTATGAATATTGAAGAGGTAAATATTCTAAAGGAATTTAATGATGATAGCCTTTTATTTATAAAATCAATACCTCCATCATCTGAAATATATTCTGAGGAAATCAGAACTCTATTAATTCCTGTAAAAAAATCAAAGTTTAGTTACCCTTATTCAAAGTCAACATCACTACTTTGTTACCCTAATTTACCAATAATAGAATCATTATTTACATCAACAGAAATCAGACAAAATTCTTTTCCTATACAAGGTATTTGTCCAGAAAAAAGTGTGAATATTTTTATTAACTATAAAGATGTAGCCTTAACTCCATGCATATCATACTCAGTAGCTTTGTTTAGTCTTCAATTTGACTATAATAATAATCCTATACAAGATATCTCCACTATAAATAATCCATATCAAATATCACAGATTGAAAATGTTGATATATATGGTTTTGAAAACGACTCTTTTGAGGGTATAACCTTCAATTTATGTCAGAACATAAACAATATTCCTTTTAGAGCTGTTGATTTTCTTATTGATTTAGAAATCTTGACTGGTGTAACTTATAGTGGACTATTTTTCCCTATAATAAGACCAATAAGGGAAGTAGAAGATTACTATTTATATGAAATAGAAATAAAGATAAATGTGTATAAAGCTCCACCTATTCAACCTAGCGATATTCAAACTCAAGAAGCTTTAAATATAGCTTTAGGTAGACCTTCAGGTTCTACAGAACCTTTTACTCCTGGTGAACTTGAAAGTATAACTAATTTAAATCTTGCTAATAACAGTAATTTGGATCCTAGTTTGTTAAAATATACTCCGAACTTAATTTATTTGGATATTTCAAATTGTGATCTAGATAATATTGACACTGCTTATTTACAAACATTACAAAGCCTAGAGTTTTTAGATATATCAAGCAATGGTGTATCTAGTTTAGAAATGATAAAAGATATTAAAACATTAAAAATATTAAATATTTCAGGTTGTGATATTACTGACTTATCAGCATTAGAGAATTTAATAGGTTTAACTATATTAAATGCTTCTAGTACACCTTCAGTAATTACTACTGATATAGGCGCTTTAAATGTTATTTTAGGAAATAAAATTATTGATACTACTCCTCTAGCAAACCTTACTAATCTTGAGTCATTAAATTTAGCAGGAAATTTAATAGAGGATATTGCACCTTTAGCTAGTCTTGTTAATTTACTAAAATTGGATGTTTCTGAGAATGCAATAAATGATCTTAGCCCACTGATTACATTGCCTAATCTATCAGAATTGTATGCTCAAGGTCAAGTAATTTATCTACCACCAATATATCCTATAGTAGATAATGATTTTATTCTTGATTTAAGTTTCTTAAAAGATATTGATAGTATTACACCTTGTATTGATTATATTTCAAATGATGGTAATTGTTCTGGAGAAGATAGTTGTGACTGTTTGAGTATAATATGGAAATATATTACAGAAGACACTTATGCACAAATTCAATTTTCTCATGATATAATAAGTAGCGATATAAGCAATTTCTCTGGTACAATTAATATACTTTTAAAACAACCTCTACCTTAATAGAAATCTTTAAATATAAAAGCATTGATTATGTTGTTTTAATCAATGCTTTTATATTTAAATACAAGGAGATCATATATGAATAATAATAGTTTTTCTGTTTTAACTGTAACTAATAGAAGCTATTGTATAAATAATTTAATAAAAAATTATTTAAATCAGTCTTTTGATAAAAAGGAACTAATTATTATTATTAATAATGATAGTGTTATTATTGAAGATTTTTTCAAATTTTCTACTTTATATAATGATATTTATATTTACAAACTTAGTCAAAAAACTTCGCTTGGTGAATGCTTAAACTATGGGATAACCAAATGTACGAATGACTTTATTGCTAAGTTTGATGATGATGATTATTATGGACCTTTTTATTTAAATGAGATGCACAATATTTTTTTATCTTTAAAGTGTGATATTGTTGGTAAATATAAAACTTATTATTACCTTGAAAAATACAATAAATTAATATTAAAAAATTCTTTAATTGAAAATCAATATACCTCCTCTATAATGGGTTCTACTCTTTGCTCAAAAAAATCTATCTTTAATAATATTAGATTTAGAGATTTATCGAGAAGAGAAGATTTTTACTTTAATCAAGATTGTTGTAAAAAAGGATATAAGATTTTTGCAAGCTCATGCTTTAATCATATTGTTTTTAAACATGCTGACAATATCAAACATACTTTTTATTCAGATATAGACATTTTAATGAGTAAATGTACAGAAATAAAGTCTAATGTTTTATTAGAAGACTGTTTTGATATAGTTAACAAGCAAACTTACCTAATACCTTAGATTTGGTATAGGTAAGTACATAATATTAAATATAAACTTTTTCAATATAATCTGATGATGATAAATACAATATGTTTGCATAAAATAGTCCAAAATTTAATACATCTCCTAATTTAAAATCTTTATTGCTGTTTTCTAGGTCTACTATTAAGTGGTCACTACTACTACCTACAATTTCTACGCCTTCATCTAATGGTATTAAACTATTATCAAATACAAAATCTTGTTTCCCAATTCCTAATATAGCTCTTTTTCTAATCCCTTTATCTTCATAAATAGGTGAATCCCCAAATGCAGCTACAAACATTTCACCAATTGGATAAGATGGTTTGTTTTTAATTTCTATAATTTCTGCTTTTAGTACACATGTATCTATATGCATATTATTTATATTATATCCCCAAAGACTAGGTAAGTCACGAGCAACTATAATCCCTTCTCCTAATCTTAAATTATTTATTTTATTTGGAATTTTATTATCTAATATTAAAGGCAATGTTGTAGTGGCTCCACCTGATATTATATCTAATTTTCTATTAATTTTATTTTCTATTATTTCTGCAACGTTACATAGTTTATTTAAATTATCTATAGATGGTTTTATTGAGCCATAACAACTTAAATTAGTACCTATTCCAAAAAGTTTCACTTTACTTAAGTTATTCTCAACGTACAACGCTAGATTTATAAATTCAGCTTCATCTATAATTCCTTCTCTCAAATCTCCTAGGTCCATCATTAGTATTATTTTATGTTCCTTATTTTGTCGTTTACATTCTTCTTCTATTTTATTAATTATTTGTTTTTCTGAATTCAAGCTAATATCAACATAATTTACAACTTCGTCTAATTCTCCAATCATAGGTATGCGTATTAACATATTTTCTATGTTTATACCTTTTGATTTTAAATTTATTAATTGACTTACTCTTGAGCTAGCAATATATTTACATCCACCTTGTATCATTTTCTCTGCAACTAAAGGTTCTCCATTCAAACCTTTTATAACACCAGCAACAGTTATTTTGTGTTTATTACATAAATCTGTCATATACCTTGTATTTTCATAGATTTTGTTTAAGTGTATTTCTAATATAGGGTATTTCATTATATAAATCCTCCTTTGTAAACTTATTTTTAAAATTACTGTGATGATATTAATATTCTTTGTTTTGAAAAAATTACCTTTAATTTTATCTATACTGGGTATCCGACTTATTTGCACAAAAAAAGACACTAATTCAAATTAATGCCTCTTTCTTAATTTTAACTAAAATATTTTACATTTTCCTCCACATTCAAAACAAGTATACTCTGATTTCTCTTTTTCACTTATTTCCACTGATACTGACTTACACTTTTCACATTTAAGCCTAAATACCTTCCCTCTATTTAATAAAGGCTCTATTAACTCCATCTTTTTATTTTCCATTTTACCCATCCTTTAGTTGTTAATTATTGGTTATCAATTATAATATAACAGTTTTATACATATTTTGGTATATTTAATATAAAACATTTACTTTTTTTGTATAATTCAATCTATT
>NZ_JBOFOR010000054.1:0-2476 GCF_051659545.1 Romboutsia sp. | reverse complement strand
AACTTTAAGGTAGTAGTGGCGAAGACACCGTCTATTTTGCTTGGCTTTGTAACAACCTCTGATTATATCGTTTAGGTGTGATTAAGTCGTTAGCCACCAAGAATCCCTCTGCTTTAGCTGTAGGGAGTGTGTCAATTTATAAGCTAAAAAATAAGTATTTTTCTATTGTTTTTAGTTTACAATTAAAAAAGAGATAAGTTTCACCTTTTTAAAAGATATATTATAATAAGGAATATGAAAAATACTTCAAGGCGGTAGTTTATGATAAATATAGATAAATTAAATGAAAATCAAAAAAGAGCAGTTGAACATCTAGAGGGACCTTGTATGGTTCTTGCAGGTCCTGGTTCTGGAAAAACTAGGGTAATAACCTATAGAATAGCAAATATGGTTACAGAAAAAAATATAAAACCTAGAAATATACTAGCCATAAGTTTTACAAAGGCATCTTCTGTAGAAATGAAGAGTAGAGCCTTAAGCTTAAGTAAAAATGACAGAATAAATTATGACCAAATGAATAAGGTTACATATGGAACATTTCATTCAGTATTTTTCCGTATACTTAGATACTTTACTAATTACGATTTAGAAAGTATATTGGATGAAAAAACAAAGAGAATAACAATAAAGGGAATACTAAAAAACTTAAACGTAGAGAATGCAGAAGACGATGAAGTAATTGGACAAATTATGAATGAAATGTCTTTTGTAAAAAATGAGCTAATGGATAAGATTGACTTTAAATCAGAAATTTTAACTAGTGATGAATTTACACAAGTTTATAATATGTACGAAGACTATAAGCAAGAAGTAAACAAAATCGACTTTGATGATATGCTAATAAAAACCTATTACATACTGAAAGATAAGAAAGATGCTTTAAATATGGTTAAAAGCGTATATAAATACATATTAGTAGATGAATTTCAAGATATAAACAAGGTTCAATTTGAAGTCCTAAAATTAATAGCAAATCCTGAAAACAACATATTTGTAGTAGGAGATGAAGACCAAAGTATCTACGGATTTAGAGGTGCAAGACCAGATTTTTTACTAGAATTTGAGGAATATTTTAAGGGTACAGAAAAGATTATGCTAGATATTAACTATAGATCTAAAAGTGAGATTATAGATACAGCAAATAAACTAATTGAAAACAATAAAAATAGATATGAAAAAGTTATAAAATGTAGCCAAGGAGAAGGAGCAAAAGTTAGTTACATATACCCTGAAGACTCAGAAGATGAAGCTACTCAAATAGCTAAAAATATTCTAGAAGAAATCAAAAAAGACTATGTAGAATACACAGATTTTGCGGTTATATACAGAACTAATATTCAATCAAGAGCACTAGTAGATGTATTTATGGATATGAGGATACCTTTTGTAGTTAAAGATTCAGTAGTTACAATTTACGACCATTGGGCAGCACAAGACATATTAGCTTATCTAAGAATAGGCATAAATGCCAAAGATAATAAAAACTGGATAAGAATTATAAATAAACCTTTTAGATATATATCTAGAGATAGTGTAAATTTAGTAAAAGATGAAGATGATTTTGTAAATGCCTTAATAACTAAATGCGATTTACATCCAAAACAAGTAAAAACCATAAATGATTTGGACATAGATTTAAGTTACTTAAAAACTTTAAGTCCTAAAAATGCTATATCATATATTAGAACTACTTTAGATTATGATAGATATATTTTAGATTATTGTGCTAATAGAAAAATAAAGACTAATGGATTAATAGAGATATTAAACGAAATAGAAAGTTCAGCTACACACCATAAGACTATAGAACAATATTTAGAGCATATAGAAAATGTAAAAACTGAATTAGTAGATAACAAAAAAAATAAACAGACAGATGGAGTAATATTTACTACTATGCATAGTGCTAAAGGGCTAGAGTTTAGAAATGTATATATTATAGGTGCTAATGAAGGAACTATTCCTCATGAAAAATCCTATGATGTAAATGATGAAGAAATAAAAACTCAACAAATTGAAGAAGAAAGAAGATTGATGTACGTTGCAATAACAAGGGCAGAAGAAAACTTATGTATAAGCTCTCCTTTAAATAAATACGGTAAAACAGCGTATAAATCTAGATTTATAGAAGATATAAAAGGCGAAGTTAAAGGCATGAAAATAGGAGATAGAGTATTTCACAAAAAGTTTAAAGATGGTATAATCATCGGAAAAAATGATAATAGCATAAAGATAAGATTTAAGGATAGTGAAAAGTGTTTAGACAATGATATTTGTAAGAAAAAGAGCATAATTTGGAAAATATAAAAAGAGTTAAATAAATTATAAAAAAATAATTATGCTTAATTGCAATATCAAATTGAACTATTTTTTAAAATATGAAAAATAATCTAAATATTAGGCTGCATATATAGAATCTAATTGTTCTTCAAATAGTTTCTCAGGCGTATTGTAGCCTAATATTTTTCTTGGTAAT
>NZ_JBOFOR010000053.1:0-16286 GCF_051659545.1 Romboutsia sp. | reverse complement strand
TCAAATAAAAGTTGTCCATCGCTCAGCTAATCATTATCTGAATATCTGGCTTGGTTTGTTTGTGTTTTAATTCTGTTAAGAATTATGTTTGTTTCTATAAATTAACCTACTGTTTAATTTTCAAAGTTCATATCGTTGCTATTTTGCAACTTCTTTAGTTTAACAAAATCGTTTTATTTTGTCAACCTTTTTTATTTCTTTTTTTGTTTCTGTCCCTTTTCTTAAGGACAAGTATAACTATACCATTAACATTTTTTATCGTCAATACTTTTTTATGTTTTTTTATAATTTTATTAACATTTATATTATAATTATAGTTGAAAGTATTGGTTTACTACAATTTCTAAAAATATATTTTAGAATTGATTTTTAAATATATTTTCTAAACCCCTATATATACTTTTCTAATTTAGAGTATAATATTACTATAATATGAAACTAAATGATATTTTACTATTTATATATAGAAATAATTAAATAGATAACTATAAAAATTTTAATTTTAATATAGGGAGGTATTTATGGGTAATTTTCTTAGAGAACCAATAAATGGTTTTACACATTTGGTTGGAGCTGTGTTATCATTTATTGCATTATTAGCATTAGTAATAAAAACTGCAATAAATCAACCTAATGCTGTGGCATTAACAGCGGTTATAATTTTTGGATTAAGTATGATTCTTTTATATGCTGCTTCTGCTACATATCATCTAGTTGTTTCTACAGATAAAGTAATAAGCTTTTTAAGAAGACTAGACCATTCTATGATATTTGTATTAATCGCAGGTTCTTATACTCCATTTTGCTTAATTGCGCTACAAGGACCTACTGGCTGGACATTATTTACAATAATAACTCTTATAGCCATTGTTGGGGTTACTTTTAAACTAGTTTGGTTTAATTGTCCTAGATGGATTTCTACTATTATATATGTTGGCATGGGATGGATTGCTATATTCTTAATAATTCCATTATATAAAGCTTTATCTTTACAAGGATTATCATTGTTAGTTGTAGGAGGTTTCCTATATACAGTAGGCGCTTTGATTTATGCAACTAAACCATCATTTTTAAAGTTTAAGCATTTTGGATTCCATGAGATATTCCACATTTTTATAATGTTAGGAACTTTAGCACACTTTATATGTGTATTCCAATACGTGATTTAAGCAAACAAAGAACCGTAATAATTTTATTACGGTTCTTTGTATTTATCTCATGGCTCTCATAGCATTTAATACTGCAATTAAAGCAACTCCTACGTCTGCAAAAATTGCTTCCCACATAGTAGCAACTCCCCCAGCTCCTAGTATCATTACTATTACCTTAACTGTTAATGCAAATATTATATTTTGCCATACTATTTTATTAGTTTTACTAGATATTTCTATTGCTCTAGCTATTTTGCTTGGTTCATCAGTCATTAAAACTACATCTGCTGCTTCTATAGCTGCGTCAGACCCTAAAGCTCCCATAGCTATACCTACATCTGCACGGGCTAGAACAGGTGCATCATTAATCCCATCTCCTACAAATATAACTTTTTCTTTTTCAGATTTATTATTATATATTTCCTCTAATTTTTCTACCTTTTCATTAGGTAATAAGCTAGAATACACCTTATCTATACCTAAATCCTTTGCTATGCTATTTGCTACTTTTTCATTATCTCCAGTTAGCATTACAACTTCTTTTACGCCTAATGTTTTTAATTTTTCTATAGCACTCTTACTATCGTCTTTTACTTCATCTGATATTACTATATATCCTTTATACGCTCCATTTAAAGCTATATATACTACTGTTCCAACTTCTTTGGCTGGTGAATAAAATATATTTTCTTTTCTCATTAGCTTTTCATTACCAGCTAATATATAGTTTCCACTATAATTTACTTTAATTCCATAAGCCGCTACTTCTTCATAGCTACTTATTTTGTCTAAGTCTATATTTTTATCATAGTAGCTTAATATTGATTTTGCTATTGGATGGTTTGAGTTAACTTCTGCAAAAGCTGCGTATTCTAACAATTGTTCTTCTGATAATCCCACTGCATTAACTTTAGTTACATTAAATACACCCTTTGTAAGTGTTCCTGTTTTATCAAATACTACTGTATCTACATTTCTTAAAGCTTCTAAGTAGTTACTTCCTTTTATTAAGATTCCATTTTTAGAAGCAAATCCTATTCCACTAAAGAAACTAAGAGGTATAGATAAAACTAAAGCACAAGGACAAGATACAACTAAGAAGATTAAACCTCTATATAACCAATCACTAAATACTGCTCCAGGTATTACAAGTGGCGGTATAAATGCAATTAACATAGCAGATACAACTACTATCGGTGTGTAATATCTTGAGAACTTAGTTATGAAGTTTTCTGTTTTAGACTTTTTACTACTCGCATTTTCAACAAGATCTAGTATTTTAGATACTGTTGATTCTCCAAATTCTTTTGTTACTTTTATAGTTAGTAGCGCATTTTTATTTATGAATCCAGATAAAATATCTTCTCCTACTGAAATCTCTCTTAATACAGATTCTCCTGTAAGAGCAGATGTATCTACCATAGATATACCCTCTATTACAGTACCGTCTAGAGGCACTTTTTCTCCTGGCTTTACAACTATTATATCTCCTACGCTTATTTCTTCAGGTGAAACTACTTTTATTTCAGGTCCAATTTTTAAATTTGCATAGTCTGGTCTTATTTCCATAAGAGCAGTTATAGATTTTCTAGATTTACCAACTGCCATTCCTTGTAAAAATTCACCTATTTGATAGAATAACATAACCCCAACTGCTTCTGGTAGTTCTCCAATAGCTAATGCACCTATGGTTGCAATTGCCATTAAGAAGTTTTCATCAAATACGCTTCCTTTTATTGCATTTCTAACAGCCTTTACAAGAACTTCTCCACCTACAATTATATAAGCTATTAGAAATATTATATTACTAAATTGACTTTCGAACCCTGTTGCAGTTTGATATATTCCAAATACATATACTATTGCACCTATTATTAGTTTAAATAAATCTTTTTTATCTATATCACTATGTTCTTTTTCTTTTGTAGCTTTAGCTTTTGTAGTTCTTTTACTATTTATTTGTATATCTAATCCTGGTTCTGTATCATTTATTATTTTTACTACATTATCTATAATTTGTTTTTCATTTATTGATTGTTTTATTTCTATATTAAGTTTCTTACTTATAAAGTTTAAGTTTGAAGATTCTATGTTTTCTAATTTTAATACTTTCTCATTTATTACTTCAGCACAATGCGCACAGTTTAATCCACCTAGTATTATCTCAACCTTAATGTTGTTTAAGTTAGAGACTACTTCTATGTCTAGTCCTGGTTCTGTTGAATTTATTATATCTATAACTTCATTTATAACTTCTTCTTGATTACAAGATTCTAATATATTAAGTGTAAGCTTCTTATTTATAAAATTTAAATTAGAAGATTCGACTTCATCTAGTTTCGATACTTTTTCATTTATTACTTCAGCACAGTGTGCACAATTAAGACCACCTAATATAATCTCTTTTTTAATTAAACTTAAAGCCTCCATGGCTTCCCCCCTTATCGTTTATAAGTTTCTTGAATATGATTTAGCCCACAATCGAAAATTTGACTTATATGACTATCATCTAATGAGTAATAAACCACCTTTCCTTCTTTTCTAAACTTAACTAATCTTGCTTGCTTTAAAACTCTAAGTTGATGAGATATTGCAGAGTGAGTCATTCCTAGTAAATTTGCAATATCACATACACACATTTCATTTGAAAATAATGCATATATTATTTTTATTCTTGTTGTATCTCCAAAAACTTTAAACAATTCAGCTAAGTCGTATAACATTTCTTCTTCTGGCATTACTTCTTTTACTTGACTTACTATTTCCTCATGTATTTCATTACAATCACATGTATTTAAATCTCGTTTCATTAATTAATCCTCTCTTTCAACAAACATATGAATAACTGTTCATATATTTAATTATATGCACTTTGTCCTATATTTGCAACCTAAAATATAGTTTTTTTAAATAAAATTTTAAAATGCACATATTAATATTTTTTCTAATATATATATTATAAAAGTGAATTATAGTAATTAATTTAGGAGGTATGATTAATATGAGTTTTGATATGTTCTCTGGAAAGCAAAGTGACGACATGGATCCTAATTATATATATCCTCATCCTTATATAGATCCTATGATGTATGCAAATCCTTATGGAATGAACCCTAATATGTCTATGGATCCTAATATGAATATGGGCGGTTATATTACTTACATGAACCCTTACGTAAACCATCCTTTTATGGGACAAAATTTTAATAGCGTAAATAACCTTGAGCAAGAAGATTTTGATGAAGATATGTTTAGTGAGCAACAAGTTCCTAATATGATGAATGGTATGCCTAATATGATGATGCCACCTGGTATGATGATGCCTGGTATGATGCCACCTCTTCCTCCAGGAATGATGCCTAACATGATGATGCCTTACATGATGATGCCCGGTATGATGATGCCTTACATGATGATGCCTGGTATGTCTCCTATAAATATGGAGGAGTTTGATGAGGAAGAAATGTAACTTTTTTATTTTTTTTATATTTTAGGTTATAAAAAAATAAAATCTGTCTACACTATTAATGTATTCCTCATAATATTCCCCCAATATTATAAATACAAAATAAAGTCATGAAACTACAGTTTCGTGACTTTATTTATTTTAATCTATAAAATCATAGAAATCATCTGACCCAGATTCAACGAAATCATAAAGTGCATTTTGCTCAAAGTAAAACGCATTTTCAAAATCTAAATAATCTTTATAGTTATCTTGAAGTCTATCATTTAAATCTTTGTTATTTTTACTATCATAAGTTCCTACAAAAAACTTATCATCTATCTGATAGTAAATTGCGTTAATATCATTGTTTATAACATATATGTTCTCTTTAACATGGTCATTATCTAAATTAAACTTAGTAAAAAAAACAGAATCTTCCATATCGCTTTTTTGTAATGCTGGATCTTCTTCAAAAAGTTTTTCTAGAAATTCTTCTTTATTACTTATATCATAGATAGCTACAAACTCTTTTTTAGCTATTTCATCAAAAACTTCAAAATCATACATCGGAGATTTATCTGTAACTAGTATTGAGTTTATTTTTAATTTTTCTTCGACTCTTTCTATACTAAATGCTATTTTGCAAGTGTAATATCCATCCTCATCTTCAAATAAAGGTTCACTTACATATTTTCCATTTCCCTTTTCTATTACATTATTCTTTAAAAGAGTTCCGTTTATATTGGTAATATGCATATTAGCTATTTCTTCACTATCTGAAAAATATCTTAAACTTTCTCTATCCCACGCTATAAACCTCATAGTCATATAGTTTATAAATTCAATTTCTTCTGTTACAGGTTTACATATTGGGGGATACATTTCGTAGATAGTTAATTTAGTTTCATATTTTTCTATAATATCTATATATTCCTCTACTTCTCCTGGAAGTGGTTTCTCATAAGAAAAGTTTTTATTTCCAAAGTGTTTGACTAAAAATAAAGCTTCTTCTTCACTAATATATAGTCTTTCTGAGCCTAAACCACCCATAAGCCTTTCTTCTTCTTCTATAATTTCTTTAGGGGTTGGATTTTCTAAGCCTACATAATCAGCTATTCCTAATCCTTCCGCATCCAATAGAAAGTATTGAAAAAAGCAGTCTTTATTTTCTTCCCAAGATATAATTAATCCAAGGGTACCCATAAGTCTAGAATTGGTAACTTTAGCAAAACTAAATTTCATATATTTTATCCTTCTTTCTTTTTAATTTATTAAACAAATAAAATTTGACTTATATATCTCTTTTTGAATATACTATAAACTAATTAATAATTCATTATTTTATAGCCCAAAAGAATTTTAAATTATTTAATATAATTTTACAACTTATATAGAATTTATAATATAATAAAATAAAGGCTTAAAAGAGGTGATGTTTATGGGAAATACAGCAGCTTTTTTCGATATTGATGGTACTCTTTATAGAGACTCCCTAATGGTAGAACACTTTAAAAAGATGATTAAGTATGATATTATCGACCAAAAACTATGGTTTGAACATGCTAGGGATACTTTCATGAACTGGGATAAGAGACAAGGAAACTATGATGATTACTTAGATGAAATCTGCGAATTGTACGTAAGATCTTTAATTGGATTAGATAAAACTTGTGTGGATTTTACTAGTGATCAAGTAATAAAACTAAAAGCTGAAAGGGTGTACAAATATACTCGTTCTAAAATAAAATGGCATTTAGACAATGGCCATATAGTAATATTTATTTCTGGAAGTCCTGATTTTTTAGTTGAAAAAATGGCTCAGAAATATGGTGTAACAGATTTCAAAGGAAGTAGCTATCTATTTGAAAATGGAGTTTTCAATGGAACCGTAATACCTATGTGGGATTCTAAAAGTAAAAATGTTGCTATAAATGATTTTGTAGAGCAATATGATATAGATTTATCTAAATCTTATGCTTATGGTGATACTAACGGAGACATAACTATGTTAAGAAGGGTCAGTCATCCAATTGCAATAAATCCTACAAAAGAGCTTATGGCTCATATATCAAATGACCCTATTATATCTAAAACAGCAGAGATAATAGTTGAAAGAAAAGATATAATTTATTCTTTAACATCTAATGTAAATATACTAGATATATAATTTTTTTAATATAAAGTCCATAGATTTATTTTATGGACTTTTGCTTATTTTGATAGGAGGTAATTATGATAAAATCTAATATTAAAGAAGACTTAGAATTATTAAGTAAAGACCTATATCTGGAATCTCCCGATTTATGGATAGAGTTTTTAGATAAAATTAACGATGGTGTATTTGATGAATTGGTACTTTTTTTAGCTACAAAATATAATCATATTTCTATAATAAAATACGCTATAGAAAATAATTTAATTGACTTAAATTCAAAATCAAAAAATAAAGATTTTGCAAATATTTATGAGCATTTATTTTATTCATCAAAACAAAGCAAGCATAAAGATGTTTATAATTTCCTTAATAGCTTAAAAAATTCATCTCAAAGTACTAATACTACTGAGAAAGATACTGAAGAAGCTATTACAGAAGATACTATACCTTATTTTGTATGTCCAAATTGTAAATCTAATATTTTTGAATCTGGATACATAATTTGTGAAAATAAAGTTTTTAAATTTTCATCTAAGCAAAATAAGCCTATAGAGGTTTCTAGCTCTGCACTTAATCCAGTTATATGTAATAGCTGTAATTGTGTTGTACCTGATGCTACTCCTGAAAAGTTAGAACTTCTATGTAGTATATCAAGATGTGCTAATTGCTCTGAAGATTTAAGAACTGTGGGTATCTTAGATAATACTAGCTTAGTGTACGATGCTAAAACCGATAAGTTTGTTTCAAAACATACTGATTATTCTTGTCAAAAATGCAACCATACATTGAAAAAAGAACAAGAAAAATATTTTAACCTAAGAGGTTAATCATAAATGGGACTATAAATTAATATAGTCCCATTTCTAATCAAATCTTATTTATTATTTGTTTTATTTTTGTGTTGTAATAATCTATAAAAGAAGTATACACATAATCATAAACTATAAAAGCAACTTGGAATAATCCTACAGTAATTGAGTTTACTGGTATATATACAAATGCTCTTAATATAAAATACACTATTACCACAGCTATGTTTGCAAACAAAATTTTTAGAACATATTCTAAATATATTGGTCTATCTTGCTCTATTATATACTTTATAAGCCCATATATCCCAAATGTAAATACATACAAAATCCATTGTATTTTACTTGTCATTACTATAAATCCTAATATTATGCATGCTATATAAAAAGCAACTCCACTTCTAGGACCATATTCCATTATTACAATAGCTATTGGGAGTGATGCCAAGCCCATTAAGAACAAAGTATTTATAGGTAATACATTTATAAGTAGTAATATAATTATATTTATAGCTAATAAAATTCCTCCATAAGCTACCTTTTTACTCATATTATTCACCTAGCAACAATCTATTAAATCTCCGCCACAACATTCACAGCAAGAATCTAAGCACCATAATTTCATACAATTTTCACAGCAATCATCACCTACGCAGCAACAATCATCACAACAACAGCAACAACATCCATCTATATCATGACGTCTTCTTCTATTGTAATGATGCGATCTATCTCTATAATTATCTCTATAAAAATTAAAAGCTTCTAAAGCTTTGCTATAGTTTGTATTTTTAGGTTCTAGAGAAATAGCTTTATTTATACTTTCTTCTCCTTCTTGATAGTATCCTATATTCATAGCTGAAACACCGTTTAAAAAGTACCACTCTGCACATTTTTCCTTTATATTCCTTAAAAGTTGGTATGCTTTTTCAAATTCATTATTTGTCATAAGTGTCCTAACACCCAAGAAGTTTTCATTATATGTGTTATTGTACATTAGTTTCACATCCCTTTTCTAATATATTTTGGTATCTAAGATATACCCCTGAGTAAATTATATTTTCAATTATCCCTACATTAACTTTTATATTTAATTTATCTATACTTTGTGCCAACATTCCTAATGACATACTTATTAATTTATCCACCTTAGCTTTTAAATCTGACTTGTTATCTATATATTCTATAAATGGATTATATCTTCCTTTTTCATAATCTTTATCCAAGTCTTCATAAGCATCTAGTAAGTATATATATTTACCTACGTTAAATCCTATTTTTCTTAATTCTGTTTCAAACTCATCCTCCTTATATGCAAATATTTCACCCATAAGTTTGCCAAATGTATTTGATACTAAATCTATGTTATTGTTTTTGTCTTGTTCTAATTTGTGTAATATATCTAATTGTTCTTTTATGAAATTAGCTTTTTGGGGATACTTATCATAGGCTGATTTTAATTTCCCTTTATATATATTATATGCTAATTTATCTTTTATGCCTTTATCATCTTTTAAATTATCTTCTAATTTGTAATAGGTTAGAAGTACATTCATACTTGCTGCATATTCAGTTATCTCATTTATTATTTTTTTCTTTTTCTTAAAAGGGTTAGTAATACATCCTTCTTCAATTACAGTAGACTTCGGTCTATAAACTGAGCTTAATACTACTACCAAAAATGTAATATCGTAATTTAAAGATAATCTAGATATTTCGCCATGATTATCCTTTAGACATTTACATAGCCCACAGTAATAACCTCTGTAGTGTTCATATTCCCTATAGGTTAAATCCATTTTATTTACTTTTACGTAACCAAACATATTTTATCCTTTCCTATATCTATTATATACATCAACTATTTATAGTTATAATTTCTACTCTATAATCTTTTATATTACAGATATTCTTTGTATTACTACATTCGTATTCTTGCTTGTCCTCTACTATTGTTAATTTAGCCATACTTATTGGCAATTTAAATCTTTTAGGTCCTACTGAACCTGGGTTTATATATATTATACCATTTTTTTCATGTATATCACTTTTATGTGAATGACCATATACTACAATGTCTATTTTTTCTTTATGTAAATCTCTATTCTTTATTTATAATTATATCCATATTTACTATATTTTGTTCATTAATTCCAAATAGAACCTTATAGATAAATAAAAAGCATAAGAATTATTAACACCTTAATAACTCTTATGCTTTTTAATATTTTATATTATTCTCACGACTCTAAAGACTTTTAAGTTTAGTTATTTATAGTATAAACTTAGTTATGTCTCCATCTTCATTTTCCATAGTTATAACATCTAATCCTTTGTACTCCTTAAACAACCATTTAATATCTTTCATACCTTGATTAACTTGTTTTGAATTTAGGTTATTTATAAAATATTCTTTTCTTACTTTTTCGTGGCTTTTATCACTAAAAAAATTTCTAATAAATGTAAAAGCTAACACATTAGGAATACTACTTTCTGCTCCTTTTTTATGACCTTGTTTTCTAGAATACATTTTCATCTATATTTCCTCCAATATTAAGGGTAAATCTTCATATTAAAGTATATATAAATAACAATAAGTCTATTACTATAGTTTTGTTAATTCATATTTTTTACTTACTGATTCCATTTCAAATATGCATTAAATTACATATTTTATAATTCCATTAGGAAAAACTTCTTTTATTTCTTGTTGGAAAAATTCCTTCATTTCTGCTAATTGTTCTTTAGTGTATACATATTTTCCGTATCCAAATTGGCCGTACTTAAATTTCCTTTCTTCATCCTCCATTGGCAAAGTAGTTTCCGGGAAAATTTCTATTATTCTATTTTTAGCCTTTGTGGTATATCTATGAGAAATCACTTCAAAAATAATTTCTTCGCTAGCTTCTGGTGGCAATTTATCTTTTATACTTTTTATTAAATCTTTATATTCTTGTTTCCAATTTTCATATAAAAATACAGGTGCGATTATAAACCCTATTTGATAACCTGCCGAGGCTACTTTTGCTGCTGCCTCTATTCTTTTGTCTGCTGAAGCTGTATGGTGTTCGTAAGTATCAATTACCCTAGGAGTATTTATACTAAATCGTATTTCTGTATGATTGTTATGGTCTATATCTAGTAAGCTATCTACATCATTGTATTTAGTAACAAACCTAAATCTTCCTAACTCTTCTTTTCCAATAAACTCTATTGTCTTTTTTAAGGCATGTGTATAAGGCTCTACTGGTATTGGGTCTGAAGTTGCGGCTCCTTCAAAAATTGTTATTTCTGGTTTTCTTTCTTCTATATATTGTTTTGCCCTATCTAATACATCCTCTATATTTACAAATACTTTAACAAAAGGCTTATCTCCTAGTTGAGTGTTCAGATAGCAATATTCACATCTTCCCATGCACCCGCTCACTAATGGTAATTGATAATGTGCAGAAGGTTTACAAGTTTGAAATTTTAGGCTTGTTCTTTTTCCTACAACTAAAGTTTCTTTACCAGAGCGGTATTGCTCGTACAAGTTTTCTCCTGGAATATTACCTTTTACTTTGTTTGATGTAAGTCTTATAAGTTCTACATTATCATCTTTCCTAAATTCATTATATATATGCTTACCTACGTTTGTATCTAAGGATCCTTTTTCAAAAAATATTCTTTTGGGCTTAAACATGCTCTCACTCCTTATGCATATTTTTAACACTATTTCTTATCAATATTTTTTCTATTTTTTAATTATGTATACTTAATAAGTTCTAATATAATTTTTGATTATTTTTTTAATTTTAGTAATATTTTGATGGTTGTCTTAATAAATATTTATTGTAGGTGACAAGCCTTATAAATTTTATATTTTACCAAGGGGGAAAATCATGATAAACGTACTTTCTAGGGATTTAAATGAAAAAACTAAGCAAGTTATAGCTAATGGCTATATACCAGGAGTAATTTATGGAAATCAATTAGAACAGAGTATTCCAGTTAAGCTTTATAAAACTGATTTTAAAAGACTTATTGAAACTAATGGACATAAAGGTATTCTAGAATTAAATTTAAATGGGGAAGTTAAAAATTGTCTAATTACAGATGTTCAAATTGACGGACTTAGAGATACATTCTTACATATAGATTTTAAATTAGTATAATTTACTGCATTTTATAAACTTTAAAATATAGTATTTTAAAAAATAATAGGAGCATCTCTCTACATTTGAGATAGCTCCTATTTTACTTTCGATTTCTATTTTAATGAAAATTCTATTATTGCTATTATCCATAAGTGCATTGGATAAAAAACATAGAATAAATATTTACTAAATTTATTGTTCATACCTCTTTCACCATTGTACATTAACATAAATGGTATTACTAATATGAATAAGAAATCAGAGTTATACATTAACATATTTATAGTTTCTATTATCGTAGGGTACGGTGCGTAACTCATCATAAATAATAATACTGATAATATTACATATCCTATCATTTTCTTATTATTATTTTCTCTAAATATATAAGTTATTAATATGAAAGGTATAACTGAAATTCCACCTTCTGTAAAAATACTAAGTGGCAATAGGAATATTGCTAATGCAATTAACATTATTTTATTAGAACCCACTTTCCTTTTACTGTATTCAATTATACTTATTATAGTAAGTCCTAATGCCAAAGTTAAAAATATATTATTGTGAACAGCAACTTCTTTAGATTTTAGAACAGTATTTATCGCCATATTGCCAATTTGCATTAAAAATGCCCACGACCATAATCTAATATTGTATTTTAGTCTACTTCTAGTGTGGAAAAATCCTTCTACCATTAAAAAAGCAAATACAGGTGATACCACCCTTGATAACGGGTGTAACCATATTGGAAACACTTGTGGAAACGCAAAGTATAGGTGATCTATTAGCATAAGTATTAGTGCAAAAACTTTTATTTGAAACGCATTTAATTTTTTCAATTTGTTGTCCTCCTTAAGCTGATTATGTATTAATTATATAATTTTTTTAAGAAGTTAACCATTTAAGTAGATTACATTTACCTTACACTTTCGTAAGCTATTATCAAGTTTATAACATAAAAATAAAGCCACTTTTTTTAATTAAAAAAGTGGCTTTTGAATCTATAATGATATTATCATGTTCATAAGTTTGTTATTTCTTTTTATGAAATCATCTAATTCTTTTGAATCTAATTCTTTATTTGCAAGTAATGCTATATCTACTATTTGATTACAGATTAATTCAACTTGCTCTTTTTTGCTTTCATCATCTTTTAAAGTTACAATCTTTTTGATTACTGGTGAATTGTTATTTATAACTAAAGTCTTTTCTTCTTCAAAACTCATTCCAAAGTCCATTCCTGCGAATTGTGACTTCATTTCAGCCATTCTTCTTGATTGTTCTGAAACTAAAATAATTGCTGTAGTTTCTTCACTTTTTAAGCTTTCTACAGAGTAAGTTTTTATTCTTTCTCCTACAGCTTCTTTGAATAAAGCTTCTATTTCTATTTTAGATTCACTATTTTCTTCATTGTTTTCTTTTAATACATCAGATAAATCTGCATCTATTCTATTAAAGTTAATTCCTTGTTTCTTATATTCCATCATAGATATGAAGTGATTATCTATTGTTGAGTCTAATATTACTGCATCTAACTCATAATCTTTAAATAATTTTATATACTGTGATTGTTGTTCTTCATTGCTTACATAGAATACTTTATTTTCATGCTTTTCTTTGCATTTTTCTAAGTATTCATCAATTGTTATATATTCTGAGTTAATAGTTTTGAATAATATAATATCTTTTATCTTATCGTAGAAACTTTCATCTTTTAAGCATCCAAACTTGATAAATACTTGTATATCATCCCAGAATTTTTCATAACTTTCTTTTTCATTTTTATATAATGATTTTAGCTTATCTGCAACTTTCTTAACTATATGTTTAGATATTTTACTTACATCTCTATCATTTTGTAAGAAACTTCTAGATACATTTAGAGGTAAGTCTGGGCAGTCTATTACACCTTTTAATAATAATAAGAATTCAGGTATTACTTCTTTTATATTATCTGCTACGAATACTTGGTTGTTGTATAACTTAACCTTACCTTCTATAAGCTCAAATTCATTTTTTAATTTAGGGAAGTAAAGTATTCCTTTTAAATTAAACGGATAATCCACGTTTAGATGTATCCAGAATAAAGGCTCATCAAATGTTTTAAATACTTTTCTATAAAACTCTTTGTACTCTTCATCTGTACAATCTTTTGGTGACTTTTGCCATAGTGGCGTAGTTTCATTTATAGGCGTTGGTACTTTTACTTCTTCATCTTCTTTAGGTTCCTCTGTTTGTATTTCTTCATTCTTAGTGTTTAAATAAATGTTAACAGGTAAGAATGAGCAATATTTTTCTATTATATTTCTTAATGTATATTCTTCTAAGAACTCTTTACTATCTTCTTGTAAGAATAATGTTATTGTAGTACCTCTTGTAGTTCTATTATCAGACTCTGTTATTTCGTATTCTGTTCCACCTTCACTTATCCATCTTACAGGTGTAGCATTCTCTTGGTATGATAAAGTATCTATTTGAACCTTTTCTGCTACCATAAATGAAGAATAGAATCCTAGTCCAAAGTGACCTATTATATCATTTTCTTCAGTCATTTTATCTTTATATTTATTAAAGAAATCTTCCGCACCTGAAAAAGCTACTTGGTTTATATACTTTTGTACTTCTTCTTCAGTCATCCCTATACCATTATCTTCAAAGATTAATGCTGAATTTTCTTTGTCAATGTACACGTTTATTTTGTAGTCTTGGTCTTTTTGTCCCTCTATTTCTCCTAATGAAATAAGTTTTTTGTGCTTATTAACTGCATCGCATCCATTACTTATAAGCTCTCTAACAAATATATCTTTGTCTGAGTATAGCCATTTTTTTATTATTGGAAAAATGTTCTCTGTATGTATTGATATACTTCCTTTTTGATTGTTCATTTTATCTCCTCCTCATTACTCTATTAAATAAATATTTGGGATAAAACTTTCCCCTTCATAATTAATATTGTATGCAGATTTGTTAGCACTGTCAAGTATCGAGTGCTAAAAGTTTTTATTTTCTATAATTAGAATAGCAGTACCCTTAATTTTTAAAGATACTGCTATTTTTATATTATTCAATTATTTATTTTGATTATTTTACTAAGTCTATTTTTATTTGTTGGTCATATAGTAATTTCATGTCACCTTTTGATAATATTGATATTTGCTTTATTTTTCTTATTTTTGAAATATCATTTTTATGTCCTTCAAGATTTAATATAGTTGTATATCTACCTGTACGTCTATCTAAAGATTCTTTTACATTTGAGCTTACGCTGATTTCTTTTCCATCTTCAGGTATGTATATAGTTGCAAAATAGATATTTTTTGAAAATAAATTTAAACATAAAAAAAGACACAAATTGTGTCTTTTTACGAACATATATATATTATAATATAGTTATATTCTCTGCTTGAGGACCTCTAGCACCTTTAACTATATTAAAGCTTACTTTTTGACCTTCTTCTAATGATTTAAATCCATCCGTTTGTATTGCTGTGAAATGTGCGAATACATCATCTCCACCTTCTACTGATATGAAACCAAATCCTTTTTCATTGTTAAACCATTTTACTATTCCGTTATTCATTTGAAATACTCCTATTAACCTATATCAAGATTTTTCTTGATTTACTTGTGTGTTGCTACAAATATTATTGTATCACATATTTTAAATAATAGATAGTTTTTCTTTATTATTGTCCATATTAATACAATTTCCTATAATATTATCTATATTCGTTTAAATAATTTACTTTTAATTAATATTAACGTTTAAAAAATGAATTGTTAACGCTATGCATTTAATAAAAAATTATGCTGTGTACTTTAAAACTATTCTTTTGTGATTAAGTTACAGAACAAAATTGATTATAAATATATAATGTAAAAAGTAATAAATTTATAGGGGGTAATTATATGGCTAAAGTAAAAAGAAAAGCTATAATTGACACAGACCTTTGTGTAGCTTGTGGATCATGTACTAAAGTGTGTCCTCTTCAAATTATAAATATAGAACAAGGTGTTTTTGCAAAAATAAACACTGATAAATGCATTGGATGTGGAAAATGTGAAAAAACTTGTCCAGCATCTGTCATAGAAATCAAAACTATGGAGGTTAAGTAATTTATGAAAAAAAATAAGAAAAAGCTTACAGACTATATGTGGATTATAAGTATTACTTATCTAGCTCTAGGATTATTTAATATATTATTTGCATGGTTAGGACTTTTATGTTTTTTAATTCCATTAATAATTTCAATAACTGGAGGAGGAAAAAAATACTGCAACATCTACTGTGGTAGAGGTCAAATGTTAGACCTAATGGGTAACAAACTTAAACTTTCTAGAAAGAAAAACATCCCTAAATTCCTAAAAAGTAAATGGTTCAGATATGGATTTTTAATATTCTTCTTAACTATGTTTATGTCTATGTTATCTACTACTTATTTAGTATTTAACAATACAAATGATTTAAAAGAAGTAATAACTTTATTATGGACATTTAAATTACCTTGGAATTGGGTTGATACAAGCATGGTATCTCCATGGATTGCTCAATTTGCATTTGGATTTTATAGTCTAATGCTAACATCT
>NZ_JBOFOR010000052.1:0-15995 GCF_051659545.1 Romboutsia sp. | reverse complement strand
TTAAAAAGATTTACACTAAAAAAGCTACCTTACATGGGTAAGATAGCTTTTTAAAATTATTAAGCAGATTTTTGATCATTATTTAATATATTGTTTATACTATTAAATGTATCTTTTTCTACTTTACCTAATGAATTAGCAACAGTTATCGCTGTAGCGGTTGCTCCATTTACATTTAAGAAAGTACGTCCCATATCTAGTATTGGGTCTATTGCAAGTATTCCACCAGCTAGAGGGAAATAAGCACCAAGTCCTACACCAGATAAAACTACTGAAACAGCCATAGTTGCAGTTCCTGGAAGACCTGCAATACCTAATGAACTGATTGTTATTACTACTAATAACATAGCATAGAAGCTTATGTTCATTTCAACATTCGCCATATTTGCTATAGTAACAGCCATTAAAGCAGGATATATACCAGCACATCCATTCATACCCATATTAGCACCTAAGCTTGCTGTAAAACTTGCTATACCTTCATCTACACCTTGGTTCTCTTTTAATGAATCTATAGTGACAGGTAATGTTCCTAAACTTGAACGAGATGTAAATGCTAGTATTAATGGTTGTGCAGCATTTTTCATATAAGTTACGGGATTTAATCCATTTAAGGCTATTATTACTAAATGTATAACAAACATTATTGCAACCGATATATATAATGCAGCTACAAATTGTACAACTGAAATCATAGAGGATAATCCACGAGCTGTTATTGTATTAGCAAGTAATGCAACCACTGCATATGGCATAAACTTAATCACAGTCATAGCTACACTAACTATTATTTTGTAGAACGCTTCTACTAAATCAACAAAAGGCTTTATTACGCTAGCCTGCTTTTTGTTTAATCTCTTAACTGCTAGTCCTAAGAATGTAGCAAATATTATTACTGCTACTATATTTCCTTCAGTCATTGATGCTACTGGATTTGATGGTAGTAATCCTCTTAAAGTATCTACTAGAGGTGTTATTTCTCTAAGCTCTGTATCAGCAGCAACTACTACATTCGCTCCAACACCTAACTTCATAACATTTCCAACTATAATACCAACTATTGCTGCAATTGCAGTTGTAAGTAAAAGCATACCTAATGATCTAAAGGCTACAGTTCCTAGATTGTCACCTTCACCCATATTTATTATAACTCTTATTATTGATACAAATACCATTGGAACAACTAACATTTTCAATAAATCCATAAATCCGTATCCAAATAATCCATACCACTTAGTTACTTCTTGTAACCAAGTTACAGTTGATGGATCTTCAGGTAGCTTTGCTACTAATTGTATTATTACCCCTAATATAAGTCCTATAATTGTTGCTAAAATTGTTCTTGTAGAAAATTTAATTTTCTTCTTTTCAAATTGCTTAACAATAAAGAATGTCCCTATAAGTACAGCTATGAATAAAACTGTCTTAATATCTGTAATCATAAGGAATTGTGATAAAAATGAACTTTCTCCCATTATTGCTTCCCTCCATGTTGTGATATTGTTTTCCACAAATTATGCTATAATATTAACATACTAATGTCAATATTATTTTAAGTATTTTGTTTTTTTACCATTTTTTTCAAACTATTTATTTACCAATTATATTATAAAAAAATAAATCTTATCCTTTAACTTTATATTTTACTCTTTTTACTTTTTTATATTTAGATTTTCTAGCTAATTGTGATGATACACTTTCATTTGCAGTTTCTTGTACAGTAGTTTCTATCGCACCATTTAATTTTGCATTATCAATACCCTGTTTTATTAAAAGTATTGCTATATCTGAAGATATCATCCCTAAAAAAGCTAGTAATAGCTCTAAATCTGTTTGGTTTAATTCTTCTGCAATAGCATAAGCTATAATAGAAGATAATACTACAAAGTCTCCATAACTAAACTTATCTAAACCCAAATTTAAATTTTGAGAGGTATTATTTTGAGATTCACTTTTGCAGTTATCTTTTGAAGTATCTTTTGGCATACCAATCCCTCCCTTTATAATCTAAGAATACATTAATAAATTATATGCTTTTATTTGTATTCTTAGATTATAAAGTTAACATATAGCTATATTTTTTTAGCCATTCTTCTTCTAATTTATAGTCTGGCATCATGCTTTTTACTAAATTATAAAAATCCTTTGAGTGATTTAAATGTACTAAATGGCTAAATTCATGAATTAAGATATAATCTATGGATTCAGGCCTAGCCATAGCTATTTTAGAATTGATATAGATTGCTCTTTTAGAGGTACATGTACCCCATCTTCTCTTTTGTTCTTTTACTTTTAAAGTACTTGGTATTAATTTCATCATCGTTTGAGAGTTTTCTCTACACTTAATTAATCTCTCTATTATAATTTTTTCACTTTCTTTTTTATACCATTGTTTCAAATGTAATTTTATATATTCATTTTCATCACTGCTACCATTAAAAATTATATTATTATCAATTATATATATTTCTGGTCTTTTAGTTGCAATTGATGTATTTTTTATTACTTTTAAAACATATTCTTTACCTAAATAAAATAATTTTGTGCCTGTTTTTAGTTCTCTTTCCTCATCTATATATTCTACATCTTTATATTCTTCAATTTTTTTTAGTATCCAATCTCCTTTTTCTACTAATATTTCTTCTAATTTTGTTATAGGCACTTGTGATGGAGTAATAATTGTCACATTTTCTTTTGGTTTTATTTGAATAGTTATGTTTTTTCTCTTCCTATATATTAATTTTGCCTTTATTTTATTATTTTTATAATTTACTACTATAGTATTTTTTTCTTTGTTCATTTTATCCCCAACCTTATCAAATTTATATGTTTAATATTATTATACATAAAAACACCCACATAAATAGTAGGTGTTTTAAATTAATCGCATATTAAATTTTCTAACTTATCATTTGGTGGTACTATTGGATATACATCATAATCTTTATTTATATTACATTGCAAAATTACAGGTTTATTAATATTTATTTTTTCTAATGCTGTTTTTAATTCTATCATAGTGCTAGCCATATATCCCTCTATGTTATATGCATTGCCCAATTTTATATAATCTACATTGTCTTGAATATCAGTTTGAGAATATCTTTTCCCTGAAAATAATTTTTGCCACTGTCTTACCATTCCTAATGAACCATTATTTAATAAAAGTATTACAACAGGTATATTGTATGCTGATACTGTAGCTAATTCATTACAATTCATTCTAAAGCTTCCATCACCAGTAACTAAAATAACTGTTTTTTCTTGATTAGCAACTTTCGCTCCAATAGCTGCTCCTAAACCAAATCCCATAGTTCCTAGACCTGCTGATGTTATAAATTTTTTACCGGTTTTGAAATTCCAGTACTTAGCTGCCCACATTTGATGTTGTCCTACATCTGTTACTAAGATAGTTTCTTCTCCTAGTTTTTTATTTACTTCTCTAAGTATATTTTGAGGATGAAATTCTTCTTCCGGAATTTCCTTTAAATTTTCAAAATACTTTATTTCTTCTTTCCATTTATAATTGTTTTTATTATTTAGACCATCAATTAATAAATTCAATGTTTCTCCAATATCTCCAATTATAGACACATCTGTATTTATATTTTTATTGACCTCACTTTTATCTATATCAATGTGTACTATATCTGCATTTTTTGCAAACTCCGAGCTTTTACTTATAACTCTATCACTAAACCTTACACCTATTCCAATTAGTAAGTCACAATTACTAATTGCTAAGTTACTTTCTTGACTTCCATGCATACCTACCATTCCCATAGACAATTCATGGTCTCTATCTATAGAAGAAAGTCCCATAAGGCTATTTACAATGGGGGTATCTATCTTAGTTGCAAATTCATTTAATAGATTTTCAGTATTTGAAGACTTTACTCCACCTCCAGCATAAATTATAGGTTTTTTAGATTTATTTATTAAATTTATTATTTTTTTTATTTCAGAATTATCAATATTTTTTTCCTCTGATTTTATTTCATATGGTATATAATCATCTACATTATAAGTAATATCAGTTAGAAATACATCTTTTGGTATATCTACAAGTACAGGTCCCTTTCTTCCACTATTTGCTACTTTAAAAGCTTCTTTTACAACATTAGGTATATCTTCTACTTTTCTTACTAGGTAACTATGCTTTGTGATTGGAAAAGTTACTCCTGTTATATCTATTTCTTGAAAAGAATCTTTTCCCAGTAAACTTCTAGGCACTTGGGCTGTGATTATAACCATTGGTGTTGAATCCATAAATGCAGTTGCTATGCCAGTTACTGCATTTGTTGCTCCTGGACCTGATGTTGTAAAACATACACCAACTTTATTAGTGCTTCTTGCATATCCATCTGCAGCATGAATCAATCCTTGCTCATGTGCGGTTCTTATATGATTAAAATCTTCTTCATAATCATATAAAGCATCGTAAAGTGGTATATTTGCTCCTCCTGGATATCCAAATATCATTTCTACCTTTTCTTTCTTCAAACATTCTAATAATAAGCTTGCACCATTCATATACTTCACTCTCTTCATTTATCTTTATTTAAAAACAGCTCCATCCGATGCTGAACTTACCAGCTTAACATATTTCTTTAGATATCCCTGTAGGCTTCTTTCTTTTATTACTAATTTTTCTTTTCTTTCTTTTAAAATTTTTTCTTCTACTAATATATCTATACTATCATTAGCTAAACTTATTTTTATCAAATCTCCTTCTTCAACTAGACCAATAGGACCTCCTTCATAAGCTTCAGGGGATACGTGTCCTATACAAAGTCCTCTTGTTCCACCTGAGAATCTACCATCTGTTATAAGACATACACTGCTATCAAGGCCTATTCCAGATAGTGCCGAAGTTGGCGTTAGCATTTCTCTCATTCCTGGACCACCTTTTGGTCCTTCATATCTTATTACGACAACTTCACCTTTCTTTATAGTTCCTTTTAATATAGCATCTACTGCTTCATATTCTCCATTAAATACTCTTGCAGGTCCTGTAAAATCTACAACACTTTCATCTACGGCAGATTTTTTTATTACAGCTCCATCTGGAGCAAGACTTCCTTTTAATACCTTTATTCCTCCACTACTAGAGTAAGGAGAATCTATATTTTTTATTATTTCATTATTTTTCTTTTCTCTTAATAGTTCACAGACTACCTTACCTTCACAAGTCATAAGTTCTTTATTAATCAAATTATTTTTACTTAACTCATTCATAACAGAGTAGATTCCACCAGCTTCATCTAAATCCTGTATATAATGATTTCCTGCAGGACTTAGTTTACAAAGATTAGGAGTTTTCTTACTTATTGAATTTATTTTATCTAAGTCCATTTCAACATCAGCCTCATAAGCTATTGCACTTAAATGAAGTACAGTATTTGTAGAACACCCTAGTGCCATATCTACTGCTAATGCATTTTCAAAACTTTCTTTTGTCATTATGTCTCTTGATTTTATATCTTTCTCTATAAGTTCCATTATTTTCATACCAGTTTGTTTTGCTAATCTTCTTCTTTTTGAATATACAGCTGGTATTGTACCATTTCCTCTTAATGCCATTCCTAAAGCTTCAGTCATACAGTTCATAGAGTTTGCTGTAAACATTCCTGCACAAGAACCACATGTAGGACAAGCACTTTCTTCTAGTTCGTATAATTCCTCATAGCTCATATCATTGTTATTTACTTTTCCTACTGCTTCAAATACGGTTATTAAGTCTGCAGATTTATCATTAAACTTTCCTGCTAGCATTGGTCCACCACTTACTACTATACATGGTATATTTAATCTAGCTGCTGCCATTAACATTCCAGGTACAACTTTATCACAGCTTGGAACTAATACTAATCCGTCCAACCCATGTGCTTTTGCCATTATTTCAATACTATCCGCTATTATTTCTCTACTTACTAAAGAATATTTCATACCTTCATGATTCATAGCTATACCATCACACACTGCTATAGAAGGGAATTCAAGGGGAGTTCCCCCCCCTATTAAAACTCCTCTTTTTACCGCTTCAGTTAATTCTCTTAGATGTATATGTCCAGGAACTATTTCATTGAATGAGTTTACTATTCCTACGAAAGGTTTTTCTATTTCCTGATCCGTATATCCACTTGCTTTAAGTAAGGATCTATGAGGAGCTTTAGTTAGTCCCTGCTTCACATGGTTGCTTCTCATTTTTTTCTTCCCCCTTATTTAAGAATGACATCATTTTTCTTAAGTCTCTACCTACTTCAGCCATTGGCATATTAAAGTCTTCGTTTCTCCATTTTAAGAAGTTTGGTAATCCTTTTTCATTTTCCTCTATCCATTCCTTAGCAAATTTTCCATTTTGTATATCATTTAATACTTCTTTCATTGCAGCCTTTGAAGCATCCCCTACTACTCTTTTACCACTTACATAATCACCATACTCTGCAGTATCACTTATACTATATCTCATCATTTCAAAACCGCCTTGATATAGTAAATCTACTATTAGTTTTAATTCATGCAAACATTCGAAATATGCTACTTCTTTTTGATATCCTGCTTCTACTAAAGTATTGTAGCCTGCCTTTATAAGTTCACTTGCACCACCACAAAGAACTGCTTGTTCTCCAAACAAATCGGTTTCAGTTTCTTCTTTAAATGTTGTTTCTAATACACCTGCTCTTGTAGCGCCTATCCCTTTTGCATAAGCCAAAACTACCTCATATGCATTTCCAGTATAATTTTGATAAACAGCATATAATGCTGGTACTCCACTATCTTCTGTAAACACTCTTCTTACTAAATGTCCTGGTCCTTTTGGAGCAACCATTACAACATCAACATTTGCTGGCGGCTTTATTTGATCATAGTGTATATTAAATCCATGAGCAAAAGCTAATGTTTGACCATCTTTTAAATTATTTTTTACGCTATTTTCATATATTTTTTTTTGAGCAGTATCTGGTAAAAGTAACATTACTATATCACTTTCTTTAGTTGCATCTTCTACACTTTTCACTTCAAATCCATCTTCCATAGCTTTTTTAGCTGATTTACTTCCTTCATAAAGACCTACTATTACATCGATACCACTCTCTTTAAGGTTTAATGCATGTGCATGACCTTGACTTCCATATCCTAATATTGCAACTTTCTTTCCTTGTAATACTTCTACATTTACATCTTTATCATAGTACATCTTTTTCATTTTTATTTCCCCCTTGTTTTATTTTATATTTTAATTAAGTAAAATTGTTTTTTGTATTAAACATCAATACTTATTTATAAGCTTCTTTATTTTTAGTAATTTCAAATTGCAATTTATGCATATCTTGTAGATATATTTCTGTTTTCAATTTCTATATTTTCTACATCATGTAATTTACTCATATAATTTAATACAGTTTCTATTGATGAGACATCTTCATTAATTGTTAATTCTATTGATGCATTATTATTTGAATCTGTTATCATTCTTATTGATTGTATATTTATTTCTTTTCTTCTTAGTGTCATCGTAACTCTAACAAAAGAATCTATACCTTGATTTAAATCGGCATATACAACTTTATCCATTTTTAATACCTCCTATATATTTGTATAAAAAAACTTCCGCCATTATAAAAAATATAAAATCTTTTATAAGGACGAAAGTTATATTTCGCGGTACCACCTTATTTGTAGCTTTTTAGCTACCATCTCTTTCTTAGGTCAAATATATTAACCCTAACCTTTTAACGCTGGCACACGTTCATACTTATTAAAATATATTTTTCAGTATGAAAGCTTAGGAGTGATCATTATATGCATAGTTTAATCCAACTCTCAGCAAATGTTGGTTCTCTGTAATCAAACTTTATAAACATTTTTCTCTCCGTCTTGGCTTTTTATTATTTAATTATTACTACAAATTATATTTATAAATTTATCAACTGTCAATTATATCGTTTAATTTTTATGAATATTTTGAATTTTACATCACTTTATTTTTTTCTAATATCCGACATTTCATTTAATTTTTTTATATGTTCTATATACTTTTGGTTTAATATTTCATCTTTTATTTCATTTTTACTTTCTTCTAGCGTTCTTATTCTTATTCTTTCATCATTTATCTTAACTATGTGATATCCGTAACTTGTTTCTATTATTTTATATGAATCACTTTTATTTAACTTAAAAATAGAATTAGTGAATTCAATATTTTTGGCTTCTTTTGTAAAATATCCTAAGTTTCCTCCGTATTTTCCTGTAACCTTGTCATCTGAATATTTTTTAGCCAGTTCTTCAAAAGTTTCTCCATTGTTAATTCTAAGCAATATATCTGAAGCATTTTTTTTAAGCATTTCCTTTTCTTCATCATTTACACTATTTTTATTTCTATCTACCGTAGATATAAGTATATGAGATGCATTTATCTCGTTTTGATTAAAATCTTTTGTATTATTTTTATAATAATCTTCTATTTCTTTTTCACTTATATTTATAGTATTTTCAAAGTGTTTCTTATATTTTCCAATCACTATATCTTTTGATATACAACGTAATAAATACTCTTTTCCTAAATCTGTATTCTCTACAATTTCTTTGTAATTCGGATTTGAATTTATAGCTTTTTCTACTTCTTTATATTTAAAATTTACTTCCTCATCGCTAGGAACAATACCTAACTTATTTCCTTGTTGATATATAATTTCATTATCTATCATAAATGCTAATATTGAGTTTTCTAAGTTTTTGTTGAAGCTTTTACTTTGGTTTTCTAGTATAGAACTATATTCTTTTTCGTTTATATATTTATTCGTATTGTTTACTATTCTAATAGTTTGATTATATTCTTCTTTGGGTATAGGAACTCCATTTACTGTTGCTATATTATTATCGCTACAACCTATAAGAGTAATTGATAGCAATAGTATTATTCCTATATAAGCTTTTTTTTTCAATAAAATACACCTCATTTAGTCATTATATAAATTTCCAAGCCAAAAATTTTGTGGATGTTTATTTTGTTCTATTGCTAAAAGCTCATATCCTTCATCACATAAATAACTTAATAATTTATCTAAGGCTTGTACTGTTTGCTTTTTTTCATGCATTAAAATTATAATTTCATTTTGATTTTTTGAATATAATTTAACATTTTGTATAATTTGTTCTGATGTAGCCCTCCAATCTTGTGTATCTATATCCCAATCCCAAATACTGTATCCTTCATCTATTAAAACATTATATGATTCACGAGATGTATATGGCTTACTTCCATAAGGAAGTCTTATTAATTTTGTTTCTTGTCCTGTTATTTTATAAAAGGTTTCTTTGTTTCTTTCAAATTCTTCTTTAGCTGAATTTTTATTTTTATAAAGTTTATTTATATCATGAGATACACTATGAAGGCCCACTGAATTGCCTTTTTCAATTACACTTTTAACTTTTTCTGGATAAACTTTCATATTTTTATCTATCATAAAAAAAGTACCTTTAGCATTGTATTTTTCTAATATATTTAATATATCCTCTGTATACTTAGAGGGCCCATCATCTATTGTTATATATGCAACTTTACCACTACTTTTACTTGGACCTTTATTACCCTCTTCAATAGTGTTACATATCATATCTGTAATAGTATTTGTGGATAAAGTTTGCATGTTAAAACTATAATTATTTTTAAAATTTCCATAACTTATATTAATATTAGCAATGGACATTATTAAAATTGCTCCACCACTTAAAATAATAGTTGCCTTTTTTTTATCAATTTTTTTGCCCATAAGCTTTCCTCCAATGCCTAATACATAATTCATGTCATCTTATGTGTGATTTTAGTTAATTTTTCTTTTTATAATAGTATTAGTTAATTTTTTTCTTTTATCAGTAAATATAGAAATTAATATTGTTTTTTAATGATAAAATTTTGGAAATTATTTTTTCTAATTTGAAATTAATTATATAATCTACTTTTTATAAAAAGATAGCTTAAAGGTACTACACCTTTAAGCTATTTATATTTATTTTGTGTTGTACATATTTAAATAGACATATCCATTTCCTTGAAGGGTTCTAGCATAATTTAATGTATTAGTACACTTTACAAGCTGAGCATAATACTCTGATTCTGTCAATTTTCTTCCGAATTCTTTTATAGACCATTCTATCAATAAAGCTAAAGCTCCAGTTACATGTGGTGTAGCCATACTTGTTCCACTTAAAGTTGCATAGGATTGATTTTTATACGTGGATAAAATAGCAACACCTGGGGCTACTACATCTACAAACTTATTAGAATCTGTAAATGGTGCAATATTTTTATTTTTATCTATTGCTCCTACTTCTACAACCTCATCATATGCACCAGGGTAATCAAACTCATCAGTATTTGGATTTCCATTATCTCCTCTATTTCCTGCTGCACATACAACTAATATATTTTGATTTATAGCTAAAACTACTGCATCGTGTAACGCTTTTACGTCTGAAGGCCCTCCTAATGACATAGAGATTATATCTACTTTTTGCTGTATTGCATAATTTATAGCATTTATTATAGATGTAATACTTCCACTTCCATTTTTGTCTAGTGCTTTTAGTATTAATAAATTAGCATTAGGTGCTACACCTGTTATACCAACATTATTTGTATTTGCCGCTATAGTTCCTGCAACATGAGTTCCATGTCCTTGATAGTCTTCATATATATTAGGGTTTGATTTATCATCTGTAGTAAAGTTTTTGCCACCTATAATACTTCCACTTAATGCAGGATGTTTTGTATCACAACCTGTATCAATAATAGCTATAGTTACTCCTTTTCCAGTGTAACCTTTATTCCAGATAGCTGGAGCATTAATTAAGTTTACACCATATGGAATAGTATATGCTAAATCAGTAACTACACCTTCATTGCTAAAAGGAACTAATTTAATATTATCTTCCATCACTACATCCCCTTTTTGCACTTTCTATGGAAAATAGGAATATCCTATTTCCATATAAATTATGATAAATTTAGACTAAAGGTTACAATTATAATGTAAAAGACCTATAATACTCATTGAGTAATTATAGGTCTTTTACATTATTAATCTTTTGAAGTTTTTTCTATAGCTAATTCTACATTGAAATTTTCAAGTTCCTTATTATTATTTTTTTTGTAGCTTTTTAATTCATAAATAACTATTATTCCAGTTATAGCAACAGAAATAAAATCTGCAACTGGCTGAGCCATCCATATTCCCTGTAAATTAAAAAATCTAGGTAATATAAGTATTGCTGGTATTAGTAGTATTACTTGTCTTAGCAGGCTTAAAAACATAGCAGTTTTAGCTTTTCCAATAGACTGCATGAAATTGATTCCAGTTATACTGATTCCAACTATAGGCAACATTAACAAGTAGATTTTTATTCCATCAATTGATATTTTCATAAGATTCGGGTCTTTATTAAATAAACCTACTATAGCTGCTGGAAATGTTTGTACTACAAATGTTCCTAGGCAAAGTATTATTGTTGCTGCACATAAAGAACATAAATAAGTCTTTTTTACTCTTTGATATTGTTTTGCTCCATAATTAAAACCTATTATAGGTTGAGCTCCCTGATTTAATCCAAATATAGGCATTAAAAATACCATTGCTACTGAAGATATAGTTGTCATTGCTCCTATTGCCAGGTCCCCTCCATATAATTTTAAAACATGATTAGATATTACTTGTACTGAACTTGCAGCTAACTGCATTGCAAAAGGAGATAAGCCTATTGCAAAAACTCCACCTATTAATTTTTTATCTATTTTTAAGTTTTTCTTTTCAAATTTAAGATTTGAATTTCCACCTAAGTAATAAATTAAAGTTAAAATAGAAGTAAGTGTTTGAGCTGTTACAGTAGCTAAGGCAGCTCCTCTTATTCCCATATTAAATTTAAATATAAATAAAGCATCTAATATTATATTTGTTACACATCCAATTATCATTATTCCTGCTGAGATTTTAGGACTACCATCAGCTCTAATTGAATGATTTAAAGAAAAAGCAAATAAATTTGGTATTGTTCCCAATAAAATTATTTGTGTAAAAGCTTTTGCATATTCTAAAGTATCTTCACTAGCCCCAAATGCTATTAAAATTTTATCTTGAAATACTAGCCCCACTACTGTAAGTATTGCTCCTACAAACACTGACATAGTCATAGCATTACCAATTAGCTTTTGAGCTTCTTCTTTTTTTCCTTGACCTAGTTTAATTGATATATTAGTTGTAGTTCCAAGACCTATTAACATACCAAAAGCCAATATTATAGTAGTTATAGGCATAGTTACTCCAAGACCAGTTATAGCTAAAGAACCTACATTAGGTATATTACCTATAAATATTCTATCTATTACATTATATAAACCATTTACTAACATACCTATTATAGCTGGGATAGAGTATTTTAGTAATAGTTTTCCTATAGATTCAGTTCCGAGCACTTGATTGTTAGACATATTTAGCATCTCCATTACATAGTTATTATTTTTTCCACTATTTGTCTTACTAACTTAGGTGTCACATTGAAAGAATAATCTACTAATATTCTCTCCGTAAACTTATGAGGGTCTTTACCATGTGGTCCATAATTTAAAACGGGTAAATTTAATTTCTTTATCTCTTCAAAGGGTATATTGTATTTGTATCCTAGAATTGGCATATTAGGCTTTAAATATTTTACTACTTCTTCTCCATCTTGTAGTGCAAAATAACTAAGGTCTGATAAGCCTTTGAAATATTTCTGTATTTTTATATCCTCATTATAGTTATCTTTTGCATAAGCAATAACCTCTTTTGTAGCACTTATAATTTTTTGGTGCTTTAAATTACTTTCATCCATTCCTACATGAGGATAGTATGGTGGTGCAAAAAAAATAACTATTATCGGCCCTTCTCCTTTTGCAAAATTACATACTTCTGATACAATATTTGATGTAATATCTCTTTCATCTAAGGTTTTGTCAATTGACCAAAGTTCTATTTTTTTATTTATATGCTGTACAAAGTTTTCTCCTTCTTGAATATATTTTTTTTTATACAGTTCATCAAAAGTATATATTTTTATATTGACATTTTCAACTTGTACTTTTGAGCATGATAATATTTCATATTTTTCCTTTGAGGTTTTTATTTTGTCATGTACTGATACTGCTGCTTCATTACATATATCTTTTATTTTTACTATAATTTGTTTTGGGTTAGATTTTAAGGTTTGTATATTATAATACATTATAGAACTTGGTGGCATTTGTATATTGTAGCATTTTTTTGTATCTTCATATTTTAAACAAGTTGGCGGCATAGTAATTTCACTACCTACCTTTTCGCATAAATCTGTATTTAAATCTAATCTTGATAATATTTCAGCTCCTATTAAATTTGGATTTAGACCAGATAAACTTTCTCCAACATGAACTTCTTTTCCTATAATGTAAAATCCTAAAAGTAATTTACCACAAGTTCCAAAATAAACGTACTTATTATCATCTCCTGGGTATGCTCCAAAATCAGGTTCGGAATTTAATACTGCTATTGGACTTAAGTTATGCTCTTTTATTATTTGATTTATAAATGGAATTGCACTAATTGCTCCCTTAGAGTTTGATTCTTCGTCAGGTACTGATATTAAAAGTAAATTACCTTCAAAATTTTCATCTTCACTATAGCGTTCTATTAAAGACATTTGCATTGCAAGACCCATTTTCATATCCATTATGCCTCTTCCAAATAAATACTTCCCTGATAATAAGTCCTTTCTTGATTCTTCATCTAGTGTATGAATATTTTCCTTAAGTTTTTCTGTATAAACATAAGGGTCAAGTATATATTTTTTTAATTGACCTGCATTTTCAATATCTGCAGTATCCATATGCGATATTATTAAAAGTGTTTTATCAATTTTCTTTTTAGATTTCATTAAAGCACATACAAAGTATCTATCTAAATCATCATTTACAGGTTGTAAAAATAAATGATTAGGATTTTTTTTATAATAATCTAATTGCTTTAGCTTTTCGTATATAAACTTTGCTATTTCTGTTTCATCTTTAGTAGATGATACACTTTTTATCTTTACAAGTTCTAAAGTAAGTTTGATTAATTCATCTTTTGTTTGCCACATATTATTTGCCCCCTAAAAGTTTATGATTATAAGCTAATAGTAGTTTAAATTGGTATTTTATTCAATAAGTTATGGTTAAAATTACGGTCTTATTATGATATAATAAAAGCAAATAATAGGAACTTATCAAAGTAACATAATTGAAATAGCATAGTAGCCTTATTAAAAGGGCAACTATGCTATTTCAATTATGTTAATTATTTAATTTAAAATCACTGATAGTTGCAACCATTACAGCTTTTATAGTATGCACTCTATTTTCTGATTCATCAAATACTTTTGAGTATTTAGAGTTGAATACTTCATCAGTTACTTCCAGTTCTTTTAAACCGTATTTTTCATATATTTCTTTTCCTATTTTTGTTTCTAAATCATGAAAAGCTGGTAGACAGTGTAAAAATATAGTATCTTCTTTTCCTATTTTTTCTATCATTTTCATATTAACTTGATAATCCTTAAGTAAATTTATTCTTTCTTCATACTGATCTTCTTCTCCCATAGATACCCATACATCTGTATAAATTACATCTGCATTTTTAATATCCTCCATACTTTCTGTTAAAATAACACTACCTCTTGATTCCTTGGCAATTTCTTTCATTTCTTCTACTAAAATTTCTTCTGGCCAAAGTTTTTTTGGAGCAAGTGCAACAAATTTCATACCCATTTTTGCACAACCTGTCATTAAAGAATTTCCCATATTGTTTCTTGCATCTCCTACATACACAAATTTTATATGCTCTAGTGGTTTATTACAATGCTCAATTACAGTTAAAAAGTCTGCAAGTATCTGCGTTGGATGGTACATATCTGTTAATCCATTCCATACTGGAACTCCTGAAGCTTTGGCTAAAATATCAACAGTTTCTTGTTTAAATCCTCTAAACTCTATTCCATCATAAAATCGACCTAATACTTTGGCTGTATCTTCTACAGATTCTTTTTTCCCCATATGGCAATCTCCAGGTCCTAAATAAGTTGTACATGCCCCCTCATCAAAAGCAGCAACCTCAAAAGCACATCTAGTTCTTGTAGAATTTTTTTCGAATAGTAATGCTATATTTTTTCCTTGTAGTAAGTTGTCTTTTATTCCAATCTTCTTCTTTGTTTTTAAATAACTTGCTAAAGATAATAAATATCTTATTTCATCTTTAGTATAATCTTTTAAAGTAAGTAAGCTTCTACCTTCTAAGTTTACATTTGCCATTTTTATATCCCCCATAGTTAATATTATAAATAGTATAAAAAAAACGCCCCTTAGCATATTAATGCTAAGAGGCGATATTTCCGCGGTACCACTCTTATTGATAAGTTTTTTCTTATCATCTTAAATCTCTTAAGGCGAGACAATCCTATTACCATACTTACTTTCAGGTAATCTTCTCTAAAGCTCTCTTCACTCAAATCTTGTTACTAGGATTCCACCTCTCCCCAGCTCTCTATAAACTCCACCTAAGCTACTCTCTTTTTCACTGAATTTTCAATATACTATTACGATAAATAATATTGATTTTTATATTCTTTGTCAATTATTTCATATATTTTTTATATCTAATTTAATATATATATCTTAAACTATTATATTAAATTCATAATTTACTCTCTATCAAAGTAAAAAACACTCTTGAATATATTAATTTATAATCAAGAGTGTTTGCCTAAATTAAATATGAACTTCTATTTCTACTCCAAAATGGTCTGATATTATTTATCCTGAATTATTCATGAACACATTTAATTTTATCAATTTTAATAAAATTAGATGTGTTTATTTTGTTTATGTTAAATCTAGCAAATTTCTAATTTATTTACCTAAAAAAGAATACACTTTCTCTAAGGTCCAG